>CAZXVZ010000303.1:0-1629 GCA_964644085.1 uncultured Syntrophus sp. | reverse complement strand
AGAGATCAACCATGACGGAAAAACATACACTCAACTCAACGAAAGACTATCACACGGGAAGTCTACGAAGCCTCGGGTGGGAATTGACAATTTGCAACGCCCTCTACCCGGAAGGGACACCGGTGAGAAAGTTGCTTACCCGTAATGAGTCCTTCGGCCGCCTCCTTTACGACTATCTGGGTAAATTTGTCCCTATGGCGAAAGTATCGCGAGTTCTTGAAGTGGGGGGAGGCTACGGCTACCTTATGAAGGATTTCCTCAAAAAGAATAATTCCCTCAAGATATGCATGCTTGATATTTCGCCAGTTCTGCTTGAGAAACAGAGGGGCACCCTCAAGGGGTTCAGCATTGATTTCCGAGAAGAGGACTTTCTCGAAACACAGGTAAACGATCTTTCCGGTTTCGATCTGGCAATTATGAATGAAAATCTAGGCGATTTCCCAAACCTTATAAATCTTAGAAGGGAGATACTTGATAGACAAATTGAGTATAATGACCCTATTCTTAAATGGGTAATAGGGTTTTTTGAAAAATATGACTTTGAAAGGCCGCAGGGCGAAACTTTTAACGTAAATGTCGGCGCAATTGAGGCGCTTGAAAAACTCTGCAACGCAAAAATTCCCTACATTTATATAGGAGAGCACAGTTGTGAGGCATCAGTCTCAGGGGAAATGCGCTCACTCTTTCAGATCAAGTCAACGGGGAACCCTGAAAAAATAAGCCTTGCCGGTCATGATGAGTACACAATAAAGTTCTCATACCTCGAAAAGGTGGCCAGCCTTCATGGTTACACGTCTATCAGGGGTCCATTTGCCGATTTCATACCCGTTACCTTGACAGACGAGGCTCGCTATGCCTTGATGTACGGTGGACACTATTCTGATGAAGCGGAGATAATAAGCCAGTTCGTTGAAGACCTTTATAAATACGAATACCTCATTCTTAGAAAAAGCGAGGCATCGACATGAGCGGATACCACGAAAGAAACTGGGAACCTTTTCCCATGGATACGATTAAGCGGGTAGAGAGGCCAACCACGGCAATATATGATGATCAGATAAAGAGGGTTGATGAAAGGGAGAGCGGTTTCAACCGTGCGAGAAGAGGAGACTTCGGGGAACGCCTTTCGAAAGAGGTCAATCGGTTCGTACCGAAACAGCCCGTCTCTGGGGCTTTGTTGTGGATGACCGGCAACCTGGTCAGCATGGTTGACGGCCTGGTAGCAAGCCAGCAAGCTCCCTTACCGGAAGACCGGGCAGCAGTCTCCCGACATATCAAAGAACTTGCCTATTTCTTGAGGGCTGATGCTGTTGGAATCTGCAAACTTCCTCCCTATGCAATCTATACCAATAAGTTCCCTAAGGGTGATCCCATAGAGTTGAAACACCAGTATGCAATCGCAGTTCTTGTTGACCAGGACTGGAGAACAGCCCATGCTTTCACGGGAAGCGACTGGATCAGCAATGCAATGAGTTTTCTTGCCTACTCCACGTCGGGTTTTATTGCCTGCATAATGGCAGAATATATCCGCAGACTTGGTTACCCTGCCAGGGCTCACCATGCACGGGACTATCAGGTGGTTCTCCCTCCTATCCTTCTCTGGGCTGGACTTGGTGAAATGAGCAGGAT
>CAZXVZ010000302.1:0-1651 GCA_964644085.1 uncultured Syntrophus sp. | reverse complement strand
GATGACCACAGCTTCATACAGGTCAACATCACACTGGATGCACTACAGATACGATGAAATATCTTTCGGTATATCTTAAGGTTATTTTACACTCACTGGCCTCCTGCCGTTGATTGCTGCCATCAATGCGGTCCCGGCAGAAAATCTGGGTACCTTCTTGGCTCTCAGTTTCGTTATCTTCTCTGTTCGGGGATTCTTGAATGTCCGTGCCTTTCTGTGCACGACAAAGAAGGTTCCGAATCCCACAACGGTAATCCGTTCTCCTCTCTTTAATGCCTGAGCAACTGTGTTAATAGCCACCCTGAAACCTTTTGCCGCCAACGTCTTTGGCATCTTCGCTTCTTTCGCCATCGTTGCTACTATTTCTGCCTTGGTCATTGTTGATGCCTCCCGTGTGCATGTTCCATGCATATAAGCCAATCAACTGTCCAACCAGCATCCATGCTGCAAACCGACGAAAATACGTCTATCTACAAACAATTGTATCATACGCTCTTGATAATGCAAGGTAATTATTGATCGCATGACAATAATGATGACAAGAAATAAAGTGAAAGATATGTTCAAACGACAAGTACCGCCCGGGATGTGATCCCGCAATGCGGCGGATGGGTGAGCCGGCACGCGGTCTGTACTCCGGTTCTGTGTGGTCATGAACCTAAAAGCTATCGTGCAAGATTGCAAATAATCTACAGACAATAATATCGTACCTGTCTGCGGTGCAATTGGATTAACGGCGTCTTCTACCTCACGACAATGCAATATGCCCTGAATACTGTCCACGTCACACCTAAAAATGGACTTGGCGTAATCTCGTAATTTATTGTAATTGATCTCATTCATTCTTTAATTCCAATGAATATTACTCCACACCCGAGCGTCTATTCCAACCACTCCAGACTCCTCTGCGCTACCAGCGCATGGGTCTCCTCGTCTGTCTTATGGAAGGTTTTCAGGACACGGAAGGAGTGATCTCCTCCTTCTATAACAAAAAGCTGCCATGGGGGGCACTTTTGAATATGAGAACTTGAAGTGATACGTGCGCAAAGGGCGAGGCGATTTGGCACTTCACTATTTAGTCTCCCACCGCTTCATTATTCATAATTTGTCCTGGCAGTCATGTTTCCATCTTCGTCAAACTCTTCACAATGGACAAGTTTCCCTTCCACATATCTCTCAATCCGCGCCGGTTGCCCGTTTTCGTGATATATTATGTAATTACCTTCTTTCTCCCCTCGTTTGAAAGTGCCTTTCTCCTGTAAACAGCCATATTTATCGTATTTTACATATGAACCATCGAGCTTATCGTCCTTATACTCTGCTTCTGATTCGGGATTTCCATTGTCATGATAGCTTCTTAGGACCCCATTAAGCCTGCCGTGACAATACGTTGTCTCAATCCAAAGCAGGCCGTTGCGGTGGTATAGTTTGCTGGCGCCATGCAACTGGCCCCGCTCGAAATCGCTTTCCTCAGATACTTCCCCGCTGAGGTAGTAATCGATTCCCTTACCGTGAGCAACACCGTCTTTGAAGCTAACTTTACTCCTGACTCTGCCATTGGGATAATATTCACTCACTATACCATCAGAAATTAAGCCCGATCGACGAAGGAGTAATCCATCATTATCATACAGTTCATTTGCTACCTCAA
>CAZXVZ010000301.1:0-1730 GCA_964644085.1 uncultured Syntrophus sp. | reverse complement strand
AAAACGGGCGATAATTATCGTCTTTCCGCCATATTTTTCGTAGAACTGGTGAGTCCTGTCCAGATATTCCTTATTGAGAAAACGAACATGCTCTTTATGAAACACCTTGGGCCCCACATATGCGCCTATCCAGTAATTCACCGTATCGCCAAGGATAGCGGCGACCGATAGAATAATAAAAAGCCACAGGACGTTGAAATCTCCGCGGGCAGCGAAAGTGCCCGCCGCAAAAAGAAGTGAGTCACCGGGAAGAATCGGAGTCACCACAAGCCCTGTTTCACAAAAAATTATAATAAACAGAATAAGGTATGTCCATATACCATAGGACTGAATAAGCTCACTTAAATGTACATCGATATGTATAATGAATTCAAAAAGAAACTTTATGAGATGAAAAAATGTGTCAATAAATTCCAAAAAAATTGAGCCTCACAATGCGGCAATATTTTTTACTTCGTCGCTGAGTCAAAGAAAATTGCATCTATAGTACACTGTTACGGCACCGGAGTCAACGAATTGAATGATAAATCATGATAAAATGTTCATCGGGCAACATTGTCATTTCATCGTTCCTGGCTTATAATGCTTATTATGCGGTTTTTCGAGAGACAAACGAGAGGTGTTATATGTCTGACAAGGTAGAGCTTCCTATAACCGGAATGACCTGCGCTGCCTGTTCAGCGCGTATTGAACGGGAACTCAATAAAATGGATGAAATCAGGGAAGCTCACGTCAATTTCCCTCTCAAGAAAGCCGTCATCATACCGAAAGCGGACATTGATTTGAAAAAGGTCATCTCCATTATTCGCGACATCGGTTACGATGTTGATATCGAAGCCGATGTGACAATCCGCGCGCAAAAAGAAGAAGCGGTGTTGAAGAAAGATTTTATCCTATCGGCCTGTTTCAGTGTTCCGATTATGGTCTTTTCCATGTGGATGATTCTCCCCTATAATAATTTTATTCTCCTGCTCCTCACTATCCCGGTCCAGTTCTATGTGGGTTTAAGGTTTCACAGAGCAGCCCTTTTAAATCTGAAGCACCTCGCGGCTGACATGAACACACTCATATCGGTGGGAACCTCGGCGGCTTTCTTTTACAGCGCTTTTGTCACGTTTTTTCCCCACGTGATAGACTCAACAGGCGTTATGCCCATGACATATTTTGATTCCAGCGCCATGATTATTACCCTTATTCTCCTCGGACGTTTTTTTGAATCAAAGGCAAAAACACGCACCTATACTGCCATTAAGATGCTCTACGAACTTTCTCCAAAACAATGTATCGTTCTGAAAGACGGTAAAGAAATATCAGTGCCAACAGACACATTGGAAATTGGTGACCTGGTTCTCATAAAACCGGGAGAAAAAATCCCCATTGATGGTGAAGTAGTTGAGGGAAGCACTTATGTCGATGAATCCATGATAACCGGCGAGAGCATACCTGTGTATAAAGATTCCGGACAGGAAGTGATCGGGGGCACGATAAACGGTAAAGGCTCCTTAACAATCAAGACAACACGAATCGGGAACGACACTGTACTCGCGAAAATCATCCGCCTCGTCGAAGATGCGCAGTTTACCAAAGCTCCCGTTCAAAGGCTTGCCGATCGTGTCGCCGGTATTTTTGTCCCCATCGTTGTGCTCATCAGCATCAGCGCCTTTCTGGTATGGTTAATTTTTGGTCCGGACCCGAAGATTACCAACGCACTGCTTTCATTCGTGAGCGTA
>CAZXVZ010000300.1:0-1737 GCA_964644085.1 uncultured Syntrophus sp. | reverse complement strand
GTGGTCATGCATATAGAATGGGTTCCGAACCGTAAATCCCGACCGACGATTCTTTTGAGAGAAACATGGAGAGAAGGGAAGCACGTCAAGAAGCGCACCCTCGCCAATCTTACCGACTGGCCGGAAGAAAAGATAGAAGCATTCAGAAAGGTACTCAGAGGTGAAACGGCTTTCACGGAAACTGCCGTTACCGTGGAGCGGTCATTACCCCATGGGCAAGTAGAAGCTATTCTGGGAACAATGAAGAAGCTTAAGTTCGATTCCCTTATTGCATCAAAACCCTGTCGTGAACGGAATCTGGTTCTTGCCATGATTGCGGCGCGGCTCATGCATCCTTCGTCGAAACTTGCCACAACACGTCTCTGGCACACAAGCACACTGGCAGAAGAACTCTCAGTCGGTGATGCCGATGAAGATGAACTCTATCGCGCCCTGGACTGGCTTTTTGCACGTCAGGGGAAAATCGAAAAAAAGCTGGCTCATCGCCATCTTCGCGAGGACTCATTGGTACTCTATGATGTGACGAGCAGCTACTATGAAGGACATGCCTGTCCCTTGGCTCAGTTCGGTCATGACCGGGACGAGAAAGACAAGCCGATCATTGTCTATGGCGCTCTCACCGATCATGAAGGAAGGCCGGTGGCGCTCTCAGTCTATCCCGGCAACACCGGTGATCCCACCACGATCCCTGACCAGGTAGCGAAGCTGAAAACACGCTTCGGCCTTGAGCACATAGTCCTCGTCGGCGACAGGGGTATGCTGACCCAGACGCAGATCGAGAAGGTGAAGCGCGTCCCCGGCGTGGGATGGATATCGGCGCTGCGTTCGTCAGCTATCCGGGACCTTGTGGAACAGGGGAACATCCAAATGTCACTCTTCGACACTCAGGACCTGGCGGAAATATCCTCTGACGAATATCCTGACGAAAGACTCATCGCCTGTTTTAATCCCCTGCTCGCTCAGGAAAGAAGACGAAAGAGAGTTGATCTTCTGAATGCGACGGAGAAGATCCTGAATGCCCTTGCGACAACCGTTGCCCGGCGGACGAGAACACCACTTGGCAAGGCCGATATCGGAAAGAAAGTGGGGGCTGTCATGAATCGCTTCAAGGTGGCCAAGCACTTTGTTTTCACCATCGATGACGGACACTTCAGTTTTACCCGCAATGAGGTGTCTATTGCACGTGAAGAAGCCCTCGACGGCATCTACGTAATTCGAACCAGTGAATCAAGTCTCTCTGCCGAAGATACCGTGCGAAGCTATAAATACCTGGCTCAGGTAGAGCGGGTCTTTAAAACCTTTAAGGGAATAGAGATGCTGGTTCGCCCGATATGGCATCGCACTGAGGATCACGTAAGGGCCCATCTGTTCCTCTGCATGCTCGCCTACTATGTGGAGTGGCACATGAGACAGGCTCTTAAACCCCTTTTGTTTGATGACGAGACGCTCACTGAAACAAGGAAGACCCGGCATCCCGTGAAGCCGGCCGAACCATCACCTGCGACAAAAAAGAAGAAAGCTGAAAAACGTACCACTGACGGATTTGTGGTCCACAATTTCTCCACCCTTATGGCCGCACTGGGAACACGGTGTCGTAGCCGCTTAAGAATCGGCGCCCCGGGTGCCTCGATCCTACGGACCACTGAACTGACTCCTCTGCAGGCCAAAGCCTTCCAACTGCTCGGACTGTAGTCAGTAACCGGAAATCAATAATCCATATATATCCAATGATATCAA
>CAZXVZ010000299.1:0-1859 GCA_964644085.1 uncultured Syntrophus sp. | reverse complement strand
GGGTAACGCGACATCAAAACAACCTGAACGTGATATTATTTATTTTCAAAGATAATTCACACAATTCCAAGGAATGACACAGTCTTTATTCTGTACTCTGTGACACGTTAATAAATTCGGAATGTCCACCCTTTCATTTAAGCATATGCAGTTTCATGCAAAAACTGATAATTCAAGACCCGACCCCACTGTTGCGGATTCGTTATAACATGGGGGCTCTGTCCAAACTACTTCTGAAGTTCTTGCACCGCCACCCCAGCCGGGGCCGGCCCACTTGCCGTAGGCGGGAACCATAGAGTTCCAGTCCCCAGTTACAAGCTTCATGGCTAAAGCGGGATAGAGTATCGAGTATCTTTTCACGTACGGGTAAAGTGCGCTAATAATATCCGCAATAGAACCTCATATGCCGGTGCTTGAATGTTCCAAGCCTTCTTTGCCGATGTCGTAAACAGGATCTGTTCCCTCTCCGTTTGGATAATATTTTGTTGTAGACATATTTAACCCCCCGTGATTTATTTATTAAGGATTCTGAATGGCTTTTCTGGAAGCAATCTCAGATAAGGCATCTTGAGCACTTTATCATCCCAATCTTTGAAGCGCCGCAGAAAAATTCCCCGATAATATGCGTCATCTGAAACACGCATTACAAAAATAGAATCATCGCGACATATTCCTAGCAATTCTCCATCTGGTGAAAGAGCCACGGATTGCACGGACCCAGCATGATGTACCAGCCTGTGATTCCCATCCGATGAGTAGAGATAAAACTTCCCTGCCGAAAGAGATTTCTCAAATATCAGCATGGAACCGTCTTTGCTCAAAAGGGCCTTTTCCGGAACGACATTATTACCAAAATTGTATGTCTCCGGAATCATTTCCTTCCCCTTCATGACGACCACACCGTGAATGGTCATGCCCTTTTTCGCTAATTCGATCATCTTTTGCTTGAAGGCCGTTTCATCGGGATAGGATCTCCTCACGCCCTCAAATACTAACGGAAGTTCCCCGTAATACATAAACCGTTCATCGTCGGGAAAGTAGGTCAGATACCCCATGTAGAAATACTCAAAGAAGGTGAGCCTTGTTTGCTCGCCCGTCTCCAGATTGACCTCCCGGGCATCATAGTTGGCAGCAGGTGTTTTGCCGCTCTCCCTGATATACACTGCGCAGGTGTAGAGTATCTTCTTTCCGTTGGGCGAAAAGATGGGATATAACTTGGCACCTGGGCCTGTGGTAACCTTTTTGTAGTTCTTCCCGTCGGCGTCCATGACGGCTATCTGCATGTTGCTGTGGTCAAGGTCGTCATTGGATCTGATGGGAAACACGGAAAAAGCAATTTGCTTGCCGTCATAGGAGTACTTGCCCATGGTCCAGCGTTCATTTTGGGGAGACTGGTAAGCCGCCAGTTCTCCCGTTTCCAGATCATAGATCTGAATCTGGCAGCCTTCATTTCGGCAACGGTCAAATACAACCTTCTTTCCGTCATGGGAAAAACTTAAATTACTGATGGTGTCTTCTTCTTTCCGCATGGCTGAACAGCCTCCAATGGATAACATCAGGGCTATTACCATAAATATTGATATGCAGTGTGAAACTGCCCTGCTGATTGATTTTTGGAAATTACATTCAGAAATATAACAAAATCTTTCTATTTGTTTTTGTCTCACTCAGGGGCGTTCGTAACTTCCCTAACCTACTCATCTGCTACCCTCCCCCTTCATCGTTCTCATGCTATTCACTAACGACTATTCACTGTCTTTCTCTCTCGCATCCTGCGTCTCTCGGTTCTGCTTCTAACTTCGAACTAGTAACTCCGAACTGTCTCACTCGTCCTTCGTCCCGGCGCCTGCCCCCAGATC
>CAZXVZ010000298.1:667-1879 GCA_964644085.1 uncultured Syntrophus sp. | reverse complement strand
AATATTTTTCTCGTTATCCATGGCATCTTAAGTATCACATAACGAGGAAAGAGCTTTCAACTCCTTCTTAATCATGGGGAATCAGTGAGCCGTTTTATCTTCAAGAGTTGCACGCTGTTTTACCCCGAAGAGCCATTTCTGAGCAGGGTGCAAGACTGGCGAGCGGTAATCATATAGTCCTAAAGTTGAGAAACTAACCTTAGAGGTGATACAATAATTCGAAGTAGGTAAGAGTAGACGGAAAGAAAATCGGCGGAGTTGTAGTCAAAGATACTTGTACTAAAGATGGATGAGGGTAAGGGAGATACTGTGGATGAAAAAGCATTTCAGGATTACTATCCTGATAATTATTCCCATTGCTATGGTTGTGGACGACTAAACCAGGATGGAATGCACCTCAAAAGTTACTGGGATAAGGAAGAAACGGTCTGTCATTACACACCCAAGTCCTATCATTCAGGAGGTCTTCCCGGAAATATCTATGGTGGGCTTATAGCCTCGCTGATTGACTGTCATAGTGCGGCTTCCGCCACGGCAGCCAAGATGCGGGAGGAGAACTATACGGCTGACGACGAGAGGCCTGTTCCCCGATTTGTTACCGCATCGTTAAAAGTTGACTACCTCAAACCGACTCCCATGGGAACGGTCCTGGAGATAAGGGGCAGGATCAAAGAAATCAAGTCCCGGAAAGTGATCGTGAGTACAACCTTATTTGCTGAAGGCGAAATACGGGCAAAAGGCGAAGTGGTAATGGTGCGGCTCACGGAAAACAACGCTGGCTAAAGCGCCCTCACCATTCTATGACATTCGATGCTAATTCTTGAACTGTAAAATTCGCAGTTTTACCCATCAGACAATATCAAGCCGTGTAACAACAGCTTCCCGTAACACGCTATACGGCACCTCTGCGAACCATGCCCACTTACGATTGGTAATAATCAATTAGCTTAACCTCAATTTCTAAGCCAAAGATTCTGCTTGACAAGGTCGCGGTTGCTGATATATTGACATATATCACAAGTAGGTTGTTGTTCGAGGGATAGATGAAGGAGGTGGCCATTTTTCTTAATTCTATCACTCAATATACGTTTTCACATCTCCATTCTCCTCTTGAATGTTTTGGCCAAATATTATCATCATCCGATACGATTATACCAAAAGACATCACGTTTTCAAGGCCAACGGACGTAAACGAAAAGATCGGAAGAGCGT
>CAZXVZ010000298.1:0-657 GCA_964644085.1 uncultured Syntrophus sp. | reverse complement strand
AGGATAAAATGAAAAAGAAGTATTTATTGTTTCTGGTTTTTATGTTGCTGTTTCTTGCGATTGTCGGTGAAGTAGAGGCCAAAAAAAGCGCTGTCGCGGGGTCAGGATGCACAGGTCTTCAGGCTGCCTTCAGCTATCCAAACACAAAACTCACGTCGGTAGCTCCGCAGGCAGGGGGACCGGTAACAGTTAGCGGTATCGTCTACAACATGCCCGATCACTGTGTTGTCACAGGCAAGATGAACGAGAGGGTCGGACCCATAGACGGCAGAAACTACGCAATCGGTTTCGAGATGCGTTTACCGACGGGATGGAATGGCAGATTCTTCTATCAGGCTAACGGAGGTATCGACGGTTCTGTGATACCCGCATACGGCACTGGTCTCGGTGGTGGTCCCGTGTCTGTTGGACTCCAAAAAGGGTTTGCCGTCATCAGTTCGGACGCGGGACACACGCCTGACGGTGGCCAGTTTGGAATTGACCCCCAGGCGCGAATTGACTATGGGTACAATGCGGTTGCACAACTCACACCCATGGCAAAAAATCTGATTAAAACTTTTTATGGAAAAAAACCCTCAAAGTCGTATTTATCTGGTTGCTCAAACGGCGGTCGTCACGCAATGGTTGCTGCGTCTCGGTATGCCGATCAGTATGATG
>CAZXVZ010000297.1:0-1881 GCA_964644085.1 uncultured Syntrophus sp. | reverse complement strand
CAGGTTTCATTACGAAATCATATAGTTTATCTATTGGTGCTTTAACCTTTACGCTGCCTTCAAGAATCATATAAACCTCCTGATTTAACCCGAATCTTTGTTGTCCGGGTTTCATGTGTACACCCCCGGCAATTTTGCCGGGGGTGTGTTATTGAATTATTTTTTTTACTTTTTCTCTGCTTTTAGCTTATCCTGTGCTTTTTCTACATGTTTTGCCACAGCCATATAGCTCGCATTACCGGGATTCATAGCCTGGTTCACTAAAAGATCACCGTAGTTCTCTCCAACAGATTCGAGCCAGTCTCTGTGTTTCTTGTCGCCGGTTCCCATTATGTGTCTTGCTGTCTCCAGGCTGCTCGGATATTCTTTTTTACATACCGGACATATCAAATTCATGAGATACCTCCTCCTTTATTTTCCTTTTTTTCCTTTTTTGCCGCCTTCTGCCTTTTCCTTTGCTTCCTTTTCTCTCAGCGCTTCAACAATCATATGCGGTCTGATAGGGTTCTCCTTCATTTGGATGCCAAATGTGTGGAAAATAGCGTTACCGATTGCCGCGGCCGTCGGGTTTGTGAGGCCTTCACCGGCTTCTTTCGCGCCGTATGGTCCTTCCGGTTCATAGGTTTCGATGTCAGCAATAGGTGTAGGTGGCATCTCTGTAGCCCTGATCATCTTGTAGTCAACCAGGTTGGGGTTCATTAACTTGCCGTCTTCGTATGGCATATATTCAAGATATCCATAACCGGCAGCCATGGAAAAAGCACCTTCCAACTGGCCGATAAGTCCGAGACGGTTAATGGGCTGGCCGCAATCATGGGCCGTAAGGCTGTCGAGAAGTGTGATCTTGCCTGTTTCAGGATCAATCTCCACCTCAACTCCCTGGAGCATATAGCTGTATGCAGGAGAGATCATGCCTTTTCTGTGAGGTGTGTAATATCCGCGTCCAATAATTCTCTGGCCATCTTTGCCGCGTGTTGCCATCTTGCAGAGTTCGTCAAAAGGCATACCCCTTTCGGGACGCGCCACAATATGGACCCAGCGGTCTTTTATATCGAGGTCATAAACAATGTTAATACCCATTTTAGCGTATGCAAATTCAAGGAGCTGTTTCTTGGCGTCTTCACAGGCCATTTTTACAGCGTTACCGGTCATAAGGGTCTGACGTGATCCCCAGGCTCCCAGGTCTGCCGGGCACTGATCCGTATCGCCTGAATGGACTTTAATATCTTCTATCCTTACGCCTAATGTCTCAGCTGCAATGATTGCCATGGTTGTATTGGAACCCTGGCCCATATCAATGGCCCCGAAATGCAAAATAACCGTTCCGTCTTCATTAACAGTAACGACAGCAGAGGAGAATGAATAAGGGGTGTCAAACCAGTTGAATATACCACCGGTCATAAAGCCAGCGGCTGAGAACCCGACTCCCCTGTTAGCAGGAAGGTTTTTGTTCTTCTCGGTAATCCATTTTTTCATGATAACAAATGCCTCATCAAGGCCGCAGCTGTCAATAAAAGCCTGTCCCGGTACTTCGTAACCGGGCGTATGGCCATTCTGCCGTCTCATGTCAATAGGATCAAGGCCGAGATCGGCAGCAATCCACTCAAGCTGCTGTTCAGAGGTAAACATTGCCTGGGGTGCACCGAAACCACGCATAGATGTTGAAGGCAGCGTGTTCGTGTAAACCCTGTAACCGTCATAGCGATATCCGCCCCACTTATACGGGAAAGAGTGGAAAAAGCCGGTGAGATAAATCGCTGTGGCGCCCATACCCGTGTAAGCGCCGCCGTTGGTTACGACCCTGGCTTCGCGGGCGAGGAACTTACCGTCTTTTGTAACACCTGTCCGGACCCAGTAATGCATGGGGGTACGACGTTTTGA
>CAZXVZ010000296.1:0-1884 GCA_964644085.1 uncultured Syntrophus sp. | reverse complement strand
GGTAACCTCATCGGGTGGCGCCCATACCAAATTGCCTTCATTCATATAGGTTTGTTGCCCTCCTCGTAGCAGTCCTCGACTTACTGGCAATAAGCCTGCGTCGGCTCCTTTTTGTCACCCGGGCACCTTCTGGGTGCCATTTTTCAATGCGACCTGGTATCAGTCACTTTCTTCACCCTTTTTCGGTATGTGTGATTTGGTTATTAGTAATTACTTTTTGCTTCATCGGAAGGGTAATGATAAAAGTCGTCCCTTGCTCTTTGCCGCTTTCTACGCGGATATCACCACCATGGTCTTTGACAATCACATATGAAATCGGTAGTCCCAATCCTATGCCTTTATCCTTTGTCGTGTAATGATACTCGAATATTCTGTGAAGCTCTTCTTCCTTTATCCCGATTCCCGTATCTTTTATGTATATATCAACCGTGTTGTCTTTCTCTTTCGTCCACATCTCTATAGACCCTCGTTGCCCGATTGCCTCTATGCCGTTAAGAATAATATTATAAAAAGCCTGTTTCAGCCTGTCCTTTTGCGACTCTATGATAATCTGTCTGTCGACCTTATTTATCATGGAAACATTCTTCGAGGCAGCTTTTTCATCGATAATCGTCAGAACCTCATCGAAAATTCCGGAAAGATTTTCATTCATAAAGGGTGCGTGCGCTCTGGTGGAGGCTAAGAATTCCTCTACAATCCTATCAACCCTGACAAGTTCGCCTCTCATTATATCGAGGAATGCGCGATATTCCTCTTTCTTGCCTTCCTCAGGTGAAAATTCTCTTTTCAACCGCTGCACCGAGAGGCTGATCGCGTTGAGAGGATTACGTATCTCGTGGGCCATACCAGAGGCAAGCTTCCCGAGAGAAACAAGTCTTTCTTTCAACTCCAGCTCCCTTTCCATTTCACCTACTTTTTTCTCGTGTTTTCTCTCAAGAATAAATATGGCAAAGGTACTCAACGCGCCTGACAAAAGAAGCAAAACAAGGATAAAAATAAAATTCATTGTTGTTCTTCTCAATGTATCTCCCGCGAGGACTTTTGATATGAGTATTTCAATTTTATAACCGGGGAGAAACTGCGAATCAAGGGGTCGGGAAAGTACATAGGTGTCCGTTGATTCACCCTGCCTGTGTACAAAGGGTATCCCTTTCTGGTCATATATAGTAATACCGGAAACGTTAAACTGTTTCCCTTCTCTATCCACAATGTCCTGCAAAACAGATTTTTTTCTGAGAACATCCATTTCCTGTTCATCAAGCTTGCAGAAGAGAATACGCTCTTGAATACGCATGCCCATAAGAAGCGATCTGTCTTTATTTGTAGGCATCTTTAATATTGTTTCGCGTTTTTTCATGATAAGTGAACGTAATTCCGCATCGGACACCTGAACCTTGCCTTTTCTGAAAATTACCGTTCCTTTTTCATCGTGAACCGAGTAATTATTCAAGGGAAGATTTTCTATCTGCGAATTTTCCGTATTTCTTATTAGATTATATAAGTCTTCAACGATATCTTCATCGGAAACCATAATATCTAAAAAGTTTGGGGTAATGATGGCGGGCGATTTTTCAAGGAGGCTTACGTATTCAAGGTTGATATCGATTTCCCGCTTGATATGATTGTAAACAATCTCACCTTCGCCTTTGAGAAGGTCTTCGACATTTTTTTTGATAATTCTGATTTGAAAAAAACCTGTTGCTATGACAAGAAAGAAAAATATTGCGAATAACAACGAGGGGAATATATAGTTCTTCTTATCGGTCATGCCTTTCCGGCTGCAAAGGATATGTCATTTCTTGTGCCTGGTATCCAGGAAGTTGTTATATCTTTCCCTTTGCTTTTCATTAAGGACCCTTGAAACCTCCCCCCTGTACTGATTAT
>CAZXVZ010000295.1:0-1935 GCA_964644085.1 uncultured Syntrophus sp. | reverse complement strand
TCTGCTTGTACCAGCCCTTCATGTCGATATCCCGGGTGATGGAGGAGAGGACGCTCGTAATGTCCCGTATTGCCTCCTTCTTCTCCGCTGTCCTGGTAAACCCTTTGAGCCCGATGACGATGAGCATGAAGGACCTGCGGGAGCGTTCTGACCGTTTGCGTTCGAGGCGCAGGAAGTTGAGGAAGTACTTCTCCGGGTAGAGGTCCGTATCGGGATTGGCGAGGCGGACACGGTATTTGGCTGAGTGGGGGGCGGGGGTTCGAATGAAAGATTCTTTCTGAAGTAAATCAAATATTTTCATTTCTCACTCAAACTCTTTTATAAAATAGACATAGAGACAAAGACAATGTATTTCGTTGAATCAATAAAAAAAACGAACAATCTTTTCAAGTTGCGCAACCTTTTTTTCGCTGACTACTCTTTCCTGAGATCTCAACCGGACTATAATTTTTAAGATACGCTTTTATACCTTCAAAAAGGTTACATTGAGGTTACAAAAAATACAGCACCAATATATTTACTATTAGTCCATGAATTGCATTCTGTCAAGTTATCTGTATTAAAACCTGATCCGGAAACAGGGAACTTATTGAGAATATTGGATAATACTATTTGCTTTTTTATTGGTTTTTGTTAATCTCTATATTACTTGAAAAAAATGATAAACCAAGTTATCAAATGGCTTAAAAAATGAAAAAAATCGCTCTGATATGCATTTTTTTACTTGTCGGATGTTCGATTAACACTCAGGAAGACAATGCATGGACAGCATTCTGGGACGACGATTCAGGCCTCATGGGCTTTAAGGACCATAACGGCGAGATAGAAATTGAGCCCAAATACACGGGTTTCACCACAGCAAAAAAATTCGATAAAATAGTTGCCGTTGTGGAAGAGAAGAACGGAAAATATGAAGCTTATTATCTCACAAAATCAGGAAAAAAGGTTGGAGAAGACGCCCTGTATCTCTTTGATAATGCTCCTGATTGCGAATGTGAAGGTTTTATCCGTTTTCGCGACAAAAAAACCGATAAGGCTGGCATGTTCAACGGTAAGGGTGAAATCACCATACCGGCAGACTATGATGATTTAACAAATGCGCGAAATGGAATGGTGGCAGCTCTGAAAGGCGGAAAGAAAAAATGTCTTTCCGGAAACAATCCCTCAGGCTGTGAACACTTCACCTGGATTGAAGGGAAAGAGTATCTTATCGATATCAATAATAAGATAATTATCGAGAACTTCAAAAATAGCTTCCATTTAAATTTCTTCTCTCTCAAAGTCGGAAATGAACCGGCCCGTGACGTTACCCGACAAGATTTCCGCGGTGTTGACGGCAAATACTATTCATTCACCGACTACGAAAAGGAATTTCGAGTGTGGCTTTATTCATCTTTCCTTAGTCAGCTTACCAGAGAAAAACTTATTGAAAGTTCTTATCATAAAATATACTTTTGGAAAGAACCTGAAGGCTGGATATCTGAAGGAAGCACCCAGTTTATTAATAGAAATTTCAGACTCATCGGGGAAAGGTTAACAGAGATAAAAAGGAAGAACTCAGATTACTTCATTTCAATAGACGGACTCAATCCGTTTATTTACGAAGGGCTTGAATTTGCTGACTATTTCAATAATTGTGGTGAACCAAAAGAGTGGAAATACCCTGTTATGACTATTGTTATTAATCATAACGCTAAAAACGATTCTTACCAGGACCAATTCGAATTTTTGAAAACAGAAAATGGGTATAGATTGATAGGTATAACCATCAGAAATGGAACATTGAAATAATACCTGGCAGCGTGCTGAAGAATTAAGATAGAGCATATTCTTTGATAAAGCGATAACCTCTCGTAACAAGTGAACAATAATACATTCAGATGATATTGAGGAACATCAATCACGAAAGCAGCGCCTCCAGGATAGTTATAATAC
>CAZXVZ010000294.1:0-1966 GCA_964644085.1 uncultured Syntrophus sp. | reverse complement strand
CCGCCAATTCTTTCTTAATAATGTGCTCCTGATCATTCTTTGAAATCAGGGATAAATTAAATTTTCTAAATCATGCTCATTATAAAAATACACCCCATGCAATTTGCCGTTGTAATGCGCTTTAATTCTTTATCAGTGATTAAAAATATTGTAAAATCATTTTTATGATGCGCCTTTTATTGTCTGTTTTTATCATTATTGTTTCTTTACTCGTATCGAATGTTGCAGGCGGTAAGGAATACATTGTCAAAAAAGTAATCAGCGGAGATACAATCCAGCTTGATAACGGGCAGACTGTAAAATATATCGGGATAGAAACTCCGGAATTAAGTCTGAAGGAAGGAGGTTCTGAATTCTTTGCAAAACAGGCGAGCCGGTATAACCAGAGGCTCGTCTTTATGAAAAAAGTGCGTCTCGAATTTGACAAGAAAAAGCAGGACAGCGACGGAAGGCTGCTCGCCTATGTTTTTGTAAAACAATTGTTCGTCAACGCGGAACTCATTAAGCTCGGTTACGCCAAAGTGAACATTGTGCCTCCCAACGATAAATATAAGAATATGTTTCTTGATTACGAAGCAAAGGCAAAAATGTCAGAAAAAGGTCTCTGGCAGGAAACGAAAAAAGACAGCGAAACATTTTACATTGGCAATAAAAGGTCGTACGTTTTTCATCGGCCATCATGCAAAAATGTTGATAAAATACCTGAAAAGAGTAAAATAATTTTTCGTAACCGATCTGACGCAATCACAATAGGATATATACCCGACAAAGCGTGTAAACCATGAATGAAGAATACGTCAAATACTGGGGACTAACACAGCATCCCTTTCTTTTAGCGCCCGACAGCAAAATGATGTGCGTGACCGGTCAATATTTTGAATGCTACCAGTGGCTCAAGTATGCCATCGACACCAATAAGGGGGGCGTTCTCATTGTATCGGAAGACGCCGGTCTCGGAAAAACAACAATCCTTATGAAACTTATAGATGAATTAAAAGAAAAGTATGGCAAAAATTTCAAATATGCCTACATCGAACATCCAACTCTCACGGCATCGCAAATTATAGAACAAATTACCGCCTCAATCACGGGTCAGGTGCCCTCAGATGACAAACTGAAGAACCTCGTGCGTCTTAAGGATGCTCTAATTGAAACAAAAAGAGAGGGGGGTAAAAATATTATTGTTGTCGACGAAGGCCAAATGCTCTGCGATTCACGGGAGGTCTTGCAGGAACTCAGGGCCCTCATTAATCTTACTCACAACAATGAATATCTTCACACGTTCATTATTGCCGGACAGAAAGCTCTATGGAACACACTTCAGGATATACCTGAATTCTGGCAAAGATTGCCGGTTCGATACTATTTTACCCCGCTTCGTTTTGAAGGTACACGGGAACTGATACGATATCGTCTCAACAAGGCCGGTCTTGATGTCGCCCGGGATATATTTTCTGATGATGCTATCGAGATGATCCACAAACACTCCGGAGGCCTGCCAAGAACAATTATCGCGCTTTCCGACCTCGCTCTCCTGAATGGATTTATTGACAGAACCCGGAAGATAGGTTTCAAGGAGGTTTCTAAGGCCATTAACGCCATGAGCGGAAAGGGGGAAAACGCTCCATACATTGTGCAGGAAATAGGCGAAGAACCAAAACCGTCTACACTCAAATCACCGACGGACCCAAGACCCACAGAACCTTTTGATTATCTCACCGATAATTTCAAACAAGGCTTCAATACTCAGTTACTTAATACGTATTTAAAACCTGCAATTGTTGTTGTGATAATCATGTTTTTCGTTTTCATTGGCGCTGTCAGTTATCGTCTTCTATCTCCTGAAAAATCATCCGGTAGAGACATCCTTATCGTTAAAGAACCGGAAAGAACATATACACAATTGGATTTAGTTCCTGCAAGATCGGAAGAGCGTCGTGTAGGGAAAGAGTGTAGGATAGGGTGT
>CAZXVZ010000293.1:0-2240 GCA_964644085.1 uncultured Syntrophus sp. | reverse complement strand
GATATGCTTTCCACAGCTGGCCGTATTGTCAACCCATGAAGGTACCCATTGTAATATGTGCGCGCATTCATGAATGAATAATTGAGAATATCTCTACCCGCGGCTCGTCATAGAGGTACTTTTTTCCAACTTCTACATCATTCTGGAATGAGTTATATCATACCTAATCGTTTTGAGGATAATCGGTATTATTTTCCTCTATTGCGAAACATTGTTTTTTCGGTCTGCCTTTTTCTTCCCGAAAGAACCGACGAACCTCTTTAATCTTTCCGCAACTGCGGGTGCCTTCCGGACATGCACCGGTGATGCACGGCGGTCCGGCGAAGCGGAAAATAGTGGGTGCGATTGGCTTCACAAGTTCGCGTATCGCAAGTGCCAAATCGCGTATTTCCCATTGGGCTCTCATGCATAGTCGTTGGCTGAAGAAGTGAAGCAGTTCGCGGGCATTCATGGTCATGATGATTTTTGTTTCGGCAGCATTGGGAAGCACAAACCGTGCGTCCTCCCGGGCCTCTTCTTTGCCGCGGCCGCTTTCAATAAGCTTTTCTACCAAGTCTTTATAGACCACAGCACTCTTTTCCATAAACTCTTCGAAGCGCCTTTTTGACTCAGAACTGTTTCTGATCGCTGGTGGCATGATATAGCGAAAACCCTGCTCTTTACCTACATATCTTTGCGATTGCTGACTGAAAGACGCAAGCCTGTGACGGACGAGCTGGTGTGAACAGGCGCGGGATATTCCTTCAATAGCGAAAGTAAATGACACATGTTCAATTGGGCTCATATGTCCCATAGATGTCAGTTTTGTCAGGAAATCCTGATAATCACCCCTTTTTCCACGGGATATTATATCCTCGATGTCTGCCGGGCTGTAGCAGAGTCGTGCAGCGGCAGTCACCGTCCTTTCAGGTTCCGGCGTATGACTGACAAGCATCACCTTCAGCTTTGCTTCCATAAATACTCCTTAGAAATAGGCTCTCAGACTGCCATACCTCTCTGGCGTAGCTCCTCCGTTTTTTTTATGGAACACTCTTCGCATCGAAACTCGGGCACAGCGACATGGCTTTTGTCGTACTCTTTTGTCCTGACTATACGATACCCTCGGGATTTTTTTCCACAATCCACACAAACAGTGCTTTCCCTTATGGCCCACTCAACATCCAAACTGCGGGATGTGAAAATAAATCTGTCAACCCAGAAAAAAATAAGACCTCCTATGAGATTGGCAATTACCGTCGCCGTTATTTTATCAGTCTGGGACAGGAAGAAAAGCACTCCGGCCAAAATAGGTGTAGAGAGCTGCCATCGCAGAAGATACAGGCTGTAACGCTTTAAGTTTGATTTTGACATAAAACCCTCCTGTAGTATTTTCTTTTTCGCGAATGGGCCCATCAGCGATTTGTAATTATAAGACTTCGAAAAGAACCATCTTCTCCTCGATAAGACTTATTTTTACTCCCGGATGCTTCACGACATTGTATTTTTTACCCGCCCTGTTCATTGAAGCCTCAGTAGCCCCTACCCGGGATTGACAGTTTTTAGAAATCCATTCGAGTACGAGAAAAGCGCGGTTCACCGTGGTGCCGATAATATCCCGAAGAGCGTAATGTGGATGGCCAACCGTACCAAGGTATACGTCACCGGTATTAATTGCGATAGCGAGGTCCTGCTGAAAGACTACCTTCTTTGCCTGTATCGCGGCGTCAATTGCACGGTCTGTATGATTTGCGCCGGAGAAAAAGCAGAGAAAACCATCTCCTACATACTTCACGGGAATACCATCAAATTTTAATACTGATTCTGTGAGGTGGTAGAAAAGGCCGTTAATATACTCCGCGATATCCTTAGGACCGGTTGTTAAAAAACGCCGCGCGAAATGAGCGATACCGGTACAGAGAACCGTAGCTTCGAATATGCCGCTTTCCGCGGTCGTGGCGCCCAGCAAGTAGTCAACGCTCACATTAAAGAGCCTGGAAATTTTCAACAATTGGTCAATATCGGGAAGATTAGCTCCCCGTTCCCATTTCGAAACTGCCTGTGGACTTACCTGTAGAGCGTTGGCAAGATTGATCTGCTTGAAACCATGTTTTTCTCTCAGTAAACGTATTGTTTGACCAATGTCCATAATTTATATTCTATTTATATTATACTCTTGGAAGTTTATCAACGAACCTGAGGTTCAAATAGATCAACCAGATCGGAAGAGCACACGTCTGAACTCCAGTCACGAGATTCCATCT
>CAZXVZ010000292.1:0-2271 GCA_964644085.1 uncultured Syntrophus sp. | reverse complement strand
CTTTATTTTTGTGCAGCTAAAATATGCACTGCTTATATTATTCTACCTCAACAGCACTATCTGTCAAGCAAAGATTCTATATCCATTAAAAATTATAACACACAATATGTCGGTTAGCACTTATTGGTATGTTACTACATATTTAATAGTTAATATCATATTAGGTGTATTGCTGCTATTGCTCGGTTTAAAGAAAGGATCTATGGAGTCTATGCTCTCCCATGACACGATTTGACTTCCAACAATATTTTGTTTAATATGTTCGATCAAATTGCTACGGTTTGCTGTGGCTATGCAAACCGCTGCTAATGTGTGAAAGGGTTCAGAGACACATAGAGTTTCTGAAGGCAATAAGAGTGACCGGGCCGTCACCCAGATGGGTGACGGCTTTTGTATTTACCGTTGTTGTGATTGGCACGATTGTTATGAATCAGCTGCAATTAAATCGTCGACGGAGGAGTCCGACAATAATGAGCTTTGCCTTGGGAAACGCATATAAATTATGACATCGCTGGGGTACGTGCTGGTGCCCATCTGCAACTACCCGCCCGGGGAGGGCCTGCAGCCCACTCATCCTTGGGCGGGTATCCTACTCATGCTCATATATTAAAATTGTTGATTAATAAATCACGAGTTGTATGGCTCAACAACTATTTGTTAAGTGGGCGAACATCGATTAATATATACACTTAAAAAGATATTAGTCAGAGGAAAGATCGTTTTGTTGTGAGCTGTTTGCAACTGCTACTCTTTTACGCGGTAGGTGATACACGAAACACGCTTGACATAACCTGTAATGGCAACATGTAACAAATATAAAAAAAGGAGGTACTGAAAAATGTACGAGAACGAGGCTGACAAGGCAAAAGAGGCTGTTAAGGACGTGATGAGTAGACTCCCGAAAAAAGGGATCGTCATTGTGGCTGTTATTATTGTCATCTTACTTTTCTTTAAGCCATGGGTGCAAATCGGCGCAGGGCAAAGAGGAATCGTCCTCAATTTCGGCGCCGTACAAAATCAAGTCTTGGGGGAAGGATTGCATTTTCGGATACCGGTGATGCAGGAGGTTGTACTCATGGACGTAAAGATCCAAAAGGCCGAGACTGATACTACCGCGGCGTCCGCAGACTTGCAGGATGTTACCTCCCGGGTGGCCTTGAACTTCCATGTTGTTCCCGAAAAGGCCAATATTGTCTATCAGAAGATCGGTATCCAGTTCAAGGAGCGTATTATCGACCCTGCTATTCTGGAGGTCGTCAAGGCCGTAACCGCCAAGTACAGCGCAGAGGAGCTTATCACCAAGAGGCCTGCGGTCAGTGATGCAATGAGAGTGGCACTCATGGATAGACTTATAGAAAACAATATCGCTGTTGACGCCTTTTCCATTGTGGTTTTCAGTTTCTCGCCGGTCTTCACCGAGGCCATCGAGGCCAAACAGACAGCAGAGCAGCTGGCGTTAAAAGCAAAAAGGGATCTTGAAAGGATAAAGATCGAGGCAGAACAAAAGATCGCTGCAGCCACAGCTGAAGCTGAGTCGCTGAGATTACAGAGAGCAAACATTTCTCCGGACTTGATAGAACTACGGAGAATTGAGGCTAATATGAAAGCCATCGAAAAATGGAACGGAATACTCCCTCAGGTAACGGGCGGAGGAGCCATCCCTTTAATTGGTCTGGGTGAAACAGCAAAAAATATTAAACCATAAAGAACTGGCGGTGATCGTTCCTAAATAACAACAAACGTCATCTCAGTTAAGAAGATACATGCATCGGTACCAGATAACGACAGAAGGTATCTTCTGCCATTGTAAGCATTGAGCAGATTGAAAAATGTCTCGGACATATGAAGACCTTTGTAGAGTCTTTTTGGTAAGGCATGAAGAGCTTTTTTATGATAAGAAGCATATATATTCCCTTCCGTATGGTTTTGGACAGCATTTTGAATGAGAACCTGGTTTCCATTTATTGAACTGGCCTCATAACATTAAGTACTTAGACGTCCAAAACAAGGATTCTGGATTTTCTTTTCGACAGGTTTGGTTCGCACTATTTCCAAGACTGTTTTTGGGAGATTTGACAAAATCCGGCGCCGTAAGGGCAGTAGACTTTTCAAACAACAGGATTAAGGGGTAGACCCTCTTGGTTGACACTACCCCGGTTGCGTCTTATGTTGCTTATAATATGCAGGTGAAGGAATAGCTGAGTATAACGGATCTCTAACAGAATTTGTGCCCGAAGTCGTGGCGCGGCGCCTCAGGGAGAAATTTTCACA
>CAZXVZ010000291.1:0-2315 GCA_964644085.1 uncultured Syntrophus sp. | reverse complement strand
TCATCACATCTCGGTTCTCGTGATAACACCATGAAGCTTATTGGGGGGAAGATCCTGAAACTGGACAAAGGGGGGCGCCAGTCTTTTCATCATGGAGAAAAGCTTCCAGAAGAAGTTCCTCGTCGTTATCTCTTCGAGGCCGTAGAAAATGCTTTTTTCATTAATACCTGCGCCCTTGAGGAGCAGTTCGATATTCACGACTTCCATATATCCCATCTGGATTTCAAATGCCCTCAGCCCCGGAGCCAGGTCCTCTTTGAAAAAGCTTCTCACACCAAAGGGTTTATCCATAGTGGTTATAGAAACAATAATATTTTCCTCATAAATGATATTGTTCATAAACATAGTATGAACGACATAGGAAGGTATTTTCCTGTAACTGCGCGCGAAGAAGAGCGCCGTGCCTCTAATTTTGTTCAGTTCCTCATAGATCTGATTGTAACTGTGAAGAAAGACGTCGAGATCCAGCGGCCTGATTGTCCGGTAGAGTTTTCTCTGACCACCGGTATAAATCAGAATCATAGCGAGGGGGATAGCCGCAATGATTAATGACCAATAACCACCGTGGGGTATTTTATACGTATTTGATATAAGGAAGGCTAAGTCGACAAGTGTCACAAAAAAAGCGACTACAGCCTTGAAAAAATCCTTTTTTAGAGTGAATATGGAGGTCATCATGATGCCTGTGAGGGTCATGGTGCCAGTTACCGCGAGACCATACGCCGCCGCGAGGCGATTTGACTCCCTGAACTCATACATAATGAAAAGTACAGAAACCAGAAGAAACCAATTTACAAATCCAATATATATCTGTGACCTCAGATGAGCTGACGTATACTCGACTTTAAATAATGGCATCAGACGTGTAGTGATACCCTGATAGACCACGGAGAACATCCCGCTGATCATGGCCTGCGACGCGATAACCGTCGCGATGATACTGAGAATAAGAAAGGGTATATAGAGAATGGAAGATTGGCTGAAGATCATCCCAAAAAGTACACTATCCCGCTGTCCAGCGCTTTGAAGAACGTAGGCGCCCTGACCAAGATAGTTAAGAAAGAGGGCGCAAAAGACAAAATACCAGGCCCTGAGAATGGGCTTTCTGCCTAAATGGCCCATATCGGCATAAAGGGCTTCACCTCCTGTGGCACAGAGAATGACTTCGGAGAGTACAAAAAAACCTGTAAGACCATTCTCATAGAGAAAAGTAATCCCATAATATGGATTAATTGCTTTGCAGACCGACGGGATTTTTATGATTGATATGATCCCGGAAACAGCGAGGACGAAAAACCATAGAAGCATAAGGGGGCCAAAAGCACCGGCAACTTTGTCTGTGCCCTTTCTCTGAAAAGCAAACAAAGCAATTGCGATTGCCCCCGCTATGAGGATGAGGGTCATTTGTTTTGTTTCCTGAAACCCGGGTATAAGGCGTATACCTTCAACGGCGCTGAGGATACTTATCGCCGGCGTGATAACACCATCGCCGACGAGGAGGGATATTCCGATAAATGTCAGCATACTGATAAATAGAGCGCTTCTCCCTTTTTTGAGAAGCCTGGTCAGTACGCCCCACAATACAATTGTCCCCCCTTCACCCTTTTCGCCAAGACTCATGGCGAGCCACGCATACTCAACAGACACAAGAATGGTGAGTGTCCAGATGATAAGAGAAAGAACACCTATTACATTATCGGAAGTGGGTTTAAGGAGGAAAAAAATAACAGTGAGAGTATAAATGGGGCTTGTGCCAATGTCTCCAAAAACAAGACCAAGGGATTTAACAACAGCCCGCAAATCACTGACAATACGACCTCTATAATTACCTTTTGGCTCTGCGATACCATTCTCTATTGCCAGTGTTTTTTTCATGAACATAAAATCAATGCCTCTTGATCATACTGCAATTAAGGTATGAAGATATACCCTTCGCTGCCGTGAGGGGGATGACATTTAATGACAAAACGCTTTTGCTCAATCCCCTATCACCAACACAGAACATTGTGCTTTCCTCTTTATCTTTTCCGTTACACTTCGAACGTGTATAGGCAAGAATTTTCTTTCCCAGTGCCTGGCGATAACGATTAGATCTACATTTTTTTCTATCTGCTCTTTAAGAATTTCTTCGTAAGGTTTTCCCTTCCTGATAACCGGGATTATCTCAATAGATTTTGTTTCTGAAAATTTCGCCATTTGTCTTTGCATCATCTCATTTTCGCCTGCAGTCATTAGAAATCGATTAACATGAAGAAGATATATCCTCGCGTTTTGTTGTCCAGCAAGATCAATTGCCACCCCCAATGCTACATCTG
>CAZXVZ010000290.1:0-2319 GCA_964644085.1 uncultured Syntrophus sp. | reverse complement strand
TCCTATACAGAGGAATGACCGCGTTGATTAATGATACCTATGCTATAGTCTGTCCTGTATATATCGGATATGCCCTTTCCGCCCAGACACTCCGGGTCCATGACATGACCATCACCAGTATCGGCGTGATTAAGTTAACCCCACAGGACGCATGGCTGAGCAGATAATAAGAATACGGGAGAGTTCAACACGATTTTTAACAATGAACTTCGCAGGGGCATAATGGCGTTCAAGATTGTGTGGGGTGCGATGTTGGCATCGCTCGCTATCTATCTTTTTGTGGGAATTTTTGTCGGGAATAATGTGCAGACCTCATTAAATGAGGATTCTTATACCGTCTTGAAATATGTTCTATATTCCTTGACATGCATTACGCTCATAGTCACCTGGCATGTCAGAAAATTTCTTCTCACCGGAAAGAGTCAGTTCCCGCCGGCACATCAAATTCCCGAGTCTATGATTCTTCAAAGATATTTCCTAATCTCCATGATATCCTGGGCCTTGTCTGAGAGCATCGGCATTTATGGATTAATTCTCTTCTTCGCGGGAAAAAACATCACCGATCTCTATGTACTCATATTGATTGCCGCTATCGCCATGTTTTTGTACCGTCCAAGCAAAGAAGAAATAATGACCCTGATAGAACATCATCATGGTCCGCAAAACAACAACAACTCTACGGCAGGAGATTAGCGAAGATATTACTTTATAATCCCGGCAATTATATACACTAAGGGCTGTCATGCCGGACCGCATCCAGTCTTTCTCACGGATTCCGACATCTGCCGTAATGGCAAAAGTTTAATTGTTCCGAATACATCTCCATTATCATCGGTTATGATTGTCAAGGTATGGTACGGTAGGGCAGGAAAGGTTACTCTTTCCAAGGAAAAAGGATATTCGGAGTGAATATTCGTAAAGAATAGAAGTCTATTACGTTGTTGTTATTTCTGTTTTGATTGCTTCCAGTAACGCCCTGTACGGAATGTTTTTTTCTTCGGCGATGTGTTTCACGTCTTCAAACTCGATATGGGTCTTAAGAAGATTGCCATCCGTGTCATAGCCGTATTTAACACGCAGTCGTCCATATGAGGTTTCAATTATTTTCTCTTCGCGTTTCAGGACACGGCGACCTTCCTTCGAGAGCCTCATGCCGAAGGTCGTTGTTTCACGAAAAATCATCGCGACAACATGTTCCAGCGCATCCTCCGAAACCGTTACTGAAAGCCGCACACCGGGTCTCCCCTTCTTCATAAAAACCGGGAAATAGAGTACATCACGGGCACCGATATTTTTTATCCTGTCAGCGACAGCGCCCATGTATTCCATTTCCATGTCATCAAGATCGCACTCAATGACCCAGACCTCTTCATCGTAGAGAGATGTTTCGTTAATGCCAATGAATATTCTCAATACATCGGGTCTTTTTGTCTTATATGTACCTACACCATAACCTGTTTTCTCCACAACAAAGGGAGGAACGGTTTTTTTGCCTTTCACATAATGCCTGACAATCGTGGCGCCTGTCGGTGTTGTCAGTTCTAAGGGTTCATCATAAAAGGCAAGTGCATAACCGGCAAGAATCTCCAGTGTCACCGGCGGCGGATTGGGAATAATTCCATGGGCGGTCTTGATTGTTCCCCTCCCGCACGGCACCGGTCCGCAATAGACATTGTCGATTTTAAAATAATCCATTCCTTTCGCTACGCACAAGAGATCGATAATTGTGTCGACATTGGAAAGCTCATGAAGATGAAGTTCATCACGGCCTATATTGTGTATCTTTGACTCAGCGGCGAGGATAATTTCAAGCATAGCTTGAGCGTCTTTTCTGATCTTCTCTTCAATATCGAGACCGGTTATTACTCTTTCCATCTCGGCAATGGAAAGATGGAGATCACTCTTCTCGATATCGAGATGAATACCGCTGACCACGCCCTGTTCCTGAATAACAGGGGTAATAACAGGGAGGTGGATGGGCACTTTCTTCAACAGGGCGTCGATTTCTTCAAAGGGCATCCCCGCGCTGATCATTGCGCTGATCATCATATCGCCGCTTATGCCGAATATGGGGTCAATGTAGAGTATTTTCATAGTCTGTTAATCAGCGTCGCGAAATACGCCGCGCCGAAACCATTATCAATATTAAAAACAGAAACAGTTGAACAGGAATTGAGCATGGCAAAAAGCGCCGTCAGCCCGCCGAAGCTCGCCCCGTAACCGACACTCGTCGGCACGGCAAGCACAGGTACACCGACAATACCCGCAACAATAGAAGGAAGAGCGCCTTCCATTCCTGCGGCAACGATAATGACCTTC
>CAZXVZ010000289.1:0-2347 GCA_964644085.1 uncultured Syntrophus sp. | reverse complement strand
CTTTCCCTTTGCTTTTCATTAAGGACCCTTGAAACCTCCCCCCTGTACTGATTATAGATATTCCCTTTCGTGGTTTCCAACTCCCTCAATTCGTTTTCAAGCCTTCCTACTTTTTCAGGGTTAGCGGCTGGATTTCTGCTGAGTTCTTTCAACTCAAGTTTTTTTGTCGTGGATTCCTTCCTCACAGACTTCCATTCATCAATGTATTTATTTCGTATATTCTCCATTCGCGCTTTCTGGGGTTCTGTCAACTCAAGACTTCTCTCGAACTCCTTATAGGAAGGCTGCGCGAAAGAGGAAGACGCATAAAGAAAGGATAGGAATAAAAAAAATATCGTTTTTTTCATGGCTTTACGGATACTTAATTTTCTCGGTACCAGTATCCGCCTCCCTGTTGTTTGCAGCGTTTACAGGTACAGAGTCAATGCGTACTATGGCCCTGTACCTGTGAATATTTTTTACATTTTTCCCCATGCTCCGGTTTTAAAACCTCTCTTGCTGAAATTTTTCATGCGGTCTCTTTTGCTCTTCAAATTCTGGAACGCTTTGTTCAGTTTTGTCAATTGCTCGGTGGTAAAAATCTTTCTTTCCTCAAGTTTTAGTTGTGTCATCTTGTCCTGCAATTTTTGTTTCAGAACATCAACTTCTTTCTGCTTTGCCAGTATGGCGGCATCTGTAGCGCTCGGATCAGCATATATCATCTTTAATTCCGTCCGTTTCTGAAGCAAATCGCTCCGCAGACCCTCCGTGTCAGTGCGGTATTTCTGCTTGAGCTGCGCCAATTGGTCTATCTGATCCTTGCTCAGATCCATATAGGCCGCAAATGCTCTTCCTCCTCCACGATGGGAGCCGTAATCTCCCTTGCCCATAAAACCAGATTCCGGTCCAAAGGCAAATACAGTTGTGCACAGAGCCAGGAAGAACACAACTGTCAATACTGCATACACCTTTTTCATTGTAACCTCCTCGATATTTTTTTTCAAATACTATCCTGTTTTTAGCAATAAAAATGCCAAAAGGCCTCTTCCTATAACTATAAAGAATCATTGAATATTATACAACTGTTCAGGCGATACGGTCGTGAAGAAAAGGAAAATAGTGTCGAACTCTTGTTCAAATATCGACAATTGCGTCGAAACTCCATGTTCTTTAACCTTTTTTCGTACACGCCAGCCTCAAAAATATGATATATTTTACTTTCGCTCCAGGGAAAATCTTGAGGTGAAGTAATTAGCGGTAGCAATAAGATCTTTATGAAAAATATTCTTACCATAGCCGGGTACGATCCTTCTTCCGGCGCGGGCATTGTGAGGGATGTGGATACCTTTTTTTCTCTCGGCATCCACGGCCTTTCCATACCCACCTGTACGGTAATCCAGGGGCCGAAAGGTGTGGCTGCCACCTATCGTACCCCTCTGAAATTATTCAGGGAAATGATTGATCTGCTGCAAAAAGATTTGCCTTTGAGCGGTATCAAAACAGGCGTATGCTGTGATGTTTCCTATATCAGGCAAGTGGCAGCTCTGATGAAGGAGGGGCAAATTCCCCTTGTCATTGACCCGGTTATGACGGCGAAAAACGGAACAGAACTTCTTACCGAAGCAGGCATAGAAGCCCTTGTAAAAACCCTCTTTCCCCTGGCAACAATTGTTACACCAAATATCACCGAGGCGTCACGTCTCAGCGGGATACAAGTCCAAACTGTTCCTGACATGAAAGAGGCAGCCCGATTAATCTTGAAAAAAGGGCCGAAAGCGGTCATTATAAAGGGTGGCCACATTAAGGGTAATCCCGTGGATATCTTGTATGATGGTATGGAATTCGTGCAAAAGAAAAAAAAGAGGATCAACCGCGAAGTACACGGTACGGGTTGTTCCTTTTCGGCGTTAATTATTTCTTATCTTGTGCTTGGCTGTTCTCTCAAAGACGCTTTTTTAGCATCGGAAAAAACAATGGAAGAAACGCTGAAAACAAGCTATAGAATTGATAAAAAAGGATATTTCTACATGTCGACGGGCATTATGAACTATTTGAAAGGGACAGATAAACTGGAGATGATGAGACCATGAAAAACCAATTGACTGCAGCACGGGCAGGAAAGGCTACCCAGGAAATGAAACGTATAGCAAAAGATGAGGGTGTCAGCATTAATCTGCTCCGTGACAACGTGGCGGCGGGCAAGACAGCTATCCTTGCCAATAACAGACATAAAGGTTTTACCCCAAAAGGTATAGGTAAAGGGCTTTCCGTAAAAGTAAATGCCAATATCGGCACATCACCGGAGCGTGTCGATATCAAGGGCGAGTTGAAAAAATTGAAGATGGCGCGCGAAGCGGGTGCGGATGCC
>CAZXVZ010000288.1:0-2369 GCA_964644085.1 uncultured Syntrophus sp. | reverse complement strand
TTGCTTACTGCGAACATTATGAATATTCTTTTACGAAAGAAGAAGTTAAAAGATATCTCTCCCCGGAAGATTGGTGGTCGGAAAAATTCGGTACCGATCCGTTGTGGGGAAATATCAAAAAGAAACCTTGAGATATGTTATTTACGTGATGAATCCTTGCATGATGGATGCGTTTTATTGAAAGATTTAGAAAACCATATTGGTTACCCTTTACGCAATAATCCCGGGCTTAGCTGAGACGTGCTTTCATTATGTGTAATTTCTCTTAATAAAATATTTAATAATGATCAGATAAAAAGGATAGTTGTTGAGAGCGTTCCCTTTCCGGTGTTTTTTGCCCGATTTCCAATTTGTTGTAAAATAGAGTATTGGCATAGATACTCATGTTCATTACAATACTTATTAGATTATAATGATGCATATTGCAATCATTTTGTTTAAATTGAAGACGTATTCAATTTATAAGGCTTTGTTATTATTAAATATTGTTATTGATATCGATATAGGCATAAAATTTGCTTATTTTATTGACGTGAGCAGTTTGAAAATAGCTATCGCATGCCGGGAAGAACGTATATCACCTGTCTTCGACGTATCCAACACGATATGCCTTGTTGAAATAGACGGCGGTAAAGAGTTGAGACGGTGGAACATGACCCTTTTAAATAATGATCCTTTTGCCCGTGCGAGGGAGATTTCTTCAATCGGCACAAAGGTGTTAATCTGCGGAGCTGTTTCTCGTGTTCTTCAGATTGCTCTCACTGCTGCCGGTGTTCAGGTTGTTGGATTTATTTGCGGAAACTTTGAGGATGTCCTTGGTGCTTATCTTCGAGGACAGCTGACAAATGGCAGTTTTTCAATGCCCGGTTGTTTTGTTCGACAACAACGGCTGCGATTACGACAAAGACGTGGGAAACGCTAGGCCCTATTAAAGGGCTTAAATAAAAACAGAGGAGGCGATACATATGCCAAGAGGAGATGGAACAGGCCCTGCTGGATTGGGCCCAATGACAGGACGCGCGGCAGGATATTGCGCTGGTTTTGGAGTCCCCGGATCTATGAATTTTGCCCCGGGACGAGGTTATTGGGGTTGGGGACGCGGAAGAGGTGGCGGCCGCGGTTTCAGGAACCGTTACTATGCGACCGGACTATTCGGATGGCAACGACCTATGGCAGGCGCACCGTTCTGGAATTATCCAAACGCCTATGGAGGTTTTTACGCTCCTCCACCCGTGCCGACGATAACCAAAGAACAGGAGCTGGAGGCGTTGAAAAGCCAGGCAAAATATTTCGAGGATGCCCTGGAGGATATCCGTAGGCAACTTGAAGAGCTCGAAGGAAAAGCCGTTAAGTCTTAAGCTTAAGTTGCGTTTCGACAAAGGTACAAGGTACAAGGAATGGTAAAGCGGGAATGAAGTTCTCGCTTTACCCTTGTACTTTTGTAGTTAGGCGAGAACGGGCGGCAAAATGGTGACAAACTTCACAAGTGCAGCGGAGAATCTTTATTCATGGAGGAACGGATGAAAAAAAATCAGAATAATGCCAAATACAAATATATTTATGGTCCTGTTCCTTCATGGAGAATTGGAAGTTCTCTGGGAATTGATTTGTTGTCCCAAAGGCAAAAAATATGTAGTTTTGATTGTGTTTATTGCCAGTTAGGTAAGACGAAAATAGCAACCATGACTCGGCAGCTTTACGTGAACACGGACGATGTCATGAAGGAACTAAATATGTTACCTGAAGATATTTCTATTGACTATCTGACAATATCAGGAAGGGGCGAGCCTACTCTGGCAAAGAATCTTGGGGACATGGTCAAACTTTTGAAAAAAGAACGGAAAGAGCCGGTTGCCGTTATTACCAATTCAACTCTTATGAACAGGCAGGATGTTCGTGAGGAGTTATCTGACGCTGATTTTATTATTGCTAAACTGGATGCCTGCTCACAGGAGTCTTTTTTGGAAATTAACAGACCTGTTTCGGAAATAGAATTTGATAATTTTCTTGAAGGCTTAACAATATTCAAAAAATATTTTCTTGGGAAAATCGCCCTTCAGATTATGTTTATTGAATCAAACGTCAAATACGCCTTTGCCATTAGTCAAATTGCCAGGGAAATCAATCCCGATGAAGTTCAGCTTAATACACCCTTAAGACCATGCGCGGTCAACCCTCTCAGCAGAGAAGTAATGGCCGGCGTAAAAGATATTTTTGGAGGTCTCAATGTGCTTTCCGTGTATGAAAGCTCGAAAAAACAGGTAAAGCCTATCAGTGATGAAGATACCCTGAAGAGACGGGGAAAGATATAACGATGAAAATCAAAATACTCTTTGACAGAAAAAGACTTGACCGTACTTTTCTTGCCG
>CAZXVZ010000287.1:0-2383 GCA_964644085.1 uncultured Syntrophus sp. | reverse complement strand
ACGCAGTCGCTAAAACAGAGAAAAAACAGAAACCGGTTAATTATGCAAAGGTCTTCATTTATAAAATACGTAAAAAAAGTCTTGAAAGTTAATTGAATCTATAGGAAAATTGGTTATTGTGGGCTGGAAACATGTGCTTGGGAATAAATAATATTCAAGAAAAACAAGGCTGTTATGCAAGAAAACAGGAATATGTCTCTCAAAAGATTTATCCGTTGAAATTCCTGAATATATTATCAAGCGGAGGTTATTGATGGCCACAGCACATTTGTTAGCCGTGGATGACGATGGAGCAATACGGGAACTTCTGAAAGAATTTTTTCAAGGTCTTGGCTACGAAATGACCGTTGCTGCTAACGGTTCTGAAGCATTGTCAATGATCAGCCAACAGGATTTTGATTGTATCATATCCGATCATGTCATGCCGGACATGAATGGCCTTGAATTGCTTGAACGACTCAGAGCGCAAAACAAAAAAATCCCCTTTCTTATGATAACGGGGTACCCCGCTATCGAAACCGCCGTAGAAGTAATGAAAAGGGGTGCTTATGACTATATTACAAAGCCTCTTCAACTCGAAGATGTCCGTATTAAGGTCGAACGTGCCCTTCATACGAAGGGTCTTGAAAAATCCCTAAGAAAGCTCAGCGGCATTGCCTGGGCGATTCTCATTTCTATTCCCATATGGCTCATATTGGGCATAATCCTTGGAAAGATTTTACGCGGTCCCTTGTTCTAATTTTCAAAAATTTCTACCCCTTTTTCGGCCTGTATTTCATTTCCATAAAAACAATAATCCTTCTTCTGTCATTAGAGCATAGTGACGGGTTATCTGGAGCAAATCCTCACGAGACAAGGAAGCTCGATCTTTTGCCTCAAGCAAAAGTTCCGAAGTCGAGTGGGAGCGAGTGGGGCCGCTGGAGCAGAATGAGTGTGTTTGCGAAAGATATCCCGACACAAATGCTCGTCCAGCGAAAAATTGGGGATAATTATTTTCTGCATCATGTGACTCACATCATTGGTGTATTTCCAAACACACAGTAGAATTAAGCTTGATAAAGGCAAACCGGCCGAAAGACCGGGACGCAAAGCCGCTAACCTAAATCCTCATTATTGAGGATACGGTAGTAGGGCTACCAGGGGGACAGAACCCGACCTGTCAGTCTCCTGGCAAGATTACCATGTCAGGAGGCAGTCATGCAGAACATCAGATCGGAAACAAAAAAAGATATTCATGCCTTTCATTTTATCATCTCAGCAATGTGGGCGTTTTTACTTCTTGGATCGATTGTTCTATTTCAAGGCGGCGCAAACGCAGCCACCGTCACCCTCGCATGGGATGCGTCGGATGGCGCTGCCGGGTATAAAATTTACTCTGGTACAGCAAGTAATTCATATCAATGGTTTATTGACGTTGGAAATGCGACAAGCTATACATCCTCTGATCTTACCGATGGCTACACATATTATTTTGCCGCTACGGCATATGATGAGTCCGGCCTCGAAAGTGACTATTCTGAAGAAGTAAGCTATAACACAAACATTGAACCCTGTTCATATTCTATTTCACCTGCAAGCGCGGCCTTTGGAAGCACTGGAGGAACAGGAATTATCTCAGTGACAACGCAAAGCGGCTGCCCCTGGACTGCCGCAACCGGTGTTGCATGGGTTACTGTTACATCCGGCAGCAGCGGCACAGGCAGCGGAACCGTATCCTACACTGTATCTTCAAATAGCGGGGCATCGCGCTCAACAGCCTCAACAATAGCAGGCCAATTATTCACTTTTTCTCAGGCCGGAACTCAGACATACACAATCTCTGCCTCTGCCGGACCAGGGGGAATCATTTCTCCATCAGGAAGTGTAAGCGTAAATTACGGGTCAAACCAGACATTTACAATTACACCCAAATCAGGCTACAGCATCAAAAAAGTGATTGTTGATGGTGTATCGGTTGGCAAAGCCTCTTCTTTTACATTCTCAAACGTGAATGCAGGCCATACGATAAAGGCAATGTTCGGAAAATGAAAACTTCACCCCTCTTATCGTGCCCTTCCAAGAGAACGAAAGAATTGTAGATACTTCCGCGTATAACAGATAAAAAAACCGTTAACATTTAGTGATATGAATGCGGGATACATTGATGCCGCACACGTTTTGTGGTATATTTAGTAGCCTATATGTCTGATAAAATACGACATTTTTTGTAGCCAGGCTACAAATATTGTTGTTATTTTGCGATATTTGAACAGTGGGGAGGGGTTCTTATAAATGTCGCGGTCAAGTATCTCCCTAAGGAAAAATGATGAAACATACTGAGCAGTTTTGCGATATTTATAAAATTCTACTTATATAAATGCTATTTTATACGATAAATATAAAT
>CAZXVZ010000286.1:0-2616 GCA_964644085.1 uncultured Syntrophus sp. | reverse complement strand
GGAGAAGTATTTGAGAAACTGAAAACGGGTTCCACAGGTATAAGTTCCGCCGACGCGATGGAAAGATTGAAAGAATACGGGCCCAACAGACTTCCTGAAGGAAAAGGTGTAGGGGCTTTTACGATTGTCATCCATCAATTTACGAGCCCGCTTATTTATATTCTTTTGACCGCTGCCGTCATCACTGCTATTCTCGGTGATTACATAGATACCGGTGTGATTGCAGGTATTCTCATTATTAATGCCATCGTGGGATTTGTGCAGGAATACAAGGCCGAATCAAGCGTAAAGGCCTTGAAGAATATGGTCGTTGCAAAAGCCAGGGTCATCCGGGACGGAAAAGAAAGCGAAATAGTAAGCGAGGATATTGTTCCGGGAGATATTGTCTTTCTTGCCTCGGGCGTAAAAGTGCCTGCCGATCTGAGACTTATAGATGTAACAGAACTTAGGGTTGATGAATCGACACTTACCGGTGAATCAGTCCCTGTGGAAAAGACGGTTGATCTAATTCAGGAGGAACACCTGACGCCGGGGGACCAGACGAACATGGCGTTTATGGGGACTGCCGTTGTCAACGGACGTGCGAAAGGCATAGTTGTCGAAACCGGATCGAGGACTGTCCTCGGTGGCATAGCGCGGGATGTGCAGGAACTCTCGGTAACGCAATCACCGCTTCAGCAGAAGATAAAAGGGTTTGCACGGTTTATCGGCCTGCTCGTTCTGGGAAGCGCCATTTTAATTATTATCCTGGGCCTCTTTCTTGGTATGTCGTTGGCAGAACTGTTTACCGTTGCTGTTGCCGCAGCTGTTGCTGCAGTACCGGAAGGGCTGCCTATCGTTGTGACTGTCACAATGGCCATAGGAATAAGCCGTATGGCAAGACGAAACGCTATTATAAGAAAACTGCCGGCTGTAGAGACGTTAGGGAGCACGACGATTATTTGTTCCGATAAAACAGGAACCCTGACAAAAAATGAGATGACGGTGAAGGCCGTATTTGACGGTCATCATAGTTTTGAGGTTACCGGCAGCGGTTACGACCCTGAAGGAGAGATATTGCACGACTGGGAACCTGCAGCCCCGGAGTCTCTGAGAGAACTCCACTCTGTTCTCAGGATTGGCCTATTGTGTAACGAATCCAAAATAATCCGAGAAAGCGATCGTATCATGGTTGATGGTGACCCCACTGAGGGCGCCCTTATTGTGTCGGCCATGAAGGCCGGCCTGGATTATGAGAAGGAAAGAACAGATTATCCTCAAATTGGGATTATTCCTTTTGAGTCTGATCGTGGCTTCATGGCAACACTCCACAAGTACAATGATGGAGCGGTAATATTTCTTAAGGGAGCGCCCGAAAGGGTTCTTGAAATGTGTTCCCATATGCCTTCCGGCGAGACAATTGATGGGACCAAAATAATGGCCACAGCAGAGCGTTTCGCAGAAGACGGACTGAGGGTCCTCGCCATGGCTTTTCAAAAGCTTACTTCACATGAAGTTCCCGAAAAATTTACCCATAATTCTCTTGGAAACAACCTTGTCTTTGCCGGTCTCCAGGGGATGATAGATCCTCCGAGGCCGGAGGTGATGGAGGCGATACAAGGATGCAAGGAAGCAGGGATCAGGGTGGCCATGATTACCGGTGACCATGCGGTCACGGCTTCAGCTATCGGCAGGATGATTGGCCTGACAGAAAGCAAGGCTCCGGCTATAACCGGAAGTCAGCTTGAACAGATGACTGATGATGAACTTTTTGACAAGGTCCAGGAGACCTCGGTATATGCCCGGGTGTCTCCCCAGCACAAACTCAGGATTGTTCAACAATACATGAAACATGGCGAGATTGTGGCCGTCACAGGCGACGGAGTCAACGATGCCCCGGCGCTGAAAGCGGCTCATATCGGGGCGGCGATGGGAAAATCAGGAACGGACGTGGCCCGTGAATCGGCGGATATGATAATTACCGATGATAATTTTGCCAGTATCTTTCATGCCGTGGAAGAGGGAAGGATTGTGTTCGATAATATACGAAAGGTGACCCTTTTTCTCATTCCTACAGGATTGGCGGCAATACTGTCAATTCTTATCTCCATGGTCCTTGATATCCCGATACCGTATGTTGCGGCTCAGCTTCTCTGGATAAATCTTGTGACGAACGGGTTACAGGATGTGGCCCTGGCTTTTGAACCCGGTGAAAAAGGTATTATCAGGAAAAAACCGAGAAACCCCACGGAAGGTATTATGTCAAGATTGATGCTCGAACGAAGTATCATTGTTGGTATTCTGATTGCAGCAGGTGTTGTTTATATTTTTTATGATGCCTTATCCAACAGGGTATCCCTGAACCACGCAAGAACCATGGCTATGACCACCATGGTCTTTTTTCAGTTCTTTCAGGCATTGAATTCCCGTTCAGAGACCCGGTCTATCTTTCATATTAATCCCTTGAGCAATCCCTTTCTGTTCTACAGTATGGTTGCCGCCTTTCTTGCCCAGATCGCCGTCATCTATATACCGGTTCTCCAATGGGTCTTCAGGACAGATTCCCTTTCATTTATGGAATGGGGTAAGATAGGCCTTGTGGCTTTATCGGTTGTGGCTGCCGTGGAAATAGACAAG
>CAZXVZ010000285.1:0-2631 GCA_964644085.1 uncultured Syntrophus sp. | reverse complement strand
GATAATGAGCGGTGACTGGAGTTCAGACGTGTGCTCTTCCGATCTGATCAGAGCAAGGTTGTTGATATTTACGGCTATGTCAGGATGATTGGGACTGCGAACCCTCTCCTGGATAGTTAAGGCGCGTCTGTAAAGCGACTCAGCTTTTTCATAGAAGGTATTTTCATAATAGATTTTAGCTATGTTGTTTAGGTGCTGTACCATGTTGAAATGTTCCGACCCGTACATCTTCTCGTAGATGGAGAGATAACGCCTGAGGGATGATTCCGCTTTGGCATACTCACCAAGGATCATATAGATTTCAGCGAGATTATTCAGACTCACGGCCGTGTTGGGATGGCTCGGGCCGAAGCTTTTTTCAGCGGCCTGCAGGGCTTTTTCTGCCAGGATCACGGCGCGGCTGTATTGACCCTCACCGCGAAGTCGCTGTGTTTCCTTGCTTAGGGATGCCCACTCGTCCCATGAGCTTTGAGCAGATGCCGGTGGTATAACGAGCAGTAGAAACAATACGGCAATTCCATATATTGGAATATGTTTAATGAGCATTTGTTCTTTATGTTTTGAGCTTTTTCCCTAGCTTTTTCTCAACAGATTCAATTTTCTGTGCCAGTCTTCCGCTTTTTCCCTTCCGAATGTCGAAGTTGATGGTTGAATAGATTCTGCCACAGTCACCTTCCAGCTCACGATACGCCTTATTGATAAGGGAAATCGCCTCATCAAAGGTTTCCACCTCAACAATGGTACCCATTGGGGTGAGTCTGTAGGAGACATCGCTTTCATCGATGATCTTCAGGATTCTGCTCACATATGGGCTGACGCTTTCGCCTTTGTCTGTGGGAAACATGGCAAATTCAAACATGACCGACATAGCTCCTCCTGTTTTTTCATTCCTCATAATTATGGTATTCTATTATCATTAGTATGTCAAAAAGTGTATTGCAAAGGAATAGAGAAACCCGTGCAAGGTAATGAGAATAAAAAAGTTAAGAAAATAGCAATCGTAGCTCTTGTTGTTATTGCAGGTTTGGCCGTGTCAATTGCTTTGCTCATTCAGTCTGCCAACAGGATCATTAAGGAAGAACTGGAACAAAGGCTCGGCAAGACTTTTTCTGTAGATAAGATAGATCTTGGTTGGGGCCGTGTTGAAGCGACAGGGGTGAAATTGAAAAATACAGTGGGTAAAGAAGTCATCAGGATCGAAAGCGCTTCTGTAAACGCTGATTTTATGGGAGTATTTAAGAGAGAATACATAATTTCCAGCGTTAAACTCAAGGGCCCCTATATATTTGTTGAAGTTGATAGGAAGGGGAATATTGTAAACCCTATCTTACAAGTTGAACAAAAGCAAAAAAAGACTGAAAAACAAAAAAAGACGACAACGGTCATGAGAGTAAAGAATGTAGAAATTGCCGCTGGATCCCTTGATTATTATGATCGTAAAACTTCTTCAACCCCTTTGCTGACACAAATACGTAATATTAATCTTGAAATAAAGAATATCCGTATGCCGCTTATCGATGTTTTTTCACCTTATGTATTGAGCGCCAAAATACCCAGTCGCCGGAGTATTGGTGTTATGAAAAGCAGTGGAAAGATAAACCTGAAGACGAAGGATACTGACTGCAAGATGCAAATACGGTCGCTTGATTTGGTTGATTTGAAGCCCTATTTTCGGAAGAACACTACAGCCAATATGACGAAAGGGTTTCTTGATCTTGATTTGACTGCCCGTGTATTATCGAACAGGATAAACGCACCCGGAAAAGCGATTCTGAAAGACCTTGAATTTGGGGAGGTCCGAACAATAGGGAAAAGATTTGTGGGTGTGCCGCTGTCTCTTGTGCTCGGATATCTGAAGAAAAGCAATAATGAAATTTCGGTTTCATTTGTTATAAAGGGCAATCTTGAAAATCCGCAATTCGGTATTCAGGAAGAATTTATGACAGCAATGGCTGTTGCGCTGGCAGGTACGTTCGGTTTTTCTATTGAGGAATTAGGAAAAGCGCTGTTGGATGGAGGGGCAAAGGGAGGTGGCGACGTCGGTACCACCGTTATAGATATAGGGAAGGGTTTGGAGAAGATATTCGGAAAATAATAACAGGAATTACGAGAAATTACCTTACATCTTTAGCCTTTTATCATGTTTTTTCTACGACCTCTTGAATTTTTCGTTGAGCACGCGTTTGAAGCGCGGCGCGTAGATGATATCGAAGGCTTCTTCTTTACCGGGGAATAATTTCAGGGTTTGTTTTTTCACGCCTTCCACGATGGACAGGGCGCTCTCATGGCTGATATTCTGCGTCCTGATAAATTCCAGGGAAAAATCGACGATAAACCTGAGCCGTTTTAATTTCTTTTCCTCTTCGCGTTGTTCATCATCCATGGAAAGACCTCTTTGCTTTTAATGCTTGTCTGAAAGGTTAAGAACGACTCGTTTGTTTTTTCGCGTGGAAGATTTCCCAGTAGAGCCAGAGACCGATGCCGACGGAGATTGATATGTCGGCAACATTGAAAGCAGGCCAGTGGTAGTTTTTAAAGTAGAAATCGAGAAAATCGACAACACTGCCATAGGCAATCCTGTCATAGATCGGAAGAGCGTCGTGTAGGGAAAGAGTGTAGGATAGGGTGTAG
>CAZXVZ010000284.1:0-2674 GCA_964644085.1 uncultured Syntrophus sp. | reverse complement strand
ATACTTACTCGGCAGTCCTTTTTTTGGGGAAGATATCTTCCCCAGTAGCCCATAAGGAATAATTGCGGTCAGTTTTACAGCTGGTAATAAACAATGTCCTCAACCGTTACCTTGCCCTTTGCCAGTCCTAGCCGCACAGCCGGTGTTTGCTTGTTCTTTCCCGCTTCTACAAAATTATAGAAGACGCGAAAGATGTCAAGTAGTTTGGCCACCATAACTGGTTTGTAGGGGCCGTAGCCAAACCAACGGCGACCCGGACTGGCCGAACTGCTGATCGGTCGCTCCAGGAGAGACAATCTCCTTCGGACCTGCATGAAGAAGCGGTCGATAGCGTGGAGGCTGACCTTGTTGTAGAGCCAGCCAAGATGGTCTTCATCGTAACCCTGGATATCCGTGAGATAACACATGGCTTTCTCGGGCTCGCTCATATTCGGGAAAGGATGTTCCACCCAGCGATCCTGCCACGTGCCGATGTTGACCATTTGGGTCATTTTCTCCTTTATCATCAGGAGTTTTATCTCCCAATCCTTCAAGCCGGGATACCGCTGCTTCATTGCCTCCATGTGGCGTCGATTCTCTGCCAGTATCTGGCGTTTTTTATCAATGGTTGCCTCGGAGTTGATCCGCACATAAAAAGCGTCGCAACGTCCTTCCTTGATTCTCTCGGCAAACGCAGACAGGCAAGCAGCCCGGAAGGCAGAGTCCTGATCGAGGAAAAAACGAACTTTCTCCGTACTATCGAGGAGTTTTCGAAGGAAAAAGAAGTGTCCATACATGGTGTATTCTCCACGCACCTGCATACCATCTTTGGGCAGGGCAAGATCATCATCCAGGTTCTCGAACACTTCGATATCATCCCTGTTGTGAGCATCTTCGTAGGTGGCAGCAATGCCATCCTTCAAGGATGCTTCATGGGTGCCAGACTTCCGGGCTCGGGCCTTCTGAATGGCATCAATGTAATCACGCCGGAGCCAGAGGCGGGCATATCGTCTATAGGCCGGCTTTACTTCGTAGTCACCCGAGGCAATCGCATCCCTCTCTGTAATATCCGGATCCACGAAAGGATCAAAGTTGAGATGCAGGCCAAGCACATAGCCAGTCGTGTTGTCAGCGCTGCCGACAGCACGGAAGATGATGTTCCTCCGGTCATTGGCATCAGACCAGTTGATCATATAATCTTGCCGATCGACTCCGATATAGAGTCGGGCGAGTGGCATGACGGGGAGATTGCGCTCCCTCTCAGCCGCAAAGGCAATGCACTGACGATGAACGAATTCAATCTTCCGGTAGAGTGTGGACATGGTGATTCCCTCTACTTCGCAGATACGGCGGAAAGGCACCTTATTGACGAGAAGACGGAAGATTGCGGCATTTTTGTGAGGCTTTCTGTGTCGGATGGAAGGTGGTGAAGCGGTGATGAATGTTCTCCCGCAAGCCTTGCACCGATAGCGTATAGATCCCGCCCTTGTCCGTCCGAACAAGTGGTAGCCAGCGTTGCTTTTGTCTTTGTCTGTACAGTGGTTCGGACAAGTTGGTGCAGCTTTGGTATCAAAGACCTTCCAAAACCTATTCAGCTCTTCATGGATGGCTATGTTGCTCTTTATTGTTGGATATTGGCCGCAAAGACCGCACCGAAGCATAGGTGTTCCTCGGCCTGAACCAACTACATTGTATGCATCTCTGCCATGTTCCGCCGTTCTCATACCTCTGGGCTGCCTTTTGGTGCTTGCCGGGACACCAAAATTCTGGCAATGCGGATTCTTACAGAAATTGACCTGAATCGTGCCTGCCTCGACCGGGACACGCTCATCAAGCTGGTTTGATCCTTTGAGCAATAGAAACCCCCTACCAGATTCTACCTGACAAGGGGACAAATGTTAAGCAGTTTTCAACACGTTAAGCGATCGGCTCGTCAGAAATGACCCTGCCTTTCTTGCTTGTTTCCATAGGTAATCTACACCTTTTGAAACCGGTGCCTGCGCAATATTTTCATGCGCTGTCAGCAGCCGCGAACTTATTTCCTGTAAGACAGGTTTTCCTATTCTCGTTTGCTATTGAGTGTTTTAACTGGTAATCCTTATCTTAAGCGAAAAAAGCATCTTTAAAAATTCACAACTTGCGAGCTACACGATCAGAAATATCCATAGGGCGGTCACTTTTCCATTATAATGGCTGAGACTTTAAGACCCTTGTTGATTCAGGCTGAACTTCGAGAAATTGACAAAACATTACTGTTGTCAAAGATACTTAGCCTTTATCAAAGACAGTGTCGATACATAGGCAATATTTACCACTCTTGTATTTTGTGGTCGAGACGTCGTGCCTATCTTTCCAGAGAAGTTTGCTGATCCCGGTCAGGTAGAATTTGGTTTCGCACTCAGGGTTCAATAATGCGACATCCAATGGTGCTCAAAATTGATTAAATAAGGCCTCGAAGGAAATAATGAATTGGTCTTTATTGACGCCTCAACGGAACTCTTCTTCAAAGTTTTCATAGAGTGCTGATAGTTTTCGCTTGTAAATCTTGAACAGTTTAATCTGCAAGTGCTCTGGTGGTAACGAACGCCTCAGACATATCCCTATCTCCACTTCCGCCCAAATCATGACCAATTTTAGGGGATTGACAAGATAAGACACCCCTGCTAGACTTCTAGTACCTACAAGGGGAGTAGCT
>CAZXVZ010000283.1:0-2711 GCA_964644085.1 uncultured Syntrophus sp. | reverse complement strand
TCTCTTCCACGATGCAGTTATATATCAAAGACTTCGCGTTGTAAACCAAAATGGGCTCAGAAGGTTCGTAACTCATGTTGCGGGCACCGTTCCTCCACACCCGCAATAATTAAATCCGGGTGTTTCATTGAAACCAAAAACTGTTAGCTTTTTGATGCCCGTTGAGACGGGAAGGTTTTTGTTAAAACACGGCCGGCCCGGCGTCCTCTGACGAGGGTTGTTATTTACGCGCTTTTTCCGGGGGAAATGGCCCTTTCCCTGCACGTAACACCTCAACCTCGTCATCAACAAGACGAATAATTGTGGACGGATCGCTGACAATAATGCCGCCGTCTATGACAACATTGACTGCGCCACCAAATCTTTTTTCTATGTTCCGAGGGTCCGTGAGCGCCGCTTCATTTGAAATCTTTACGCTCGTGTTAATAATGGGCCTTTCAACCAAACCGGCCAGGGAAAGGGGTACCCTGTGCGCCGGTATTCTCACACCAACCTCCTTTCTTTCAGTCATGAGAAGTTTGGGTATTATTCTTTTAGCTGCAAGTACAAATGTGTATGGACCCGGTAAAAACCGCTTCAATATTTCGAACGAAAAATCACTCATGATCGCATAGGTGCTTACATCTTTAAGGTTCCTGCAAATGATGCTCAAGGCCCTTTTGTCATCAAGTCTTTTTATGGCGTACAGTTTCTTGATTGCCTTAATGTTAAAAAGATCGCAACCCATCCCGTAATGCGTGTCGGTGGGATAAGCAACGATACCGCCGCTTGCGAGAGTGTTCAATATAAGTTCCGTTGTCTTTCTTTTTGGTCTCTCCGGATTCCACTCGATTATCATAGTTTTCTCCCGACAGCTCTTGCTATGGCTTTTCTCCTCCCGCCAGAGATGTCAATGATTTCTTCGTAAAACAAAAGCTCGAATCCCGCAAAGTGGCCGATTAATTCACCATCGTCTAATAAGTAGCTCGGGTTTCTTTGCCTGTCAATGTTGTTCTGTCTCTTGAGGAATGTTTCATATATGAATATACCGTCCTTTTTTAAAAGAGTTTTAATCTCGTCAATAATTTCCCTTTTTAAAAAATAAAAAACAACGACGGCATCAAATACGTTTCTTTGATACGGTAATGTTCCTGCATCTCCAAGGACGGTGTGCACAATAACATTTTTTTGCGCTGCCGTCCGTTTTGCGATTTTTATGGCTTCGATAGAGCCTTCTAGCCCTGTAGTAAAAAATCCGTTTTCTGACAAATAAATAGCGTCCCTTCCGTTTCCCATGGCAATATCAACCACGACTTTACCAGGTATCATGCGCCAAAATTTCTTAACGAGCTCGTGAGGTTCGACGGCACCATCATAAAAACCTTCTCTGTAACGTTTATCCCAATCGGTCTGTCTATGTAAACGCCCTGGTCTTCCATGACCCGTTGTCATTGTCTACTCACTCTCTGATAGTATATTCTATAGATAGTTTTTAAAAAATAGATTTTTTTTCTTGTAGATGATATAAGGAAATCATGCCAATAAAAGTTGTTTTTTTCGACTGTGACGGCACGTTAACCAAGGTAAAGAGCAGCTGGGAATATCTTCACCGGAGGCTTAATCTCTGGGCCGAAAATGCCGACGCATATCAAGCTCTGTTCCGTGAGGGGAAAATTCATTACCATGAATTTTGCAGGAGAGATGCCCTTCTCTGGAAGGGCCTGCCTGTTTCAATGGTCTGCCGGATCTTAGGTGAAATCCCTTATCAGGCAAATGTCGCGCGTGTTGTGAGTGGTCTTAAAACGGCTGGTATTTTTACTGTCATAGTATCCAGTGGCATTTCCCTTCTTGTCAATCGGGTAAAGGAGGAATTTTCTTTTGATTTGGCCTTCTCGAACGCTCTCCTCTCTCGAGAAGGAATTCTCGATGGTAGGATAAAGATTGATGTGGAATACAATAAGAAGGGTTTTCTCATAAGGGAAATTCTTCGCTCTCTTGGTCTGAAAAGAGAGGAGGCTTCCGCTGTCGGTGATGGTGACGGCGATTCGGGTATGTTCACCGAGGTTGCCCTACCGATTGGTTTTGTTAACGGTGGGGTGTTTGATTGTAAGGACAATGTTTCTCTTGTTCGCAGGCTCGATGATGCGGTGAAGCTTATACTGGGATATGCGTAGACACGGCTTCGGAACAACTCTTGTTCGAGTTTTTTTTCTGTTCTTTATTATTTCCTTGTTTTCTTCCTGCGCACCTAAAAAGGTCCGTATCTTTGACGGGGCCGCAAAGATAAGAGGTGATGTCGTCTCCTCCGCTTTGGCACTACAAGGCAAGCCGTATAGAAACGGGGCCAAAGGTCCGGACGCCTTTGACTGCAGCGGGCTGATATACTTTGTATTCAAGCGGCATCGTATCTTGCTGCCCCCGCCAGCAGAGTCTCAAGGCCGGGCGGGTTATGAGGTTAATCGTATTAACGCGCAGCCCGGTGACATTGTCTTTTTTAGCGTCGGAGGGGCTTTTCACGTAGGAATATTAGTAAACAGGACTGAGTTCGTGCACGCATCAAGTTCGAGGGGGGTTACCGTTGACAGCGTTGACGCGGATTACTGGCGAAAGCGTCTTTTATACTATAGATCCGTTCTTTAAGTTGTTTACTCGTAATATGATTACTTTTATTACTCTAAGAAGGTCCATGTATTTTTTTCATATGGTTTACTTTTTTCCTTGTGCAGAAACGG
>CAZXVZ010000282.1:0-2788 GCA_964644085.1 uncultured Syntrophus sp. | reverse complement strand
CCAACGACCTCTGGTATGTGAGACCAGCGCTCTAACCATCTGAGCTAATCGCCCCCTGAGCCTTTCTTTTATTATATTATTAATCAAAAGTCAACACAAAGACAGCGTTAAGCTACGGTACTTCTATACTTTTTTGTTTCCTTTTTCATGCTAAATCATTTAATATTTTCTCCATGACAAAACATGTTTTCGGACCCGTCCCTTCCAGAAGGCTCGGGTTCTCATTAGGTGTTGATGTGATCCCTCACAAATATTGTCCTTTTGACTGTATATATTGCCAGATTGGAAAAACTACCAATATAGAAACAACGAGAAAAAATTTCGTTGATCCTTATTATGTGGTTAACGAAATTATGAGCAAGATACGGAAAACACATCGAATTGATTATATAACCTTCTCCGGATCTGGTGAGCCGACCCTTAACACTGATTTAGGTACTATGATCAGAGAAATTAAAAAAAAGACCGATATTCCTGTATCAGTCATTACGAACAGTGCGCTTCTCTATCTCGATGATGTAAGAAAAGATCTCATGTTTGCCGATGTTATCCTCCCATCTCTTGATGCAGTGAGCGATGATGTATTCAGGTGTATCAACAGGCCGCATTCTTTCATAGATATAAAAACGATCATTCAGGGTCTGAAATTATTGAGGAAAGATTATAAAGGCAGGATATGGCTTGAAGTTATGCTTGTCAAAGGTGTAAACGATTCAGCAGAAGAACTGGAAAAATTGAAAAAAACTGTATCGGAGATTTCCGTTAACAAAATCCAGCTCAACACAGTCACAAGGCCACCCACTGAACAAAAAACGGAAGGGCTTACTGAGGGTGATCTGAAAAAAATATGCCGATATCTTGGAGAATCATGCGAAATCATTTGCAGCTTCGAAAAGTCTGTAAAAAAACCAGACGAAGAAGACTGGTCACGGAAAATAATAGAAATACTTCAAAGAAGGTCTCTCACACTGGATGATATTGTCAAAATCACCGGTATACCTTTAGAAAACGCAAAAAACCGTCTTAAAACACTTGAAAATGAAGGACAAATAAAGAGCTACTTTTTCGACGATACCACATTCTATATGAAATCATGACGCTGCAGTGGAAACAGGTTTTTTTCCTTTCAGCTCTTCATTTCAACGGAAAATTAGGATTGACAAACACACTGGTCAACCTTTACTATAAAGCTTGTGTCAGATTAGAACGATAAGAGTAATGTTTTATTAATTATGTCGAAATATTTTTCAGGAATCACATGATAATGCAGACAATTTTGTAAGCAGGGCAGGCAAAGAAATATCTTTAAGATATCGGCGCGAAACCGATTTTTCGAACGTAGAAAACGTAAGAGGGAAGGGCACATGAACATTCTTATATTAGGAAGCGGAGGCAGAGAGCATGCCCTGGTATGGAAGCTGTCTCAATCAAAAGATGTTAGCAAAATATACGCCCTGCCGGGAAACGGCGGCATATCAGACATAGCTGAATGCATTGAGATGGACACGGGCAATATTGGAAACCTTGTCGAATTCTCTCAAAGAAAAGGTATCGATCTCGCTGTCATAGGTTCTGAGAGTTTTCTCGCCCAGGGGCTTGTTGATGCTTTTGAAGAAAAAGGGATACCAGCCTTTGGCCCTGGAAGAAAAGGCGCTTTAATTGAAGCGAGCAAAATATTTTCAAAAGAACTGATGGCTCAGTATGGTGTCCCCACAGCTCCATTTAAGACATTTTCAGAATACGAAAGTGCCCGTACCTATTTAGAAGCAATTCAGGCACCCTTTGTTATCAAAGCAGACGGACTGTGCGCCGGGAAGGGCGCGTACGTGATCAGGGAAATGTCGGAAGCGGGGCGAATCCTCAAAGAGCTCATGATAAACGGCATCTATGGAGAGGCCGGAAAAAAAGTCGTCATAGAAGAATTCCTGCCCGGTATTGAAGCTTCATATCTTGCTTTCACCGACAGCACATCAATACTGCCGTTACTGGCAGCGCAGGATCATAAACCGCTTCTCGATGACGACAAAGGGCCAAACACCGGAGGAATGGGAGCCTACACACCAATCCCTTTTGTATCAGAACCGCTGGAAGAAGAAATTAAAAACACCATTATGATGAAAACAATCAACGCAATGAAAGAAAAGGGTATTAAATACAAGGGTGTCCTTTACGGTGGATTGATGCTCTCAAATGGCAGACCCCTTGTTATTGAATTTAATGCGCGCCTTGGAGATCCTGAAACACAACCTATCCTGTTCAATATGAAAAGTGATTTGCTGCCTATCCTGACGGCTTGTGTTGACGAAAAACTGCACACTGTTGACAAAATTGAATGGAAAGACGGCGTTTCCGTTTGTGTTGTCATTGCGTCTAAAGGCTATCCGGAAAAACCGGAAAAGGGAAAACTCATAAAAGGGCTTGAGCGATTGAAAGATAGAGACGATGTGATGGTCTTTCACGCCGGGACAAAAAAGATTGATGGACAATACTACACAAACGGCGGAAGGGTTCTCTGTGTCACTGCTTCCGGTAAGGACTATCAGGACTCCGTTGATAAGGCGTATGACGCTGTTTCAAAAATAGAATTCGACGGAATGTATTTCAGAAAGGATATCGGACATAAAGCATTAATTGCTTATAAATTAAATTAAAAAATATATATAACTAGGAGGATATAATGGCAAAAGAATATAATATAGGTGTAATACCGGGTGATGGTACCGGTCCTGAAGTAGTTGCTGAAGGTATTAAAGTCCTTGATGCGACAGCGGACAAACTTGGATTTACA
>CAZXVZ010000281.1:0-2878 GCA_964644085.1 uncultured Syntrophus sp. | reverse complement strand
GAGTGGTTTAAATTATAATAGATTACAGATAACCTGTCAAGACAATCGTTATAACAAGTTATATGTTTACGTGATATCATTACTACAAGCATTTTTTAACAATTCTTAATTATAATTCCTTTTTGGAATCCAAAATAATCGTTACCGGACCACAATTTGTCAGGGATACATTCATTGAAGCCTGAAAAATACCTGCTTCCACATGAGAAATTTTTTCTCTCGCTCTCTCGACAAATAATTCAAAAAGAGTTCTTGCTGAAGATGCCCCCATGGCATTAGTGAAAGAGGGCCGCCGTCCTTTAGTACAGTCAGCAAAGAGAGTGAACTGTGAGACAATAAGGAGCCCACCTTTTATGTCAAAAAGAGATTTATCAAACTTCCCGTTTTCTTTCTCAAAAATACGAAGGTTAATAATTTTATCGATCATCCATGAAATATCAAGAGGGGTATCGTCACTGTGGACACCAAGAAGAACAAGTAAACCCTGCCCTATTCTTCCTACGATTTTTTCGTCGATTTCAACGGACGCTTCTTTGACTCTCTGGATTACGGCTCTCATAGAAAATCCTTTTATGGTTTGGAAACATAGAGTTAAACGAAGTTAGAACCAAAAAGCCCCGCTGGACGGGGCTTTTTGGTTCCACTTCAATTTTCTCAATTATTTTTCATCAATACCTGAAAAACTACCCTATTGTTTTTCCTGCATTTCTTTTTCTCTTCTTGCCGCCTCTATAATCTTTTCCGCTATCTGGTTTGGCACTTCTTCATAGTGATCAAAGTCCATTGTGAATGTCCCTCTGCCACCCGTCATGGATCTCAAGTCAGGTGCGTATCTGAGCACTTCAGCCATAGGAACAGTAGCTTTGACTACCTGGTTATTCCCCCTGCTCTCAACTCCCATGATTTTTCCCCTCCGGGAATTCATATCTCCCATTATGTCACCCATGTACTCGTCAGGAACAATGACCTCCATTTTCATAATAGGTTCGAGGAGTACCGGCTTGCACTGTTCAAGGCCTTTCTTGAATCCCATCGAAGCGGCAATCTTGAACGCCATTTCAGATGAATCTACGTCATGATAAGAACCGTCATAGAGAGCCACTCTGAAATCGACAACAGGGAAACCGGCAAGCATGCCCTGGTTCATAGCCTCCACGATGCCTTTCTCCACGGCGGGTATATATTGCCTCGGCACTGATCCGCCGACAACCTTGTCCACAAATTCAAATCCGGCGCCTCTCGGCAATGGTCCCATTTCAAGCCAGGTATCACCGTATTGCCCCTTGCCGCCTGATTGCTTTTTATATTTTCCCTGTACTTTACAGGTGCCCTTAATAGTTTCTTTATAAGGCACTTTCGGTTCCTTAAGTTCCACTTCAACACCGAACTTTCTCTTCATTTTTTCGACTATAACTTCAATATGAACCTGACCCATACCGGAGAGGATAAACTCTTTTGTCTGTTCGTCTCTGGAATACTTGATCGTCTGGTCTTCTTCGATGAGTCTGGCAAGAGATGTGTTGAGTTTGTCTTCATCGCCCTTTGCTTTCGGCTGGAGAGAAAAAGATATTACAGGGGATGAAAGTTTAACACTTTCGTATTTAATCAATGATTTCTCATCACAGAGGGTATCACCTGTCCCTGCTTCTTTCAGTTTCGCCACAACAGCGATATCACCGGCACCGGCAAACCCGGCTGGCTTTTGTTTCTTCCCGACGAGATAAAAAATCTGTCCTATACGTTCTTTTTCATCCTTCGTAACATTTAATACAGTCATGTCAGGATGCATTTCCCCGGAGTAAACTCTGAAAAGTGTCAGTTTACCCGCGAAGGGGTCGGTAAATGTTTTAAATATAAATGCGCTAAAAGGCTTATCCACTGACATTTCTCGTGTCATTTTTTCGCCTGTTTTAACATTGATGCCTTCTACTTCTTTTTTATACGTCGGAGGCGGGAAAAATTTGACTATACCGTCGAGGAGATTGTTGATTCCCACATTCAGCGATGCCGAACCGCACATTACGGGCGCAATTTTACGATTCCATACTCCTTCTCTCAAGCACCTTTCCACCTCTTCATCTCTCACTTCATCACCATTGAGATACCTTTCCATGACCTCATCGTCCATCTCAACTGCAGTTTCTACAAGTTTTTCACGGTATTGTTTTGCGTCCTCAAGGTATTCCTGGGGAATGTCACTCAAGCTAAAGCTGCCGGAGCCATCATTTTTATAAACATATGCCTTCATGGAAAGAAGATCTATAACTCCCTTGAAATTTTCCTCAAGCCCCATAGGCATCTGAACAACCAGAATCGACTTATCGGCAAAGTTTTTCTTCAGGTCTTCAATCGTCCGTGTGAAGTCAGCTCTCTCCCTGTCAATTTTATTCACAAAAATCGCTATAGGAACAGAGAACTCATTGGCGTACTCCCATACTTTTTCCGTCTGAACCTTCACCCCTGAAACAGCACTCGCGACGATGAGGGCGCCATCAACAACCCTCATGCATAATTTCGCGTCAGCTATGAAATTGTCATCACCGGGTGTATCGAGAAAATTGATTTTATTCTTGCCCCACTCAAAACACGCGAAGGATGAAGAAATGGTTATTTTTCTTTCTATTTCCTCCGGTTCATAGTCCATAAGCGATGTGCCGTCATTGACATTGCCAAGCCTGGTATTTTCTCCGGCGAGAAAAAGCATAGCCTCAACAATTGACGTTTTGCCTTCCCCTCCATGGGAAAATATACCTACATTTCGTATCGCCTCAGGCTCGTACTTTTTCATGTAATCTCCTTCTTTTTTAAGTATTAAAAATCCAACGAAATCCAGTGAATTTAACATTACTTGTCGCTAAAAATCAAGACTTAAAAAGGT
>CAZXVZ010000280.1:0-2919 GCA_964644085.1 uncultured Syntrophus sp. | reverse complement strand
AAATGAGATCGAAACAGATATACTGGTTATCGGCGGAGGTATCGCCGGCTGTTTTGCTGCCATAAAAGCAAGAGAACAAAATCTGGATGTAACCCTCACTGACAAAGGATATGCGGGTAAAGCGGGGGCGGGTTATGCCTCGGGAATGGGTTACATGGTTTACCACCCTGATTTGGGGTTGGATCTCGAAGCATGTGTGAACGCCATCAACATAAAGGGCGAGTATCTGAACGACCGTGAATGGACTGAGACCGTGTTCAAAGACTCCTGGGCTACTTACCAGGACCTTTTGTCATGGGGAGTGGAATTCCCTTCCGAGGAAGATTCGCAGTTGGTAAAGGGTTTTGAACCCTTCGGCATAATCAGAATAAAAAGAAGAAAAACAACCCCTTTTCTGAGACAACAGGCCATAAAAAGCGGCGTAAAAATATTTGACAGAGTCATGATCGCTGATCTGTTGAAACAGGATGGGAAGATTGTCGGAGCAATCGGTTTTCCGATGGAAGAAGGCAATGTGATCCTCTTCAATGCGAAAGCGGTTATTATGAGCGCCGGCTACAACAGTTTCAAACCGTCTGGTGCTGAAATACACGCACTTACCGGCGACGGAGAAGCAATGGCATACAGGGCTGGTGCCGAGATTACGTGCAGAGAATTTCTCGATTCGGGTAACTACGGGATGCTGCCATACCCGGCATGGAGGGGCGCGAGAGGGAGCCGGGCAACATTCCGGAATTATATAGACGGAGAAGGCCGGGAGATATTTACCCACTATCAGGCGGAAGCCGATCTCACACTCGATTTTGCGATTCATGCGGGAAGAGGGCCGATAATTTGGGATATTGACAACGCTTCCCCCGACGATGTGGAAAGAATGCGCAAGCGCATGGAAAACTCCGACGCTATAGAGAGCGAGCGCATGGGGTTTGACCCCGGCAGGGGCGGTAAATTCATACAGGTTGGAGGGGGAGCTGCGGGAGCTCCCAACGCCCAGACAGGTGGTGTGTGGCCCGTGAATAAAAAATGTGCCACTCATGTTTCGGGGCTTTATGTCGCGGGCGAGTGCTGCGGCACGAGATACCTTGGCGCGTATCACCCCGCGCCGGGATTTGGGCTCACCGGCTCCGCGGTCACGGGCACCAGGGCCGGAATGGGGGCCGCTGAGTACGCCAAACAGGCTAAAAAAACCAGGATTGACGATAAGGAAATAGCAAGAGGCAAAAAAAGTGTGCTTTTTGCCGTTGAGGGAAAAAGCGGTTATAACCCCCGATGGGTAACTCAGGTTTTGCAAAACACGATGATGCCTTACTTCATCTTGTTTATTAAGCATGAGAAGCGTCTTTCAGCGGCGCTTTCAATAGTCGAGTTTTTAAGAGATCATTTAACACCGAAGCTGGTTGCCAAAGACAACCACGAATTGCGTCTGGCTCACGAAACACGAAATATGATTTTAAATGCAGAAATGATTTTGAAATCATCGCTCTATCGAACAGAAAGCAGAGGCCAGCATTATCGCGAGGATTACCCGCGGAGAAATGATCCGGAATGGCTGGTCTGGCTAAAATTGCGGGAAGACCACGGTTCAATGATGATTTCCGCAGAACAAATTCCTAGGGTATGGTGGCCGGACATGTCTAGACCATATGAGGAAAGATACCCTAAACGGTTTCCTGGGGAATAACTATAATGATGAACTGGTATTCAATTTGAACGTACTCACCAATTTTACAGCAAGAGGAAGAAGAAACCATGTCCATTGAACGAATCGACCATGAATTGTGCAATGGCTGCGGTATATGTGTCAACAGCTGTCCCGTTGATGTGATAAGGATGGATAGAAAGAAGATGAAAGCATTCATAGCATATCCTGAAGAATGCATGTGCTGCGACTACTGTGAACTCGACTGTCCACAAAAAGCAATATACGTTTCGCCATTGAAAGTGATGCCGGTCATGGTGTCCTGGTAAGGTCGCTGGAATGGTGAACACAGATAATCAGGTGATTATATTTAAAACTTTTGTTGAATGAATAAAAATATAGGAGGTATTATGGAATACGAACAGATCATATATGAAAAGGTAACCCCAAATATTGTTTATATTACGTTGAACAGGCCTGAGAAGATGAACTCGGTTACCCGGGAAATGTTTCAGAGTTGGGGGAGGGCCATTACCGAAGCGGAAAACGATGACGATGTCAAAGTCGTCGTTTTCAAAGGTGCGGGAAAATGTTTCAGCGCAGGCGCGCCATTGGATCAGGTAGGTTATGTATATGGAATGAAAGATCCGAAACCCGGTGAGAGAGGAGAAAAAGTCCCTCTGCGTGTGAAACTGAATTTTGACAGAAGTCTGTTTTTTGAGTTTTTCAGCAAGGTACTCTTCTGTAAGAAACTGACTATTGTCCAGATGCACAAATACTGTCTGGGTGTTGCTTTCAGTATTTCCATGCACGCTGATTTGCTTATAGCAAGCGAGGATTGTCAGATGGGACATGTTGAAGAGAGGCTTGGTCTGGCAGGCCAGACTGTTATGCCCATTATGGTGGAGAGGTGCGGGCTCACCAAAGCGCTTGACCTGTGTCTTACCGGTAAAATGATTACTGCGCGGCAGGCGCTAGAATGGAACCTCATTAATCGGGTGGTCCCAAACGAAGACCTTGAAAAGGAGGTGCGTGAACTCGCGGAAGGACTGGCGTTGTACCCGAAAGACGGCATCGCTTTAGGGAAAGTATGCAGGGAGCAACTCTATGAGCTCAGGGGAATTACAAGAGGTATGATGGATCACTACCTGACTCATACTATGACTACTTTCAGGACCTATAGCCCCGATGAATCTAATTTCTTCAAAGAAAGAAGGGATAAGGGTGTAAAAGAGGCAGCTCACGGCAAACACGAGTACTATAAGGCTTTGGATAAATGA
>CAZXVZ010000279.1:0-2925 GCA_964644085.1 uncultured Syntrophus sp. | reverse complement strand
GGCCGCGTATTGCAGGAAGGGGATTTGTAGAAAGTGCAATTATGAAACGATTTACATTTCGCGTTAATAGAGAAGAAAAGACAGTGGAAGCGGAAGACTTGGAGGAAGCCCTCAAGGAAGCTGGAATTCAGGAAGGGGATATCTTTGAGCTTGTCGAAGAAAATGATGTTGAGGACAAGCGCCTCCTCTCTGCCATTACCGATGACATTCTTTTCGGGTCGTAATTGTAAAAGTCGGTATTTTACCTGTCAGACAATATTTAGTCATGTAAAAACTAATTCCTGAGGCCAAAAATAAACTTAGGCTGGTTCCGCAGTCCCGGTATGCTTGGCAAATGATTCCCGGCTATATTGGGCAACGCAATGTGCCTTATTGCTCCCCGATTTTTGTAGAGCGGGTTGTTCCAGAGAAAACTGGGAGAGGAATTCTTGCCTTGGATTTTGTGAATGTATTCTATGCAGAAGGGGTTCAGGGATTCTCCGTCGAGTTGAAGGTGCTCAAGCACTCCGAGAACAACTTGGTAGCCGATTTGCTGTACGGGTCGGAAGGGCCGGATCGCATCGCCATCATTCGTTTCATCATCCGGATAGGAATCACAATACGGTATTTTTGATTCTTTCCGGTGCACTGACGATTGCCACAAACTGACCTACGCCGCAGAAAGTTCACTTGTTACAAGCTGACGGTGTTAATGCCAAAATAAAAGTGTACCAAAAACGCCGGTGAAAAGTGTACCACCCGTGAGACAGTTTTTATGGTAACACTCTCCCCAAGGAGGCTGTTACCGATGATAACCAACGAGGTGTGTATGGATATAAAAGCTATGTTCAGGAACGGATTGAGTATAAGAAAGATTGCCAGGGCCACAGGACTCCACAGGTCGACAGTGGCAAAGTATGTAGAAATCGACACCCTGCCGGAATATAGAAAGAGAGGCAGACGTCAAAGCATCCTTGATCCCTACCGGCAGATTATTGAAGATTACCTTGAAGAAGATACCTATCAGGCTTCATGGATATTCGACAGGTTGACTAGAATGGGCTATACGGGAGGGTACACCACCGTCAAGACCTTCGTTCAGTCCATCAAGGAAAAGAATACCCGCATTGCCTATATGCGGTTTGAGACAGAACCCGGCCGTCAGGGCCAGGTTGATTGGGGGGATTTCAAGATACAACAGCCAAACGGCAGGGTCATAACCGTCTATGCTTTCGTCATGGTCCTGGGATATTCACGTGCGCTGTATGTAGAGTTCGTGGAAAGACCCACCCTGGAGGCCTTCATGGATTGTCACATCCATGCCTTCCGCTTCCTCGGGGGCGTTCCCCGGGAGATCCTCTACGACAACATGAAACACGTCACAACGGGAAGACAGAACGGCAGGCCGGTTTTTAATATCGAGTTTCTCCACTGTGCCCATCACTACGGGTTTTCCCCACAGCTCTGCCCTCCATACAGTCCCTGGGTCAAGGGCAAGGTGGAGCGCCCCATGGATTATATCCGGGAACGCTTCTGGAGGGGATACGTCTATACCTCGGCAGCAAAAGCCAACGATGATGTTAAGCTCTGGCTTGAGTGCACCAACAGGAGAATACACGGCACCCATCATGAAGCCGTATCCGAGCGGTGGGAGAAAGAAAAGGAGTTTGTTGGCCCTTGCCCCCTTGTCGATTACGATACCTCCATCAAGCTCTATAGAAAGGTCCACAAGGACTGCCGTCTCTCCTATCATGCAAATACCTATTGTGTTCCGTATCATCTGGCAGGCAGGAAGGTCATGCTGAAGATCAAGAACGGGCTCATCCATATCTGGTACGATCAGGAACTGGTTGCCGTCTATCAGGAACCACCAGGAAAGTATACGGTTATCGGAAACGATATCTATGTGTCGCTTCGGGCGGATAGGTCACAACGGGTACGAAAATACGGAAAGAATAAAGGACGGGCCACCAGAGGACTTGTGACAGGCAGCCTCTATCCTGAAGTGGCAACGCGTTCGCTTATGGAATATGAACGGTTTGCGGGTGGAACATGGAACAACTGACCTATGAACGCCTGAAAGATAATCTGATCCGGCTGAAGATGGCCCATTCCGCAGAAATCCTCGATACCGTCCTTGCGCGCGCGGAAGAAGAAAAAATGTCCTATCTCGCCCTTCTTGACCGCATCCTGGAAGAAGAGGTATCGGCCAGGGAAGGCAGGAGGATTGTAACGGCAATGAGGCTCGCTTCCCTGCCTCAGGCAAAAACCATCGAAGAATACGACTTTACCTTTCATCCCCATCTGGATAAAAGGATGGTGATGGACCTCTTTGATCTCACATTCCTTGCCAAAAAAGAAAATATCGTTTTTCTCGGACCTCCCGGTGTAGGAAAAACACACCTTGCCATCGCCCTGGCGGTGAAGGCATGTTCTCACGGGTTCAAGGTCTACTTTACCACCATGAAGACACTCATTGAAAAGCTCAAAGAGAGCAAAAGCGCTTTGAAGCCCTATCTGAACTCAGGCCTCGTTATTGTCGATGAGGCAGGGTATCTCCCCATTACTACGGAAGAGGCCCACCTTTTCTTCCAGTTTGTATCCTACCGGTATGAAAAGAGCTCAACGATCATTACCTCAAACAAGAGCTTTGCCGACTGGCAGGAGCTCTTCAACGATCCCGTGATTGCTTCAGCTATACTTGACCGTCTGCTCCATCATTGCAGGGTCGTTAATATCAAGGGACACAGTTACAGGCTTCAAGGAAGAAATATTACCAAAAAAGAAGGAGGTGCACCGATGCCGCCGCCGACCATGGAACAATCGTAAGAGGCCGGGGTGGTACATTTTTACTTTGCCATAATTGGTACACTTTTATGTTGACATTGACACCGTGAAGAGAACTTTTATTTTAGTATTTGTCGTAATGTTGTCAATTGTCGCCGC
>CAZXVZ010000278.1:0-2945 GCA_964644085.1 uncultured Syntrophus sp. | reverse complement strand
TGAAAAGGGCCCTCCGTAGCCGGCACCGGAGACAGGAATACGCCCTGATTCAGCCTGAAACCAAAGGCCTAATATGGTTTCAGGGGTCCAGTAATCATCACCAAGCGCTTTGAAGGATGGATTAGTTCCTTTTTGAATGAGCCTTCCAGGACAGTTTTGTACACAACGGAAACAATCCATACAGGAACTATCAAGCGACTCGAGCATCTGTCTGGTGTCGATACCCCGTTTCTCATAGACTTTATAGACACAATCTTTTTTGACACAACGGGCACACTTTAGACAGCCTTCTTCCCAGGCAATGACTCCGGAACGGGTAATGGTCTGGAACCTGTTTGGAACTTGACTTGCGTGAACATGGTATTTAGGAGGCATATCGCGATCCTCTTCAAACATTTGGCCGAGGAGCAAGCTTTGCCTCTTCAACCAGTTGGGGCACAGTCTCCTCCCATTCGATTGCCATAATGTGAACACCATGAACACCATCCATCTCTTTCAAAATATTAATGGTTTCCACTGCTATTTTGATTCCTTCCTGACGTTGTTCTTTTGCAGGCACTGACTTCATCCGTTCTATGACTTCTTTGGGGACGTCCATGCCTGCCACGTTATTTGCCATATATTCTGCCATACGAGCGGACTTTAGAGGTGTTATTCCGCCCAATATGCTTACCTGCTCGTGAATTCCCATCTCCTTCACCAGTTCAATCCATTCGCTAAAACGCTTCAGATTGTAGATACACTGGGTCTGAATGAACTCAGCGCCCGCCCCCACTTTTTTGGCCAGTCGGATGGCCCTGAAACGTAAAGGGTCAGCGAAAGGATTTGCCACAGCACCGATAAAAAGCTGGGGTGGATCGGACAACTGGTCCCCTCCGATGATCCGACCTTCCTCCCGCATTGACCGGATGGCTTGAATCAACTGAACTGAATCAATATCAAAAACACCCTTTGCCTGAGGTTGATTTCCGAAAGACTGATGATCTCCAGAAAGACAGAGGATATTACGGATACCTAATGCGGATGCACCTAAGATATCTGACTGGAGAGCAATACGGTTCCGGTCTCTCACGACCATCTGGAGGACCGGATCAAGACCACCCTTTTTAAGGAGGACACAGGCGGCAAGACTTGAGAGGCGGACCACTCCGGTCTGATTATCGGTCACATTGATGCTGTCAACATAGTCTTTCAATAACTTCCCCTTTTCCTCAATAACCTTAGAATCTGCTCCCTTGGGAGGGCCGCATTCAGCGGTAACTGCAAAATGGCCGCTATCAAGCACCTTTTTGAGTTGACTAGCAATTTTCACGTTTTTTGATCCTCCCTATGAATTTTTCTGGGCCCTTTGCCTTGTTGTTTTGACCAATCCACGGGGGGATGTACCTCTTTCAGCAGGTCGAGGCGGCCAACGTTTTCTAATCGAGAAATAATCAATTGCCAGGCGCAGGGTGTCTCAGGATCTACTTCACAACGATCAGTCTTCGAACCGCCGCAGGGGCCGTTAAAGAGACCCTTGGCACATCGGGTAACCGGGCAGACGGCCGCAAAAAAACCAAGTTTGCAGTCGCCGCAGGCCCTGCAATTTTCTATCCAAATACCCGCATCTTTTGTTTCACCGATGAAAGTGGTGTTCAAAGCAGGAACAACGGGGATGTTAGGGAATACTTCAGCTACTGCCTGCACGCCTGCACCGCACCCAAGAGAGACTATTACCTCGGAATCTTGCACCAGATCAGACAGTTGGTTAATAAATTCATGGACACACTGGCGGTCCAGAGTAATCTCTTTTGTATGAAGTTCTTTCCCGGACATCCGGGCGTCCATCCTGAGGGCGGAAGCCAGAAGGCCTACTTCCTTTTCGCCGCCCGCAGCGCACTCAGCAACGCACGTGGCACAACCGACCACCAGTATCTTACAATATGGTGCGATCATTTTTTTGATTTCTGAAAAGGGTTTTCTTTCCGCTGTGATCACGAGGTCATTCCTCCGTAATAAACCGTATATTTAAGACCTATCATCTTAACCTTACCGGGGAAGGTCCGACCGTATTGTCCCGGTCAAGCAATTTCCTGGTCAGACTGTCGATGGTAATAGAAGTGCTTCCATGGGTCTTGATTAATTCCAGACGTTCCGGCTCAAGGCCAATCTCCTCAATTAATTTCTGAGCATAGGCAAGGCGCTTTTCTGCGCGGCTGTTTCCTTCTAAATAGCGGCACGTGTCTTTAGGACACGTAATAAGGTATACCTTGTCGGCCCCTGATTCAAAAGCACGCAAAAGATGAAGAGAATCAATGCGTCCGCCGCATGGCAACGGAAAGAATTTGATCCTGTTACCTAATTCCTTTTCTAACGGGCGACGATTGACATCCTGTTCCTTGTCGAACCGCTGGCAAAAAAACACGGCAATATTCAAATCAGTATTTTTCTGTTCCATAAAGCCTTCCGCGCTAAATTGAAAAACAAGCACAACACGATATGGTCGAAGATGAATCCTGATTACACATTTTTATACTCACTTCAGCTTCCCTTACATCAAAGAAAAATATCGTCTTATGCCGATAAAACTGCCCGACACGAGATTATAGCTTAAATAAAAGGTCCGTGTATGTTGGTACCGGCCACACATCTCTTGGTACAATCGTCTCTAATACATCAACATCTTTTCTCAGCGCCGACATAGCTGTTACCACCTTGTCACGATAGGCACCGGCTTTTTGCACAGTATCCTCTATGCCCTGTGCTGTGACCACGGCGGATTCCAGTTTGTTCAGATTGGTATACGCAGACTTGAGAATCATAACGAGCTTCTTTAACTGATCTTCCTGTACATCGGTTTTGACTTTCGCAGCTTTAAAACTTGCCATGGAATCAGCCAGAAATGTTGCGTACTCAATTCCCGCAGGAATGAGTTGTTTTTTTGCCATATCAATTGCAGCACGACC
>CAZXVZ010000277.1:0-2946 GCA_964644085.1 uncultured Syntrophus sp. | reverse complement strand
TATTCCAGCACCCCGGCAGACAAAAGATCTATAAATTCTTCGTCAGTTTTGCCAAGAATCTTCGTCAGGACATATTCGTTATGTTCACCCAGAAGCGGACTGGGCATCCTGGGCCGGGCAGGAGTTTCCGACATCTGAAAACTTGAACCCAGATGATTGAACATACCGATCTCGCTATGATTTATGGGCCAGAAAAGCCCGCGATGACGCAGTTGGGGATCGGAAAAAACATCGGCAGGGTTTTCAACGATTCCTGCAGGCACTCCAGCATCCTGCAAAACAGCCATAACCTCTTCGGGCGCGCGTTCCCTTGTCCATCCTTCAATAAAAGCGTCCAGTTCCCCCTCGTACATCTTTCGGTGCACCATCGTGTCGAAACGGTCGTCCGTAACATAATCTGGTTTGCCCAGCGCGTTGCAGAAGTCGACCCACTGACCATCATTGAGAACCGTGATGGCGCACCAGCGATCATTACCTTTACAGGCGTAGATTCCATGAGGAACAGCATAGGGGCAGGAATTCCCCATACGCTGCGGTTCCCGTCCGTTTACCGCATAGTCCATCACTCCGGGCAGAAAGAAGTAGAGGGCTGCTTCGTACTGGGCAAGATCAAGAAGTTGGCCTTTCCCTGTTCTGTCACGATAATCAAGGGCAGCGATGAGTGCGGCAGAAGCGAGACGGGGGCTGATACAATCCGTATACGCACCGACACCAACCGGCAAAGGACCTCTGTCAGGCCAGCCTATGAAATTGGGTATACCCACTGTAGCGGCAAGGGTCATGCCGAAGGCCGCCAGGTTTCTATAAGGGCCTTCTGTTCCGAAACCATTCTGACGCACCATAATGATATCGGGCTTCACTTTCTTTAACTCCTCATACCCGAGTCCCCAGCGATCCATAACACCCGGTGTAAAGTTCTCCATAACCACATCGGATTGCGCAACCAGTTCCTTTGCGAGACCCACGCCCCTGGCATGTCCCATGTTGAGAGACACACTCATCATGTTCGCGCTGAAATGATTGAAGTACCCGCTCCTGTTGACACCCGGCTTACCGTCCTTATACGGAGAGGATGTTCTGGTAACGCACGGGCGGCTGTTGGTTTCAATCCTTATAACTGTAGCACCATAATCAGCAAAAAATTTGAGACTAAGCGGGCCCACCATGGCCCAGTTGAAAGCAGCTATCTTAAGATCAGAAAAAACTTTATCCACTCGCCGTAAACCTCCTTGTCAGATGACCCCTGCTTCTTTCAGGATTACCAGCTGCTCTTCTGACAACCCTATTTCATCGTACACTTCAGCATTATGTTCACCTATGCGAGGCGCTTTAAGCCTTGTACCCGTTTCGCATTCTGAGGATCTGACAAATTGCCTGGGGTAGGAAATATTTGCCTGTAATTCGGGGTGCTCTATCTGCATCCAGTATGCTCTGGCCGCAAGGTGCGGATCCTTCACCTGATCCTCCATACTGAAAAGCGGGCAAAGCGAAATGTTGCGCGCCATGGCCGCATCAAGCACCTCGGTCTTTGTACGGGTTTTAAAGAAGGCTTCAATCGGCGCCGAAATGCGGTCAATGAGGTCTTGAGGGGCCAAAGCGATATCAAGCTCCTCCCAGACAAAATTGCTCAAGAAATCATTCGACATACCGGTTTCTTCTATCCACTTTGTGAGGGCCCTGCCCGTCTTGGCCCCCTGGGCTCCGCCCAGCATGAAGAAAAACACATACCCGTCCTTGCAAGGCCACACCTGTCTCTGAATGGTACCACTGCTGCTCCCGGTCCGGAACGTGCCCATGCGTGTAAGCACTACCCCGCTTAATTCATAGTATGGTATTGTTTGAGCCATAAACCATGCCGCACTCTGGTGCATTGATACATCAACATGTTGTCCACGGCCTGTCCGCTGTCTGTGATAGTAGGCGATCATACTGCCTACAGCGGCATCGGCTCCCGCGTGCATACAAGCCTGGGGAATGGCTATATTGACAGGTGGCCTGTCCGCATCACCAGTGAGATACAATTGACCGGACATACCCATAATCACGAGGTCTGATCCCTGGTAGTCCTTGTATGGACCCGTTTGCCCAAAGGGCGTAATTGAGGTAAGAATAATGCCTTCATTTACGGAAGACAACGCAGGAAGACAAATGCCAAGACTCGCTGCGTATTCCGGTACGAAGGATTCTATGACAAAATCACTCTTTTCCACGAGTTTTCGAAAGATATCTCTTCCATCCGAGGTTTCCAGATTCAGGGTAATGCTTCGTTTATTTGAGTTGTAAGCAAACCAGTAGAGACTTTTCTCGGGATCAGGAATATCGTGCCAGAAAGGCCCTATGCTTCGAGAGGGCTCCCCTCCGGGAGGCTCCACCTTGATTACATCAACCCCCAGATCCGCGAGAATCTTGCCACAGAGAAAGCCCTTATCGTCGGTGAGATCAAGCGCCCGCCGGCCTTCAAGAAGCGTTGGTCGCTGTGTAGCTTCTGTCATGTTTTTCCTCTTGCTTTCAGATCGTTCCAGAGATCAGCGATGGCGGTCTTCAAATCCGCTTCGGGGGGATACACCCTGTCAAACCCAAGCCCTTTGAACTTCGCTTCATCATCTTTGAAATCATGTTTACCCACGCCGAGAATGCCGCCGATATAAAGAAGGGTGTCTCCAAGACCTGCCTCCACACATTTCTCCTTGAAACCCCTTACATCCAACTCAGCCATGCCATATAGGGAACTCATAAGGATAGCGTCGGCATTTGTCTCTATCGCAACATGGATAAACTCTTCTGGAGGTGTCATAATGCCCAGTTCAACCACGTTGAAACCTGCTTCTCTGAATGCGCGAGACAATATTTTTGTACCAATCACGTGGGCATCCATGCCCACTGTTCCGGTGATAATTGTCGGTTGTTTCATGAACATCTCCTTTCTAGTAAGTCTTACGGAACCAA
>CAZXVZ010000276.1:0-2963 GCA_964644085.1 uncultured Syntrophus sp. | reverse complement strand
CTCTACATCGGCCGTAGTCGAAGCATCCGACGAGAGGCCCGATATTCTGCCGCCGATTTCGCTTAATTCTTTATTGAAATTTGGTTCCACTGTAAGGTCATGGAAATCAACTGTTCCTGCCTGAAGGGTTATGGCGTCAATCTTTATGAACGGAGCAGGTTCTTTCTTCTTATCCTCACTTTTTTGTTGAGCACCTTTTGTTCCGTTGCTTTTCGGACCCTCCTGCGCGGGCGGCTCCGCGGGTGTATCTTTTTTTACAAATATATTCTGAAGATTGATCGTTTTATCGGCCTCTATGACAACCTTTGCCTTGAAATCATTAAGCGCGACACTGTTTATGAGCAGTTTTACAGGATTATTCTGAAAGTTAATGTTTTTCAAATAGAGGGAATCCATACTGAAGAGTTCATCGGTCTTCTCTTTGTCGACAAAGGCAAAACGGGTAATGGATGCCGTCCCGACATAGCGAATATCAGGACCTTCTTTCTCTTTTCCGGTGAGGGAGAAGTCACCGTTTGTTGCGGCGCTTCCACGGACAATGGCAATCTTCATCGTATCGGTGAAATAAGGTTCAAAGGGGCGGATATCAATATTCTTTGCTGTTGTCTTTGCCTGGATCGCTAAAGGCTCAATGCCAAATGTCCCTTCAACATTGACAGTACCTTTCTTGTTCAGCACCAGTGAAGTTGAGAATTTTCCCTTGCTGTCCTTCGCAAGAGAGATGTTCTCTGCCCTGACCTCCATTTTGTCAACATCAATCTTTGCCGGTTTTTCCAAGGAATAATCCTGGAAGGCAACCTTCCCCTGCGTAAGTTCAAAGGAATCAAGGAGAAACTGAAAATCGCCAGCCTCTTTCTTTCTTTCAGCCGGCTCGGCTGTTTTTTCGGTTTCATTCGCTTTTTTTTCTTTCTTTTCCGTCTTCCTCTCTTCCTCTATCTCTGGAATATTAAGCTTCCCGTTCTTATCGCGGGCAAGCGACACCTCCGGGGACTGGACGGAAATCTTCGCAAGGTGGACCTTCCCGGCAAGAGGCTCAACAGAATTCATGGTAACATTCAATGCCGGAAGGACAAGAAGAGGCTTATTCTTTAAATCGTGAACCGCAAGCTTGGTAATCGTCACATCTCCTGTTACCGAAAGCATGGGTGCATCTTTAGAGTTTTCTCTATAGATAAGCTGCGCCTTGATATCAAGATCACCTGACGGCACTTTTACAGGTATCTTCTTAGGCAGATATGCCAGATAAAACGGCAGGTCAATCTTGTCGATAGTAATGTCGAAGTCTGTTTCGCGGGAATCCGCGAAGGGCTTTGTTTTCCCCTGTATTTCATAAAGGGTATCATTTATCTTCAGGGAAAGCCTTGGCCGAATATTCTTTTCGATCTCCTTGAGAATATTTGAGATGTAGGGAATAGCCAGATTAAACTCACGGATGGTATGTTTCTTTTTGAACGGCGTATCCAGAAAATCGACACTACCATTTTCAATGGAAACGCCCCGTACGGAAAAAGTTGGGGGCTTTGATTCTTTCTCAGGCTTGGGCTCTTCGGATGTTTTTTTCTCCAGAAGGTCTGAGAAATTATATGTATTGTCTTCATTACGGACAATGTTGACGTAGGGATTTTTCAAATAAATATCGCTGAGGGCGATATTACCCTTGATTATGGCGGGACTTAGGCGCGCTTCCATTCCATCAAGGAAAAAAAAGCGTTCCTTGCTCGCTGCTTCCGAAACATTAATCCCCTCCACTTTTAATTTCAAGATGAGAGGATTGATTGAGATCTTCTGGATTGACACATTCCGGTTCAGTGACGCGGAAAGTTCTTTCGTCAGGATGGATTTCAATATGGGCGGCGCGCCAAAAAAACCGAAGAGTATCAGTATAACAAGGATACCGACACACCAGAGAAGAATTTTTTTCCACCTGCTCATAGAAACCCCCTTGAGCATTAATTTATTTCTCAATGATAATACTTAATACATCTTTTGTCCAATGTGAAGATCAGCCTATAAAGGTAGTGTGACCAAACAAAACCACTGTGTTTACGTTGTTATTATTACAGGAAAATAAACTTGCATTTCCCATATCCTTATGTGATACTTACCGAAAGTATACGCTGACGGATCGGGAAGTTGGAGGGGGTTCCACGTGAGAGAAGCAAACATTTTCCAATTGACAACATCATCATGATAAAGATTGTTCCGGATACTTCCGAAAGAATCAAAGTTACTTTTCCTTATAATGCCGGGATTGTGGCAAAGATCAACAAGATCACAACACACCGCTGGCATGCTAAAGAGAAATACTGGACTTTTTCCCGTTCACAGCCGGTCATCGAGGAGATTGTCTCAACCCTTGCCGGTGAAAAGATCGACATCGATCCATCTCTGGGGGTATCGATCGTGCGGGAACCCTTTCATGTGGAACCGCTTTTCGACAAAGTTCGTAAGCTCATTCGCATAAAGCATTTCTCTATTCGGACAGAAGAAACATACCTGCACTGGATAGGCAGATACCTCACTTTTCACAACAACCGTGACCCGAAAGAGATGGGTGTTCCTGAAATCGAGGCCTTTCTTTCCCACCTTGCCCTTACACTGAAAGTATCCTCCTCTACGCAGAACGTCGCCTTCAACGCAATTCTGTTCCTTTACCGCGATGTCATGAAGAAAGAACTTGGCGACCCCATCAAAGCCGTCCGGGCGAAGAAGCCGCAGCGGTTGCCGACAGTACTGACAAAAGACGAGACCTTCCGGGTGCTTGCGGCGGTCCCTGCCGAACATCAAATGATGGTCAAGCTCATTTACGGAAGCGGGCTGAGGCTCATGGAATGTCTGAGGCTTCGGGTCAAGGACATCGACTTTGGCAATGGTCATATTCTTGTCCGTGACGCGAAAGGAATGAAGGACCGTGTTACCCTGTTTCCCGAGAACCTGAAGGATCATCTGCGGGCGCACCTGGA
>CAZXVZ010000275.1:0-2984 GCA_964644085.1 uncultured Syntrophus sp. | reverse complement strand
CCGATCTTACTGAATGATTGGACGTCATTGAATTTGATAACCGGTCTTCTCACAACGACGGGATTATTGGCCGGCAATAACCTGTTTTTTGAGCCGAAGACAGAACTTTTCGGTTTGCCTTCGCTCTCTAATTTATTTTTTTTCGTATTCTCAGGCAATTATTTAAAAGCTTCCGAATTCAGTAAGTCCACAAATTCTTCGTCGGACATTTTTAAGAACTCACGGCAGACAAACTCAGTATGCTCTCCCATGCAGGGGCCGGGTCTTTCAAATTGCCATGGCGTTTCAGAGAGCTGTGATGCCGCCCCCCGGTGAATTATATCACCCGTTTCTGCATGGTTCAAACGCTGATAGAAACCTCTTTCCTTGAATTGTGGATCATACAACATATCGGCGCCATCCTCGACCAGTCCGGCAGAAATATCCGCGTCCTGCATCAGCTTCATAACCTCTTCGGCCTCGTGCTTCATTGTCCACTGTTCAACGAGAAAATTTAGTTTTGATTCATTTTCTTTTCTCGCGAGCAGTGTTGAAAAATCAGGGGAGTCTGTCCACGGCGGCCTGCCAAGCACATCGCAGAAAATACTCCATTCTTTGTCATCAAATACAGCGATACTGCACCACCGGTCATCGCCTTTACAACGATAGACCCCATGAGGAGCGGCATATGAACAGGAGTTTCCTTCCCGTTCCGCGACTCGTCCATTGACCTCATAATCAAGTATTTCGGGCGCCAGATAATGAAGGCTTGCTTCATACTGGGACAGATCGAGACATTGCCCTTCGCCTGTCCTGTCGCGGTAATCAAGTGCTGCGGCAATCATTGCTACTCCCATGGTGGGTACTGTTATGTCGGTAAATGCTCCCCATGGAGGTACCGGTTCCCGATCAGGCCATCCTGTAATATAGGTAAATCCGGTGAGACTGTGAAGGTTGTTCCCTATGGTGCCAAGTCTGGAATACCGTCCTGTCTGTCCCTGGGCGGAGGAACGAAACATAATGATTGATGGGTTTATCTTTTTCAGGTCTTCGTAACCGAGACCCCATTTTTCCATCTGTCCGGGTCGAAAGTTTTCGGCAACAACATCTGCCCAGGCCACCAGCCTTTTGGCAGCGTCCATGCCTTTGGGATCGTTCAGATTAAACGTAACACTCAACTTGTTAACGTTCTCGTGTGCAAAAATGAGGCTTCGATTCACCCCGGGTATGTTATCTTTATTTGGCGGAAACGTCCGCATTCCATCAGGTCTTGTAGCGGATTCAATTCTTACCACTGTTGCGCCAAAGTGAGCAAGATGAACGGTCGTTAGCGGACCTGCCGCTACCCACGTAAAGTCTGCTACTTTTACACCTTCCAGTGCTTTCATGCTTACCTTCTCCTTTCTCATATTACATGAGCCGCCTTTAGTGCGACGAGTTGTTCTTTTGTCATAGCTAGTTTACCAATATATATTTCTAAATTGTGTTCCCCGATCAGAGGCGGTCTCGTAGTCCGGACACATGGTGATGCCGAGGCCTTGATAAATGCGCCCGGGTATTTTATCGTTTCATCTATTTCCGGATGTTCGACTTCATCCCAGAATTCTCTATCCTGCAAATGCGGGTCCGGAAAGATATCGGCGATCGTATTGACCGGGGCCATCATGATTTTCCTGCTCAGAGCCTGTGGTATGATTTCCTCTTTCTTACGTGTCTTGAAGAACGCTTCAATGCGATTTTCCAAGTGTTGTATTAAACCCCGATCAGCCTTTTCCATATCGAGGTTTACCCAGTCAACATTCTTCATGATATCATCAGCCATACCAACTGTGTCAGCCCATTGTACCAGCTCATGGTTCGTTCTTGCCCCGAATTTCGCACCCGTCAAAGTAAATGATACCCAACCGTCCGCAAGGGGCCAGAAGACCCGAATCGCTGTGCCCCTGATTCCCCAAAAAGAACCACGTCTCTTTATGAGTTTGCCATAGTGTTCGAACCATATAGGCGAGTTTATCGTGGCCTTTACAATGGAATCCCTGATACAGACATCCACATGTTGACCTATCCCGGTTCGCTGACGATAGTAATGGGCAATCAATGTCGTGGCCGTTGCTTCTGTGGCACCCATTGAATAAGCCTGCGGGACACTGATACGCAACGGAGCCCGGTCTTCATCACCTGTCAAATACAAATAACCGGACATCGCCATGCACATAAGGTCCGAGCCTTTATAATGGGCGTAGGGACCTTTTTGCCCCAGAGGACTGATAGATGTCAAAATAATCCGGGGGTTGATCTTTCGCAGATCTTCAAAGCCCAAATTAATGCTTGCCATGTAGCCGGGCTTGAAGGTCTCTAATACGAAATCGCTTCTTTTCACAAGGTCTCTGAAAATCTTCTGCCCGTCGGCTGTCTTAATGTCAAGAGTGATGCTTTTCTTGTTCGTATTATAAGCCCAATAGAAAAGGCTCTTTTCGGGATCCGGAACGTCTTTGTAGAAAGGAGGGATGTTTCGCGCTGGATCGCCTCCTGGAGGTTCCACCTTGATTACCTCTGCTCCTAATGTCGAAAGAAGTTTTCCACACAAAAGGCCCTTCTCGTCGGTGAGATCGAGAACGCGGAAAGGTGCAAGTGCTCCTTCCCCTTTCTGTTTGCTGTCATTCGTCTCCATATCTACTCCTTCGTTTAGTCGTACTCTACTTTTTGCTTTTCTGTACTTCTTCAACCATGAATTTGGCAGCTTTTTCCACTGTCCATTCGGGCTGAAACCCGAGCTCTTTAGCTGCCGGCTCACTGTCGAAATTGTAAGCGAGCGGAGATTTTCCGGGCAAAAATGTAAAATCGGCTTCAGGTATCAATTGCTTCATATAAGCGGCAATTTGCTTGGCAGAATGCGCATAGCCTCCAGCGGTGAAAGCGCATCTGTTTGTTTTTTCCACCAGGCTTGCCAGAGTCAACACCCTTGCCGCGTCTTCTACATACAACCAGTTGTGGGTTGCCTCACC
>CAZXVZ010000274.1:0-2997 GCA_964644085.1 uncultured Syntrophus sp. | reverse complement strand
CAGGCGCTCAACAGATATCCCTATACAGGCCACAGCGCCATAATGGGTAAATATCCCCGGCAGTGGCAGGATACAGATGCCGTTTTGTCCTATTTCGGGGAAGATCTGAAACAAGCAAGAAGAAAATACCTCGAATTCATCGAGAAAGGTATGAATGAAGGCGCGCGTACTGATCTTACCGGCGGGGGACTTGTCCGGAGCATGGGGGGATGGGAGGAGATCGGCCGTCATCGTAACGAGCGTATCAAATCGGACCAGCGTATTCTCGGAAGCAGTGCATTCGTGATGAAGATTCTTGCCGAAAAAGAAGAATCTCTTAAGCGGTCATACGCATTAAAACAGAAGGGGCATACCCTCGAGAACATTGGGAAGAAGGCCGCTTCCCTCTTCGGTCTGAAATCGTCCGATCTGCACGTTGCTACAAAAGAGAAACGCTATGTGAATGCCCGAAGCATATTCTGCTACTGGGCTGTCCGTGAACTGGGCATATCTGTGACCGAGATGGCCCGGAGGCTCAACATGACCCAACCTGCCATAACCTACGCGGTGAAACGGGGAAGAATCCTTGCGGAGAAAGGCAATTACAAACTGTGACTGAAGATACTTATAATTTTATGGACGTCCCGGTTTTTACGGTTTTTAATTTCTATAAGAATACTTTGAGCATCAGGAAATAGAAAGCGCAGAATAGTATATGAAGAATGAGTTGTTCGAACCAGCTGAAAGCGCCGGATTTTTTGCCCAGTATTCCTTCCCTCGCAACAGGCAGGGCAATAAAGAGCATGGAAAGCCACAAGAAAAGAACATAAAAGCTTATCAGAGAAAAAGAAAGGGTGTTAAATCCCAATACTTGTGATGCTACAACATAGATGATGCCGAAAACGCCGCTCGTTACAAGATGAATGATGATGCCCGTTCCCTGAATAAGAGGTGGAGTCCCGGTGAGTTTGAGAGTGCGAAAAAAGAAAGAGCCATCAATAAGGATGAGGCTTGATTTAAACACTTTGAGCTTGAAACATACATGAGAAACAAGGGCCATCACTACGCCCGAAACTGCCCCTGCCAGGAAACCAATCAGCGCGATTTTCATATACTCTCCTTTTCTATAAAAAAAGCCGTGTGGGCGGCATATAGATAGTGAAATGGCCGTCAGGAGCAATGAGAATGCTCTGCGGCTTCAGCAACTCACCGTCAAGTACAAATCCCGAACGAAGCAGAAGGGGAAAGCGCATAGCGGAGATTGTTCCCGTGGATGGTTTAATGTCTGAATGTTTAACATCAAAACGGATAAAACCTCCTGATGTTTTGTATAATCCTACCGTCGGCCCTGTTAGAAAATGTACAGCCTCTTGGGTTGTATTGAATGGCTCAGGATTTACCGTGGCGTTTTGTGTTGCCTGTAAGTCAATAGTGAAGTCATCTTTCCAATGTCCCTTAACGGTAAATCGACTTGATTCATCTTCTTTATTATACGCGGTATTCAGGGAGGCCGAAATTGATTGCCAGGGAATGCGTAAAAGGTTCGTGACAAAAGAAACAAATCTCGACGTAATGCCGCTCTTCAGGAAATAAACAGCGTTCTTTTCGGTGAGGGGATCGATGATGTAGGTTCGAATATTTGCCTGGTAATAAGAAAAACGAATGAAGGGAAGGAAAGATGCTTTCACGTTTCTGCTCTGGAACATGACCAGAGAAATGACTGCTTTTCCCGGGGAAGGGGCGATGAGTCTGATATTATTGGCAACCATATGCCGCAATCGTTCGACAGGCACTATATACGAAATGTAGAGAAGGTTATGAATGTCCATTTCTACGGTAAATGCGGGAATGAGATTCATAAAATTATCCTATTATACAAGACTTTATCATAGAATAAAATGTTAAAAGGTTTTATTATTTCCCAATAAGAGTGCTTGATGAGAATCTTTTTGACAGGCGGTACCGGATTTCTTGGACGATACCTATGGCGGGCGTTGTCGGCAGAAGGGCACGAATTGACAATTCTGATAAGGCCGGAAAGCAATGGCGACGTTTTTGGAAGAACTGCCCGTATCATCAGGGGTGATTTGACAAGGAAAGGGGCTTGGCAGAAATCTCTTGCGGGACATGACGTTGTGATTAATCTTGCCGGTGTATCAATTTTCCGGCGTTGGACAAAAAGAATAAAAAGAGAGATACGGGAGAGCAGGATATTATCGACAGAGAACATTGTTCAGGCCCTCAAGGAGACAGGGGACAGGAATACACAAGTCTTGAATGCTTCCGGTATAGGGTATTATGGTTATAGCGGAGATGATATCATCGATGAAAGCCGCCATGCCGGTGACACCTTTCTCGCATCCGTTGCCCAATCGTGGGAATCAACGGCCAGAACGTTGGAGGAAGATGGTATAAGAGTTGTGCAATGCCGCTTCGGGATCATTCTCGGAAAAAACGGCGGTGCTTTTGAACGAATGTTTCATCTATTTCGTTTACACATGGGCGCTACATGGGGAGAAGGAGAACAGTGGTTCTCGTGGATTCATGAGGAAGATGTTGCCAGGGCTGTTTCTTTTCTCATGGATCACAAAGAGATTAAGGGCCCTGTAAATTTTACCTCGCCCAATCCTGTCAGAAATCGGGAAATGACGCGCATACTCAACGTACTTCTTAATAAACGGCCATACATAAATAGATTGCCGGAATGGTTTTTCCGTCTTATCCTCGGAGAGTTTGCCGGAGTATTTCTGAACGGGCAAAGAGTGTTTCCGGGAATTCTTCTTCATAACGGCTTTGCATTTCAGTTCCGGACACTGGAAGAAGCCATGAAAGACCTTGTGCCAATTGCTTTTAAGAAATAATAGCTGCCTTTTTCCGCTTTTTTTAACCATAAAAATATAGATGAGTGATTATGAAAAAATTATTGGAACATGAGACAAAGCGCTTCATAAATGTCGCAAACCGTATTATAACTATCCTGGAGGCGCTGCTTTCGTGATTGATGTTCCTCAATATCAT
>CAZXVZ010000273.1:0-3003 GCA_964644085.1 uncultured Syntrophus sp. | reverse complement strand
CTTCCGTCATGCCCAGTTTTGCCAGGATAGGACCCACTCTGTCGGAACCGTAGATACGCATAATCTCGTCTTCAAGAGACACGTAGAAACGTGAAGATCCTGGATCTCCCTGCCTGCCGGATCTTCCACGGAGCTGGTTATCAATCCGCCTCGATTCATGTCGTTCTGTGCCGAGGATGTGCAGACCACCGAGCCCGATGACATGCTGTTTGTCCTTCTCGCATATTTTTGTTGCTTCTTCGAGAGCCTTGTTATACTCTTCCGAATCTTTCTGCCCCTTACACATTTCCAGAGCAAGGAATTTGGGATTGCCGCCAAGGAGAATATCGGTGCCGCGACCGGCCATATTAGTAGAAATTGTCACTGCCTTTGACCGGCCCGCCTGGGCAACGACCTCTGCCTCGCGCTCGTGGTTTTTCGCGTTCAGAATATGGTGGGGAACGCCACGGCGCTTCAGCATCTCTGAAACACGTTCCGATTTATCGATGGAGAGCGTGCCCACAAGCACCGGCTTTCCCGTATTGTAAAGCTCCACTATTTCGTTTACAGCGGCTTTAAATTTTTCCTTTTCCGTTCTGTAGACCACGTCGGCATAGTTTGTGCGGATGAGAGGCCTGTTGGTAGGAATGACGGTGACATCGAGATTGTATATCTTTTTGAACTCAACAGCCTCTGTATCGGCTGTGCCTGTCATACCGGCAAGCTTTTTGTACATCCTGAAATAGTTCTGAAAGGTAACCGTGGCGAGAGTCTGATTTTCCCGCTCTATTTTGACGTTTTCTTTCGCTTCAAGAGCCTGATGAAGGCCTTCGCTGTACCGCCTGCCTGGCATGAGACGTCCGGTAAATTCATCGACGATAATCACCTGCCCGTCTTTCACAATATAGTCAACATCTCTCTCAAAAAACTGGTGTGCCTTCAAAGCCTGGTTGATATGATGGAGGAAGTCGACATACTTCGGATCGTAGAGGTTATCAACATTGATAAGCTTTTCGATCCGGGCAACACCTTCTTCGGTAAGATAGGCGCTTTTCGTCTTTTCGTCAATCATGAAATCTCTTTCTTTCTTGAGCTGATAGATGAGCTTGTTGATCTTATAATACTTGTCCGTTGATTCTTCGGCAGGGCCTGATATGATGAGCGGCGTCCGCGCTTCATCGATGAGGATGCTGTCAACTTCGTCTACAATGGCATAATTAAAGCCGCGCTGGACGCAGTCTTCCAGAGAATAATGCATATTATCCCGCAGATAATCGAAACCGAATTCGTTATTGGTTCCATAAGTAATATCGCAACCGTAGGCTTTCTTGCGCTCGGCGTTGTCCATGTCATTGACGATGGTTCCCACGGAGAGGTCGAGAAACCTGTAAACAGGGCCCATCCACTCGGCGTCCCTTTTCGCGAGGTAGTCGTTGACGGTTACCACGTGGACACCCGATCCGCTCAGGGCGTTTAGATAAACGGGTAGTGTTGCGACAAGCGTTTTGCCTTCGCCGGTTGCCATTTCCGCAATCATTCCTTCGTGAAGTACAACGCCGCCGATGAGCTGCGTGTCAAAATGTCTCATGCCGACGGTCCGCCGGGCTGCTTCACGGGTGACAGCAAAGGCTTCGGGAAGGATGGTGTCCAACTCTTCCCCTTTGTCAATCCTTTCTTTGAAGTAGACTGTTTTTGCCCTGAGACCGTCATCGGTAAGGGCCTTCATTTCCTCTTCATGGGCGCCTATAGTTTCGACGATAGGTTGAATGCGCTTGAGTTCCCTCTCGTTCTTTGTGCCAACTATTTTTTTTATCAGATTACCAATCATGGCAGTTTGCGCTGAATAACATAACGTGCTACCGGCTTTGTCTGTGTTCTTACGTATCGCCGGTAACACGCTTTATTTTTGAATATCAATCTCTTAAAGTTGCGACAATCCTTTCCGGATGCATGAGGATACTTAAGGCATCCGTGACATTCTTCACAACGAAGTCGGCTTCTTTGAGTACGTCTTTGGAACAGCCTTCTTCACCGAAGACGCCGATGCCGAGCGCAGCTTCTCTGAGCATCAGGACATCATTAGAACCGTTGCCAATGGCAACTATTTTTTCCGGCCCAAGTTCCCTGATAATTTTAGCCTTTTCAGCTCCGCTGCCTTCTTTACCCACTTTGATGATGCTGAAACCTATGGTGTTTCCTTCAGTATCAATGTTGCCGTAAGTGTCCGAAGTGATGATAAATACTTTGATATACCGGGATACCTTGTCCAGCATTTCCTTGACGTTTTCCTTGATTTTACCGTCAAAGGCACAGGTACCATTATAATCAATGACGAGATATTCTATGTCGAGATCTCCCCACCCTGGAACTGAAACGCTTATCATTATGACCTCCTGTCATTATTTAGCTTACCCATTGTAGCATATCTCGTAATACATTTGAACTATAAAGTTTTTCCCTTGATTTTTTGTCTGATCCAGTTTAAAAGCAGTGTCTGAATGAGAACCCGCTGGCGTTTTTTGGTTAAATATACAAACGTGAATGTCAATTCCAGTAAACGGAGACAGAAATGAAAAAATGGAAAACTGAATGTGTTATTTATGACTGCGACGGGGTGCTTTTTGATTCCCTTGACCAGAATAAAAAGCTTTATAACCACATAGCCGTTTCAATGGGAAGAGAGCCTCTCACTGAAGCGGAAGCGCTTTTTTGCCATGCTCACACGCTCAACGAATCAATCCGTCATATTTTCGGTGATGATGAGGTCATGATAGAAAAAGCACTGGCATTTTGGAAGATCAATGTAAATTTCATGGATTTTATCACTTATCTCAAAATGGAACCGCATCTCATTGAAGTATTGAAGGCGCTGAAAGATCGAAATATAAAAACCGCCATCAGTACGAACCGGACAACCACCATGGAATATATTATGGAGAAATTCGACCTCAACCGGTATTTTGATATGGTTGTCACCGCCCTTCCAAAGGACGTAAAGAATCCGAAACCGCACCCGGAGAGCGT
>CAZXVZ010000272.1:0-3063 GCA_964644085.1 uncultured Syntrophus sp. | reverse complement strand
TCTGTTCCCTTCCACTGTTCGGGAATAAGATACTGGTTTTCCCAGAGCGTCTGGAAAATCTTGGCATCGAGGCGGATATGTCCTGTCTCTTTTGACCTCTTTAAATGTTCTTCCCCCCGGATCACCTTATCTTCCCGTACCATCGAAACAAGCGATACATCTGAAAGATCTATTCCACCGAGCATGAGGGTCCGTTCATCCTCCTCCGCAATTGTAAGTCGTGGATCATTCATGAACTGAACGGGGTCAAATGGTTCTGTGCGGTTAATTTCAATGACGCATGATATTTCTTCCTCGCTGATTGCCGCTTTCTCGGCGAGCCTGAGATGATTGCGAAAACGATTTTCCACCTCAGTGTCATCGTGGATCGTTATATCCATTTCTCTTAGGTCAATTAACGTTTTACCTCTGACTGTTGGTATGTCGACATGATGGTCTAACATAGCTGTGTCCCGATTCTCCTTGTCATTATGTGCCGGCTGTAATTTCACGTTCATTTATTTCCTCCCAATACCTGTCACTGTGAAGTTACAAGAACTATGCCAGAGCGGCTATTTGCCTATCTTGTCGATATTACAAGGTACAGATCTGATAGATCAAAATTCGTTTACGATACCATCTACAAATTTGGTACAGAATATCTGATTTTTGTAGTTTTACATGTTATCACAATTAGGCTCAATCACGCCAAGCCTTGTAAAATGGTGTTATGCAGCTTGTTATACTAAAGGCACGGATATTGCTTTATATGGAAATTATGAAGAGAGTAACTCAAGAATCATTAGGGAAAAAAACAGAAGATCGCTTGTCTATGCATAAAAAACCCACCTATGAGCAATTGGAGCAAAGGATCGCACAACTGGAAGAGCAGGTTAGAAAAGCCAAGCAGGTTGAAAACGCCATACACGAGAGCAGGGAAAAATTCAAGGTCCTTGTTGATTCAACACCCGCGGCAGTCATGCTCTACCAGGACGACCGGTTTATCTCCATCAATAAAGCAGCAGAGACCATAACCGGCTATGCAATGAAAGAACTGCTCGGCATGGATTTCTGGGATATCGCTCATCCCGACCACAAGGCGCTCGTCAAAGAACACGGCCGGAAGCGCCAGCAGGGAAAAGAAACAGTTAATCGCTACGAAATTAAGATCATCACGAAAAATGGCACGGTTAAATGGGTGGACGTTGCGGGTGCATCTGCGATGATCGGGGGCCGACCCGCCGGGCTGATCTCGATGGTTGACACCACTGAACGGAAAGAGGCAGAGAAAAAACTTACCTATTTGAGTATACATGACTCTCTCACAGGCCTGCACAATCGGTTTTTCTTTGAAGAAGAGTTGAAAAGATTCGGTACAGGACGCTTTGACCCTGTTGGTATTGTCCTGTGCGATCTCGACGGGTTGAAGCTGGTCAACGACAATCTGGGGCACGATGTTGGCGATCGTCAACTCATCGCCACAGCCCACCTCCTCAAAGAACAATTCCGCTTCAGTGATATCGTTGCCCGAATCGGCGGTGATGAATTTGCGATTCTTCTCCCTGATTGCCCCTTCGAGACTTTAAGAGATATATGCAATCAGCTGAAAAAGGCGGTTATGAATATATACATTCCCGATACGAACATACCGTTGATGATGTCTATAGGTTATGCTGTTCACGAGAGCAAAGAATGCCCAATTGAAGAAACCCTCAAAGAGGCAGATACAAGGATGTACCAGGAAAAAGCCAGAAACCGCCGCGTGTTTCAAAAATACTTTTTTCACACGATTACGGATTCATCATCGAAATTACGAACGAACGGAAAAAATGCGCGCAGTCTTCCTTGGTGAGTCATCCTCTTCCCTTGCTGTAATCCCCAACGGTTGAACCTTCAAAAAACACAAAGTCATTAGGCAAAAAAATGAAGTTATAAGAAGGCAATTTTCTACTTGATATTTGCCGGTGTTTGCATGACAATTGGTAAGCGAGTACACGCAGAAAGACTAAAGTAAAACAATGAGCCTGAATGCTGCCCTCAATCTTTTCTTAGAGGTATACAAAACAGCCATACACCATCCGGTCATCGGTAATGCTGTTGCGGAATTTGTCCGGCGCGAGTTTTCTCGTGCCGTGGCAGGCCTCATCGGTCAAAACGATAGGTACATAATCCACGGCAGCCCGGATTACGGCAATCGTACATATATTCCCTGGGTTGCCGTGTATGACCGGCACATGACAAAACCAACACAGGATGATCTGTACGTTGTTTATCTGGTCCAAGAAGACTACGCTGGTATTTACCTCTCGTTAAATCAGAACGCCCCCGTTATTCGTCGTATCTATGGACCGAAGGCAAAAAGGGTATTAGTTGGGAGAGCGTGGGACCATATCGACCACCTCGGCCAGATTGATGAACCATCCATTGTTGGACTCATCGATTTAAAGGTGACAAACACGTCAAGCCTCGGCACTTTCTACGAACTGGGTTCTATCTGCGCCCGATATTATAAGCGGGGAGAAATACCGGATGATGATATTTTGGATAAAGATCTCAAGGAATTCCTCGCGTTACACCTTCAGCTTTCAATGAGGGACCTTTCTGCAGCTTAGGTTGGTTTTTTGCCAATTGTCTGTGTTGCGGAAAAAGTCAAAAATGCCGTACTGTGCCTGATATCCGGACGATGAAACTGAACGTTACCCTGCCTGGCATGACATGGCAGGCGGTTTTTAGCATCACGGATGCCATATGAAACGATGTTCCAGGTGTGGCTAGTATCGTGTGAGCGCATAAAAGGGTAGATTAGTGGTTCGGATATCGAATAACCAGCCACAGCAGCTGGTTGACCAGATCAAATCATGTTCTACGGGATAAACTGACGCACAGGATTATCATAGTGGCGCAAATACCGTTACTCTTCTTGCGTTACGATTTTATTTCACAATTATCTCACAGCAAAAAAAGCGTTTTTGTTCCCTGTTCAGGGGGCAGACCAAAAACTTAAAAACAATCCCCGTCTTTCCCTCATGCAGGCTACTCTGTCTGTATTTATTTCTTGAAAACCGCGACCTTTATTGAAGCAGA
>CAZXVZ010000271.1:0-3089 GCA_964644085.1 uncultured Syntrophus sp. | reverse complement strand
CTACACCCTATCCTACACTCTTTCCCTACACGACGCTCTTCCGATCTCATATTGAGCCGGGCTATGACGGCGAATTCGGTACGATCAGAATATTCTCCGACAAAGAAAGAATGAAGAAACGTAACTTTTAGATCATGAACCAAAAGAAGCATTTTAATACCGATTTATCTTTTGTGTTTTCGGAATAATTAATTGGCTTATGTGCAGCTCGCAGTGCCACTCCATGTATTGCAGGTCGATTGCTTGCTAACAATATAGATAAATCTTCCTAAAATGTTTTTTGAGCCAGTGCCAAACATGCTATATTGCAATAGGTCATGAACAACCCGCTGATATATCAATTACTCGCTAACGCTGTGCTTTCGTTGCACGTCGCTGTCGTCTTGTTTGTCATACTTGGTTTTGTCTTTATCATCGCAGGCAATCTTCGCGCCTGGCGCTGGGTTAATGTGTTATGGTTCAGGCTCGCGCATCTGTCTGCCATCGCAGTGGTAACGGTACAGGCCTGGATCGGCGTTATTTGTCCGCTTACATCCCTGGAAATGTGGCTGCTCAACAAGGCACATGCAACAACCTACACGGGAAGTTTCATAGCACATTGGCTACAATATGTTTTATACTACAATGCGCCGGCCTGGGTTTTCACTCTTGTTTACTCACTTTTCGGGCTGATTGTCGGGGCAACATGGTGGTATTTTCCTCCAGGATTCAAGCGGCACGATCATAAAACAGGTATCTAATCCTCATTTCAATGAAAGGCTTCACATCGAGTTGCGTGATGATGATCTCAGAACATTGGCAACTCAGTCACATCGTTGAATATGGTATATGATCTCCGGTCGTATTTGGCCTCCGATTTCCATTGACAAAAACAGGATTGCCTGATAAATAACATAGGTAGGCTCGTAACGGAAGAAGTTATAGCTCCTCCTGTTCATGAAACTATCACCATGCTCTTTCAGGGTTTTGATGGGATTAACGTATATGAATACTCAGAAAATAAACCCGTTAGGTAAGGGTTATATGCCGTTTTTCTTACTATAAGGGGGTTTTTATGCAAGATGTTCAATCCAATCTGATAAGTCAGTTTGTTTTAGAAATCGGTGAAATGCAGAATCGGCTGAACGAGCTTGACAAAATTAAACTAGAATTGGAAGAACAACTGGGTCAGTTAAGGTGCCAGGAGGAAGAATCCCGCGAGGTCAAGGCTTCTCTCGAGGAACAGTTGACCAATAGTAATGCCGAAAATAAGTTTTTGTCGGCGAACCTGGAGCGAGAAATCAATGAACGGAAACGTCTTGAGGAGGAGCTCCAGATGGTCAAGGCATCTCTTGAGGAACAACTTGCCAGTAGCGATACCGAAAAAAAGTTTCTGTCGGAGAAACTGGAACGAGAAATCAGGGAACGGAAGCGCGATGAAGAGGAATTTCAGGCCGCCAAAGCATCTCTTGAGGAACAGCTGGCCAAACGTGAGGCCGAAGTGTACACGCTGATGAACAATCTAAAGAGTGAGAGACAGGTATTCGAACAGAAATGGGACAATCTGCAACAACAATTCAATACATGGTTTAATTCTATTTTTGAAGGCCGACAATAACCTCTAAATGTTACACTACCAGCGGTCCGCGCCGTTAAAGCTCTGGAAGCAGAAAAAATAGGCAAAAAACTGTTATTTTTTTCCTGTGCAGATAAGATAGACTTCAGAACTGACACTTCGTGAAGCCGTGGGTTTATAGAGAGTTACTCTTTGAAACATTTTTTGCAGCTCCTGCGTAACACCTTTCAATGTGTCGGTAAAAAATGATTTGAAAATAAATGCCCCGCCCGGCTTCAGGCTTTCACGGACTGTCTTCATGACGGTCTTCGAGAGGTCTTCGATGTTCGCATTGTCGACGTCGCGGATGCCTGACAAACTGGGTGCAATGTCACAGGTAGCCGCATCGAAAGCGGTAATAGACAGATCTGAAAAAATATTTTGTATGTTAATCTCACGGATATCCAATTGCAAGGTGATAATGTTTTTCGCTGGTAATTTGAGAGTAGGCAAAATGTCAATACCGAACACAAGACCACTTTCGCCAACAATGCCTGATAATACCTGCAGGAAACTACCCGGCGCGCATCCCAGATCGAGCACCTTATCACCTTTTTTTATGAGGTGGTATTTATCCTGAATTTCTTTGAGTTTGTAAGCGCTCCGTGCCCGGAATCCATCCTTCTTTGCCTTGTTGTAAAATGAGTCTTTGACGATGAATTTACCCATAGGGGTTTATGATAAGCTCCCCGTTCTGTTGTTTTTCCTGTGGTTTTTCCTCTCCCGCATTAAGTGTTTTTTTGAGGAAATAGGAAAGCGCCTCGTCCGGCGCGTTCGCATTTTTCAGATATTCCATAAGCCCTTTGTAATAACTGAATTCCTTCCTGCAGTAAAAGAGATAGGCATAATCTTCAATCAACCTCTTCAAGAATGGGAGGACGGATTTCATATTGTAGCGTTTCATGAGTTCTTTTAAAAATTCGCCCTTCTTCTCTTCTGCCATATAGGGAGGAAGGATAATTGCGCCCCCTCCTGTGCTGTTATATGTTTTTATGTCCTCTTCCATGGAACCCCAGGTTATACAGAAAGGTTCAAACACATCGTGTGTGAATATTTTTTCAATTGTAATTGCTTCGGTTGTATCAGGAATCGGGAGCGTATAGATTTCGTCAGCCTTGCGTATGCCTTCGGGAATTCCCGCAGCAAAGGCTTTTAGGGATTTTATTTCATCCCTGTATTTACCTGATCGTCTGGAGCCTTCTTCTATAAGATAAACAGCGTAGGCGGGAGAAATTTCCTCGAGAATCATAGGTGGTTCCGTGTCATCTTTAAATGCCTTGAGAATTTCCTCAAAGCCTTTCTTGTCAACAGGCCCGCTCATGAGCTCTTGGAGCCCGTCAGAGAAGTTTATTTCCGCGTTGAGAAAGACAAAGTTATTTTTTCTGATTTCAAATCCCGCGACGACGATCCTTGTGTGCGCATCATCGTAGTTGCTTGCAAAACAGATCGGAAGAGCACACCTCTGAACTCCAGTCACCGCTCATTATCTCGTATG
>CAZXVZ010000270.1:0-3159 GCA_964644085.1 uncultured Syntrophus sp. | reverse complement strand
CCTGGTGTTGTTGATTTCTGGAACCAATTTCAGTCGGGGGCAACCAACATACCCATCGCCATCGGCCTCATTCTCATGATGTACCCGCCTCTCGCAAAGGTCAAATATGAAGAACTCGGTGAGGTATTCAAGAACTGGAGAGTTCTTCTGCTCTCCCTCATTCAAAACTGGATAGTCGGGCCTATCCTCATGTTTGTTCTTGCCATTGTTTTTTTGAGGGGATATCCGGAGTATATGATCGGTCTTATAATGATCGGACTTGCACGCTGTATTGCCATGGTGATTGTCTGGAATGATCTCGCGAAAGGTGACACAGAATACTGCGCCGGCCTTGTGGCCTTCAATTCGATTTTTCAGGTACTGTTCTTTTCTGTGTACGCTTACATCTTCATAACGGTACTTCCACCAATGCTCGGGCTTACAGGTGTTGTTGTCGATATTACAATCGGTCAGATCGCCAAGAGCGTTTTTATATATCTCGGCATTCCTTTTATCGCGGGTGTTATAACAAGATTTATTCTGATAAATGTCAAAGATAAAAAATGGTACCAAGAACGATTCATTCCAAAAATCAGCCCCATCACCCTCATCGCATTGCTCTTCACGATTCTCGTCATGTTTTCCCTCAAGGGTGAATATATCGTGAAGATACCCCTTGATGTTGTGAGAATCGCTATTCCCCTCCTGATGTATTTTGTAATAATGTTTCTTGTATCCTTTTACATGAGCACGAAGGCGAAGGCACACTACGGTCAGGCAGCAACACTCTCTTTTACTGCCGCGTCAAACAACTTCGAGCTTGCCATTGCAGTGGCCGTAGCTGTCTTCGGCATCAATTCAGGGCAGGCATTCGCCGCCGTTATCGGTCCATTAGTTGAGGTCCCGGTGCTCATCAATCTTGTCCATCTCGCACTCTGGTTCAAGAAGAAATACTTCCCATATGCGCTTGAGACACCGACCGGGGTTTGCTATTTGAATTGCAAAGATTAAGAAGGGAGGATGATATGACAGATAAAAAAAGAGTTTTGTTCGTTTGTGTCCACAACAGCGCCCGAAGTCAGATGGCAGAGGCATTTCTTAAAGCTCTTGCGGGAGACCGTTTCGAAGTAATGAGCGCGGGGCTCGAACCCGGGAAACTGAACCCTCTTGCAGTAGAAGTTATGAAAGAGATAGGCATTGATATCTCACAAAATCAGACAAAGAGTGCCTTTGACCTTTTTAAAAGAGGGGAGCTGTTTGCTTATGTTATTACGGTCTGCGATGCGGCTAGCGCCGAACAATGCCCGCTCTTCCCCGGTTTGTTGACAGCGCAGATACACTGGAGTTTTGCAGATCCATCGTCATTCGTCGGAACTCAAGAAGAGAAACTCGCACAGATAAGGACTGTCCGGGACGCTATTAAAGCGAAAATTGAGGAGTGGCTCAGGGATATTAATAGCTGAGAGTGCAATTTCTGCTCTATTTTGGGATCAGGATATAACGTAAGTTTCTGACAAAACCGGCTTTGGTTTTTAATAATCATAATTCAAGATAAGGAGCATATACAAGACAAAAAGAGCATTACACAATTTTCAAATTATACCGCTTCAAAACCATGCATATTTCTTAATGAGAATGTATTTTTTGCTGCTCCCTGGCGCACACTTCAACATACTCTTCATACTCTTTTAATAGGGCATTTCTATATTCTCTCCTTATAGGCTCTGATGATGGAATATAATTACCCATTGCTTCCAGCCCGGCAATTATTTCTTCCATGGTTTCTTTATTTGGCTTTTTACCGACAGAATAGAGTTCCGCCATGATTTCATGAAGGTTGGTAACCGCGACTTGTGTTCCATCAACAAACCTGAGTGTGCGCCGGCTAACTGTCGGCGCGTTAGGATCAACTCAGGTAACTCATCCGCATACTCGGAATATAGACACACTTCACCTCCCAAACTATCTCTTGATTATAGTATATCAGCCAATCCACCAGATATCCACCAACAATGGCGATTGTAAAAAACATTGACAACCGAGGCAATAACGAACTTTTTCCTCAACACAATACCGGGGATTACAAAATCCGGTTTACTTGCCAATGCCCCACTTTTGCAGATAGCAAAAAAATGTTGCCAATCACATACCTTTACCAACAAGAGCGGTGCTTAAGGGGTACGGGATCAAGTCAGGCATGACAATCTTGAAAAGCAATCGGAAGGAGCGGATTTTTTACACTTTTAATATTCCATTTTTTTCATACAGTGAGTTGCACAAACCTTTAAAGCCATATAATAATATGTTGAGTAAGTATTTCAAAGCTAATGATATCTTACAAAACACGCAGAGGCAATTTCTGAAATAATTCAATAGTTGACCGCAAAACACGCGTTTTTACATTGTTTGGCAAAATACAAAAACCCGCACTTATTGATTTATCGCTTTTCCTATCATAGAATGAGCCTGTGATTTCCCTGATACGAAAAGCAACGGAAGGGATTACCAAAAACGTAGTTGTCATCAGCCTTGTCAGTTTTTTTAACGACATCGCGTCTGAGATGATTTATCCTGTTGTGCCCATCTTTCTGACTACGGTCCTGGGAGCGCCGGTGACCATCGTCGGGCTCATTGAAGGTGTTGCCGAATCAACAGCCAGTATCTTGCGTGTCATTTCGGGCTGGTTTTCCGATAAATATCAGAGAAGAAAACCCTTTATGGTCGCTGGGTATGGGCTTTCAGCTCTTTCAAAGCTCATTATGTCTATGTCAGTTCACTGGTCTATGGTAATGGGCGGGAGGTTTTCTGACCGTTTCGGGAAAGGCATACGGACATCGGCCCGCGATGCCCTGCTCACGGAAAGTTGTGACGCATCCTGCAGGGGAAGGGTATTCGGATTTCATCGAGCCCTAGACACAATGGGCGCATTGGTTGGTCCTCTTGTGGCCCTTCTCCTTCTTCAAATGTTTGACCAGAAGCTCAGGTTCATTTTTTTCCTAGCTATTATTCCCTCTGTAGCCGGAGTTATACTTCTCATAGTATTTGTGAAGGACATAAGAAGACTACAAGGTCTTTCTGGTGTCTACAAATTCAGTCTCCGGAATATGAGACTACGTAAAGACTTCAAGATATTCCTCATCGTGAGCGCGATCTTTGCGCTGGGCAACAGCTCTGATGCCT
>CAZXVZ010000269.1:0-3177 GCA_964644085.1 uncultured Syntrophus sp. | reverse complement strand
TTTTTGACGGCCGTAATCTCCTGGATCACAACCGCATTTACTCTTTTGGATTCAATGTTTTTCCGATAGGCAAAGCTCCTTTGACGCATTACTGATCATAAGATATCATCAGGACCGTTTCAGATATAGAAGAAACACCATGCAGCAAAATATTACGTTGAGATCAAGACAATGACTACAGATACCAAAGATACTCCTGTCCAACAATCGAAAAAGTGGATCGATCTCAGAAAGGCCCTCTTCGCGCTGAGCATGGCCGTAACAGCGCTGATGCTCTCTATTCCCCTTCGGGAGGTCTTTTTCGGCTTTGGAGCCAGAACCGATTACTACGACCATATTCTTGTAGTTCCTTTTATGAGCGCCATGTTGTTTTACTGGCGAAAGAACGCAATCTTTAGTAACGCCAAATTCCTGCCCCGATTGGGGGTACCTTTGGCGGCTTGCGGAGTGGCTCTCTATGTGGCAGGCATTACGGGCCTGCTACCTTTAAGTCTCAATATCAGGACTTCTTTTCTGGCGTTTTCAGCGCTGCTCGCTTTTGTCGGTGCTTTTGTGTTTCTCTTCGGCGCGAAATCTTTTCAGAAGGCTCGTTTCCCCCTGCTCTTTCTCGCCTTCATGATCCCTATCCCGCTCGTGATCCTGGATGGTTTCATCTACTCCCTTCAGGTCGCTTCCACGGAGGCAACAAATATCCTTTTTGGTATTTTGGGTGTTCCCTATTACCGGGAAGGGTTCTTTTTCTACCTTCCTGGAGTTGCCATCGAAGTTGCCAAGGAGTGCAGCGGCATCCGTTCGAGCCTTGCTCTCATAGTAACGGGGACCCTGGCAGCACATCTTTTTCTCGACCGGGGATGGAAACAGATAATCCTGGTCCTCTCTGTTTTTCCCATCACTGTATTCAAAAACGGCATCAGGATCGTAACAATTACCCTCCTCGCGACGTATGTTGATATACGATTCCTGACAGAGAGCTGGCTGCACCATTCCGGAGGATTTGTCTTCTACATTCCGGGTCTCTTGATCCTCGGCCTTGAAATCTGGGCATTCAGAAAATGGACAAAAAGGTCTTCCTCGAAATGATGAGTTTCTCTCACATTCTTTCCACCTGTGCTGCAGCCGCGACGCTGTTCGTGGCGTATATCGTTCTCTACCGCGATCCGCGCTCCTTCGTCCACAGGGTATTGGCCGGCGGCTTGATTTTACTGGCAATTGAAGCCCTGTTGATAGGGTTTTCGCCCATCGCCGGACCACCGGATACAATCATCTTCTGGCAACGGGCGCGTTTCCTGATAGCTTCATTTCTCCCCGGAATATGGATGCTTTTCAGCCTCATTTACGCGCGCAGCAATTTCCGTGAGGTGCTCCAGAAATGGATATGGGGGGTGATGGCCGCTTTCATTCTGCCTGTTCTCCTGACCGTTGTTTTTCGAGCAGGATTTTTTATCCCGGAACTGGCCTTAACCAGCGATAAGAGGCTGATTATCGCGTTCGGATGGTCCGGCTTTTTCTTTGAGTTGCTCTTTCTGCTCAGCTCGGTTTTCATATTGATGAATCTTGAAAAGACACTGAGGATTTCCGCCGGCAGGGTCCGCTGGCAGATAAAATTTGTTGTCATTGGTGTGGGGAGCATGTTCGCGGCGAGAATTTATTTCAGCTCTCAGGCATTGTTATTTCGTTCAATGGATCCATCAGCTTTGATTTTCATCGCCGGTGTGCTGCTGGTAATGGATGTATGCCTGTTACGGGCACTCTGGCGCTCACGCAGCCTTGAAACAGATTTCTATGTATCCACAACGTTTTTGTATAATTCGCTTACAATACTTATTGTCGGTCTCTATCTCATCGGCGTCGGTATCGTTGCCCGCCTAAGCCTATATTTCGGGTTCACCGAAGGAGGCACGTACACTTTTTTCCTTGTCTTCCTGGCTTTCCTCGGGCTTGCCGTGCTTCTCCTTTCAGATCGCTTGAAGAGATATACGAGAAGGTTGCTTGTCAGGCACTTCAGGAGGCCTTATTACGATTATCGAAAAGAGTGGGCCTCCTTTACAGAGAATACGGCAAATGTAATCGACATTGTAGACCTCTGCAACATCGTGTCCCGCATTGTGTCGAGAACGTTCGATACGCTTTCGGTAACTATCTGGCTCGCGGATGAGGCGGGTGAAAAAGTCATCATGGCAGGTTCCACCGTTTTCGCTGAAGGGAAATTTCAGGAGCTTGCCGCCGTTGAACCGCTTGTGCTCCAGATATTGCGCCACAACAGTGAAGATAATTATCCCATTGACTACAATTACCGGGTTAACGGATTGAAAGGAGAAGAAGGCTTCCCCGAAAAATTCTTCGAACAGACGCGTATCCAGCATGCCATACCCCTCGTTGCCTCCGGGAAAGTACTGGGCATCATGACTGTCGGTGATCGTGTCGGCAGGGATGATACCTCCTTTACGACTGAGGATTTCGATCTCCTCAAAACCATGGCCGACCAGGCGGCCTCAAACCTCTATAACCTGATGCTCGGCGAGCGACTGCGGAAGGCGAAAGAGATGGAGGCTTTTCAGGCTATGTCAGCCTTTTTCATTCATGATCTGAAGAACGTCGCTTCAAAAATCTCCCTTACCATGCAAAACCTGCCGGTTCACTTCGATAACCCGGAGTTCAGGGCTGACGCGTTGAAAAGCTTTTCTCAAAGTCTGAGCAAGATAAACAATATGTGCACACGGTTGTCGTCTTTAAGTCAAAAGCTTGAACTAAAGAAATCGGAAGTCGATGTGAATGAGATTATTTCAAAGGTGGTGGATGAAATGAGAACCACAACCGGCGCCGCAATAGAATTTAAGCAAAGCCCGCTTCCACGGGTCATTGCAGACAGCGAACAATTCCAAAAGGTACTCGTTAATCTCCTCCTGAACGCGAAGGAAGCGACAAACGACGGAGGATTCATCAGGATCGAAACCTTTAACCGTAACAAATGGATCGAATGTAAAGTCACGGACAACGGCTGCGGCATGTCCCGGGATTTTATAAAAAATTCTTTGTTTCGCCCTTTTCAGACAACAAAGAGTCGGGGCATGGGCATCGGCCTCTACCACAGCAAATCCATCATCGAAGCCCACAACGGCAAGAATGTGGTAGAAAGCGAGGATGGAAAGGGACCAACTTTTCACGTGCTGCTGCCGG
>CAZXVZ010000268.1:0-3189 GCA_964644085.1 uncultured Syntrophus sp. | reverse complement strand
TACACCCTATCCTACACTCTTTCCCTACACGACGCTCTTCCGATCTTTGGCATCCTGAATGAAAACGTTTTTTCCGCCAAAATACATCCAGACGGCAACACTCTTGTAACACTCGTTAATAATATAACTTGAAAAAATATCTTCAACAAAAGATTCGGTTATTCTGCCACCGTAGCCCTTTTCTGCCGATGTCCGCTCGATATCATCACAAATCGCTTTTATCGTATTAATATCCGCTATGATATCTTCCAGCTTTCTCCGTTCAAATTTTCTTTCCTTATAGATATGGCAAAAGGCACACCTGTTCCAGGGGCAATTCCGGGTAAATCTTATAAGAAGGCTATATGCTTCATTGGGGGGTCTGATCGGCCCTATTTCATATCTTAATGATTTGTTACTCATTCCTATTTACATGAATGTCAAAGGCAGGGGTAGACATTTTTGACATTATTTTTTTCCTTTTTTTTGCCTGACTTGTTTTCTTTTTCTTCCTGCGAAGTTCAGTTTTTTTCGTATTTGACGGCATTTATTCCTCCTTTTTCAACAACATATCACATAGCTTCAATGTTTTCAATACATACGGGGTTTAAGCGCACGGCAGCACACTATTAAAAAATAGTTAACGATGCAATAAAACATGATACAATGATTACTATCAGGGGCGGGAATAACGAAAAATTTTCCCTTCCGCCGGACTTTATCCGGCATGATCGATTGTGGGTGTTATGACACAAAATCTTTCTTAGGGAGTACTTTCCATGAAAGATGTAGAAAAAAAAGACGTCCTGGCGGCAATTCATCAGAATCAGCTTCGTTAAGTACCGTATCAAAAAAAATATCTCCTAAGAGAAATAAGGTATCGCCCAAGGGGCATTCAAAGGCAATCCTCAAATTACGGTCAAATAAAACCCCCGAAGGAAGCGTGCAACCTGAGCAATGGTTATCCAATATTATTAATTTCCCGCCTGACGCAACTTTTGCAAATTATCGGAAAAACACACCCAGTTACCGTACATCCTGACGATCTTTGCCTGGTAACAGATTTCAACAGAAAGCGTCAGATGGGTGAAGCCGCACCCTCCCGCTACGCATTCAAGGGCATAAAAAAGAATGATGATGTCATTTGTATTGAAACATCTGCCACTAACATACAGTATCAGGGTGAACCGGCATCTCTGGTATTCTTAAGAGACATAACCGAACAAAAAAGCGCGGAGGAGGAACTTCGGGTGTCGGAAAAAAAATACCGTCTTCTCGTTGACACCTCAAAAGAGGGAATTCTTGTGGTACAGGATGGAAAACTGCGGTTTGTAAACAAAATAGTATCCGAAGTGACCGGTTATGAAGTGGAAGAGATTCTGGATAAACCATTTCCGTTTTTAGTGCATCCCGATGATCGTGAAGCGATGCTCGAGCGTTATGATAGAAGGATTCGGGGTGAAGAACCCGATGAATATTCTTTTCGCATGGTCAGAAAAAATGGCGATTTGCTGTGGCTTGAGATACGGGGAACAAAATTTCTATGGGAAGGAAAACCCGCGCATCTCTATTTTTTAAATGATGTAACAGCCAGGAGGCTGTCTGAAGAAGAGATGTCTCTCCAGCATGATCTGACCCTTGCCCTTACAAGTGTGTCTACTCTTGAAGAAGCCTTATCTGTTTGTATGAAAACAGCGGTCAAAGCAACAGGCGCGGATTCGGGGGGAATTTATCTCTGTGAAAGTTCAACCGGGGTTTTTAAACTCGCATTAACGGAAAACCTTTCAGATTCATTTATCAGGAAGGTTACAACAATGAAAATCAATTCTCAAATAATACGCGAAGTCATAGATGGAAAATCAGGACACTATGCTTCCATACCGAAGACACACTTACCGGATAATGAAGAGAAACTTTTATGTTTTGGTATTGCACCGATAAAGTCAAAGGAAAACACTGTTGGCTATATTGTGGTCTCATCTCACAAATTACAGGAAATCCCCGTTGAGAAAAGAAAAACATTGGAAAATATAGCTATGCAGGTTGGTAATGTCATCCAAAGAATAGCGAGTGAAAGGAAATACCGGACTATTTTTGAAAACACCGTTGAAGGTATTTTTCAGATGGACGCTGAAGGAACGTTTTTGAGCGTCAATCCTGCCATGGCAAGAATGTTTGGATACGATTCTCCTGAAGATATGATCCAATCCTTGCCACAAAACAACCCGGGCTATTATGTCAAACCCGGGAGTCGGGAGGATTTTCAACATTTATTAGAGACAGAGGGTGTCGCGTACAATTTTGAGGCTGAAGCTTACCAAAAAAACGGTACCATAATCTGGATTACGGAAAACGCGGCGACCGTGAAAGACGAATTGGGCAACACTCTTTATTATGAAGGCACTGTCGAGAATATCACCGATCGCAAGTTCGCTTCTAACGCGATCCGGGACAGTGAAGCAGAGTATCACACCCTTTTTGATAATATAAACGACGCTATATTGCTCATGTCGACAAATATATTTATTGACTGTAATGAAAAAGCACTCACCATTTTCGGGTGTACCAGACAAGACATTATCGGAAAAACCCCTTATATATTTTCACCACTCACACAGCCCGACGGCAGAAACTCCCAGGAAAAAACTATGGAGATCATACAAACAGCGTTGTCCGGCAAATCACATGCTTTTGAGTGGAAACACAGCAGACTGGACGGAACAGTCTTTGATGCTGAAGTAAGTCTCAATTCAATTGAATTAAGAGGGGAAACGTATCTCCAGACAATTGTTCGGGACGTCACCCAGCGCAAACAATATGAACAGTCATTAAAAATGACTCTCGCAAAACTGAGAAAAGCGACGGGCGGCATCATAGACGTCATTGTTATGGCAGTAGAAATGCGGGACCCTTACACGGCAGGCCACCAAAAACGGGTAGCGAGTCTTGCGAGATCTATAGCTAAAGAAATGAATCTTTCAAAAGAAACGGTAGATTGTATCCGGATGGCCGGTATCATACATGATGTTGGAAAAATATCAATACCCGCTGAAATCCTCACGAGACCGCGCAAATTAACGCAATCCGAATACGACCTCGTCAAAACCCATGCTCAGATCGGGTATGAAATCCTGAGGGACATACAGTTCCCCTGGCCTATTGCCCAGATCATTCAGCAACATCACGAAAGATTAAACGGAACAGGATATC
>CAZXVZ010000267.1:0-3195 GCA_964644085.1 uncultured Syntrophus sp. | reverse complement strand
AGCGAGGAAGAATATGAGAGAACGGGCCGGATGCTGGGCAATATCGAATATTACGAAATCCAGAACATGCTTGACTATCTGCTGAAATCGGAGGACCTGCTCAGGGGCCCCTTTCCGAAAGTATCGTTGGAGACAATCTATATTAATCTTTACAATATATCAAAACTGCGGGACGTGGAAAAGATCCTTGACGGTCTTGAGAAAAATAGCGGGCAAACCGCGCATGTGGCCTCTGAAAGTAGCGCGAACCTTTATAAGACTGTTTCTGACGCTCCCTCCGTTGTGCGGGAGAAGCATCAGGCAGGAGCAACGAGGACGGAAACGGCGCAGGGAGAAACGGCAAAACCGGAAACGATGCCACTGTCAACAGGAAGCGATCCTGATGCGGAAGGATTTGTTGAATATCTGAAGAAGAAAAAACCGTTTATAGGCGGAATATTTGAATCAATGGAACTGAAAGTAGAAGGCGACGGTGTCACGCTCAATCTCGACAGGAAATACAGTACTTTTGTCAAAAATGAGCTTGAGGAAATCAAAAGACTGCTCAAAGAATATTTCGGAAAAGAAATGGCGATCAACGTTTTAGAAGGTGTCGAAAAAAAGAAAGATGTCCTTGAGGAATACGTTAAGGAAGCGGAATCGTTATTCAATCTCTAAGGGAGGTTTTATGTCAAAAGGATTAGGGCAAATCATGCAGCAGGCGAAAAAGATGCAGGAACGCCTTATGAAAATTCAGGAAGAGCTGGCGGAGAAGACCGTCGAAGGGCAGGCCGGCGGCGGTATGGTTACCTCCACTGTGAACGGCAAGCAGGAAGTGCTCTCCATAAAAATTGCCGATGAAATCTGGGCTGAAAAGGACAAGGAACTCCTCGAAGATCTGATCCTCGCCGCGGTCAATGAAGGCCTTGACAGATCGAGGGAGATGGCGCAGGAGGAGATGTCGAAAGTAACAGGCGGTATGCAGCTCCCCTTCGGGATGTAAACGTGTTCTATCCGGAACCCATTGAAAGGCTCATTGAAAATCTCACGAGACTGCCGGGGATTGGCCGCAAGACGGCAACGAGACTGGCCTTCTTTCTCCTGAACGCGAAAAGCAGTTACGTCACGGAACTCTCAAGGAGCCTCACGGACATCAAAGAAAAAATACGGTTGTGCAGCGTCTGCTTCAATATTACCGACGGCGACCCCTGCGTAATATGCCGCGATGAACGCAGGGACAAAAACGTGATCTGCGTTGTCGAAGAGCCTTCCCACATGATGGTCATCGAATCGGCCAATCCGGGGCATCTTCGCTATCATATCCTGCATGGTGTAATAAACCCCATCGAAGGGATAGGCCCTGACGAAATAAGAATAAAAGAGCTCGAAGCGCGGGTGGTCAGCGAAGGCATACAGGAAGTGATTGTCGCCACGAACCTCAATATCGAAGGGAACACAACAGCGCACTATATTGGCGAAATCCTAAAATCCCACAACGTGACCATCACGCGGATTGCCTCAGGTATTCCCGTCGGCGGCGATATTGTCTACATCGATCCTCTTACCATCAAAAGCTCCATGGACAACCGAAAAAATCTGTAATACCCAGTCCCTTTAATTGACTATTGGCAGCTTTTTTCTACGGTAAACTAATGGTGTTTACAGTTTATTAAACTCTTCTTCTGTGAGACCAGCCTGACGTAGCAATTTATGGAGTAAGCCGGGTCCCAGTTCATCGTGTTGGGGAATTGATAGCGTCCACAGATATCCTGACTTTATCATCATTACGTGAGAGCCTTTTGTGCGAGCAACCATCCAGCCCGCCCGTTCAAACTTGCGCATGGTTTCACGACCGGAGCACAATTTCAGTTTTGTGGGCGTCATATGGCTATTTCAACAAGCCGTTCGGTATCGATTGGTTCCTTGGATTCCATCATTTCAAGCCAGCCCTGAATAGCTTCTTTAATGTTTGCAATTGCCTCATCATATGTACGGCCCTGTGAAAGACAGCCTGGGAAAGCCGGTACTTCGGCAACATAATAGCCCGCGTCATCCTTTTCGATAATGGCATGTACTTTCATAGGACCTCCTTATTGCAATGCGTTCTTTATAATAAAAGAATAAATGTAGCATATACCATATACAGCGTCAAAAGAACAATATTCTCCCCCTCCCTTGAGGGGAGGGGATTGAGGGGAGGGCGCCTTACTTTGTTTTTTGCAGATTTTCCCAATCCTTCAGAAACCGTTCGAGGCCGATGTCGGTCAGAGGATGGTTCATGAGCTGTTTAAGGACATTGAATGGAATGGTTGCAATGTCAGCGCCGATAAGCGCTGCCTCAAGGACATGGACAGGATTTCTTATGCTCGCCACGATTACTTCTGTCTCAAATCCATAGTTGAAAAATATGTTGCAGATATCATCAACGATAGTCATGCCTTTTTGCGCGATATCGTCAAGCCTGCCGATGAATGGACTCACATACGACGCGCCGGCCTTTGCCGCGATAAGCGCCTGTAATGGCTGAAATATGAGGGTTACATTCGTCTTGATACCTTCCTGGGAGAGGGTGCGGACTGCCTTCATGCCTTCTTCCGTCATGGGAATCTTGATGACGGCATTACTGCCAAGCGCCGCCAGCTTTCGCGCTTCTTCACACATACCCGTTGAATCTTTTGCTGTCACTTCAAGACTTACGGGGCCCTCCACAGTCTGCAATATTTCTTCCATGACCTTTTGAGGGTCTTTTTTTTCTTTTGAGAGGAGTGACGGGTTCGTGGTGACGCCGTCGACCAGTCCCATCTCAATGCCTTTTTTTATCTCCTCAATGTTTGCCGTATCAATAAAAAACTTCATGATCTATACCTCCATTGAATTTTTGATATTCAGGTTTATAAAATCTCCACCATTATACACAATTGCCATGAAAATTACGACGCAATAATTTTTCCAAATTGTTATCTTTTTTATCTTTAGAAAAGAAGACCGGGTTGGTTAGATAAATGATTATTCATCGTGCACATAATTGCCGGCAGTAGTAGATTCATCCTGTATCGAAAAAGTGAGTATTTTAAAAAAATATAAATGCACAGGACAAATAAAAGCTATTAAACTTCACAGAAAAAATGCGACAATATCATGATTTATGATAAAATCATAATCTAAAGTTAATGAAAACAGCATATGCTCAACCAATATTCGCAGCGCCAATATTTT
>CAZXVZ010000266.1:0-3208 GCA_964644085.1 uncultured Syntrophus sp. | reverse complement strand
CATTTCCGCCTTCACTGCCATTTAGGGCTGTCACCCCCGGGACTGTTGTCGTCACCTTTGATGCGATATTATAAACCTTGATAGTGCCGTTATCGACAAAAACAAGGTCAGTTTGTGCCGGATTGATATCCGGTTTTGTAAAATCGCTTAAACCGGTAGCAACAGTATCTATTAATCCGGATGAAGGAACATAGACATAAACGCCGTGCGGATTGAACGACAGCATTGGTGTCGATATCACGGGTGCCGGTTCAGCCATGACAGCGACGCTCAGGAGGAGTATACAGGGGAGCACCAGTAATTTCTTTAATTCTCTAAACATAAAATACCTCCTTTTTTGACCGACCCTGCGATCATGATTGGCCTGAGTTTTTCTACAAAACAACGGAGAACTTCTCTTTTGACATGGAGGGTAATACTATTTTTAACATTAATAACAGGCATCAATAATCTCCATCAATACTGCGTTGACACCCCTTCTAGGTATACTATGCGGCATTTACGCCTGTCGCAGGGTTTCTCTGGATTGTCAGTTTTGCAAGATTTATACCGCGGCAGGATTTCGTCACAATCACTTGGAAACACTTGCTTTTCTTGATATGCTCTTAACCGTGTCCCACAAGAATCCCCCATTTTTTGTAGGACTGAAACTACATTTTTTGTTGTGAGCGTAGCTACAGACAGCGGGATTATTCCAGCACCCTCTTCTTCATCTTCTCCGCTGAACATTCAAGCTGCGGAACCTGATCATACTTGTTAAATCTCAGCGATGCCCGGACACGTTTTAGAACTTCAGAACGGGTAAGAGCGGCATTGGTATCACGCATATGTTTACAAAAATAGTATGTAAACGCTCCATTGTCACATATACAAGCATGGTATATATGAGAGAGGAATTGCCTCCACTCGATCTGCAAGCGGATAACGATTGCTGCCCGGATAGACCACAAAAATCTGATTCAGTTTGAGATCTGTAAGCGCAATCCCCAGAGAACGAGTCATACCCGGCGCGTCAGCACACTTAAATTCAAACCCGATACGTTGCCCCTCATGCAGCACCATAAGATCAAGTTCTGCACCACGTTGTGTAGACCAGAACCACGCGTGACGGTCACTAAAACGTGCCAACGTCTGCTCAAGAGCAAACCCTTCCCATGAAGCACCATAGCGGGGATGAGATTGGAGTTGGGCCTTTGTACGGATTCCCAGAATGGCATGCAAAAGCCCGCTGTCCCTAATGAATACCTTCGAAGATTTTACCTGTCGTTTGCCTATATTCTCGTGCCAAGCCGGTAATACCCTGATCATGTAAGCCCCGGCCAATATATCAAGATAGTGTCGCGCTGTCTTTTCATTTGCTCCCAACGACCGGGCAAGCTCCGAGGCATTCCATATCTGCCCGTGAAAGTGACTTAACATGCTCCAGAATCTCCGCAATGTTTCAGATGGGGTACGAATCCCAAGATTCGGTATGTCGCGCTCCAGAAAGGTGTCGATGAAAGATTCCCGCCATCTCAAACTGGCTGATTCATCTGCAGCCAGGAAAGAACGTGGAAACGATCCGCGCAACCAGAGATCATCTTGTTTGGCGGCACCCACCTCGTCAAGTGTGAAACCTGGTATCTGGAGTGTCAGTGCTCGGCCCGCCAGTGTCTCAGACGTTCCTCTTACCAGGTCAGGTGATGCGCTGCCCAGCAATAAGAACCGTGCGGGTGAATCTGGACGATCAGCCAATGGCCTGAGTATTTCAAACAAAGCCGGCATGCGCTGCACTTCATCAAGAATAACGAGACCGATGACCTCAGACAAAACCTTTTCAGGAGTAACGGCAAGTGAGATGCGGTCAGCGGCAACCTCGAGATCAAAAAATCGAACAGGTTCGAATTGCCTTGCCACCATTTGAGCGAGCGTGGTTTTCCCTGTCTGCCTCGCTCCCAGAAGAATGGTAACCGGGGCTTCAGAGAGACGAATTTTAACGTTTTCAAGGAGTCTTTTTCTGGGTATTTCAACACTCATTGTAGTATTTTAGCAATTAATATCCTATTTTTCAACATAAGCATTTTTAGATCCCACACCTATTTCTGGTATCTTCTATGACACTTACCGTTTCAAAAACATCTACTCACGACCTAAGACTCACCTGTCTTCGCTGGACGGGAGCGATTTACAACTTCTCCGCTCCGTGCCTATTCCAGCACCCTCTTCTTCATCTTCTCCCCTGAACATTCAAGCTGCGGAACCTGATCATACTTGTTAAATCTCAGCGATGCCCGGACACGTTTTAGAACTTCAGAACGGGTAAGAGCGGCATTGGTATCACGCATATGTTTACAAAAATAGTATGTAAACGCTCCATTGTACGATCCGTTAATACAGGTATCTGCTGATGTCTGGTTTTCCCGGCATCCGGCGAAGAGAACATGAAAAGCAGGCATCGGTTTTACCTTGAACAGCCTCTTCACCGGGAGGTCATCTTCTTCGCGGCAGAGAATATCAACCGGTGGCTGTAAATATCTTTGTTTTATACCGATATCAACGGGAGTGTTTCCGGCTGAAGACACTTCTCGTGTGGCTGTGCCGGAATGGCAGCTATCGAGGAAAACCTCAAGATTTACCCCTTTGGGAATTTTAGAAAATATTCTGCAGAGGTCGTCATCGACAATATATGTGCCATCCCAATCCATATCATGAGGACAGAGTATCTCATCGAGACTGTCTTTTAGTTCATCTCCCTCGCGATCCCTGATCTGTGAGCCGTGTCCGGAATAATGGAAAACAAGACGGTCACCGGGTTTCGCGCCTTTCCCCAGCCATTCCAATCGCTTCATAATATTCGCCTTTGTGGCTCGCTCATCTACAATGACACGGATTTGCTTCACCGTGAAGCCAAAATAGGTGAGCAGCATGTGCCGCATGTTGGTCACATCATTGACACATCCCTGGAGATCATTTCCCGGCAATTTGTATTTGTTGATTCCTACAAGCAAGGCTTTATCAGACATATCATCCTCCCCTATCATTTATAGTCCAAGGTTAGAGGTTAAACACAAGGCAAAAGGTTAACGCTAGGAATAATATCACACCCCTTGCCCTGAACCTTTGACCTTTGACCTCGCACCTTTAACCTTCAAAATAAGCTACCGCCATTTAATGCTTACTCAAGACATTAATATAATTGATAATTTGCTGTTATCTCTCAATCTCGACA
>CAZXVZ010000265.1:0-3220 GCA_964644085.1 uncultured Syntrophus sp. | reverse complement strand
GAATAATACCAGGAGTTGCTGGCTGCGGACATCTACATTATTTCAAGGTTTGATAAACGATCATGCCTTGAGGAAATCTTTGATTTTTTCAAGAAAAGGCTTTTCAATTTCCACTTTCAGATAGAGATCTCCAGGCGCTGAGGAACCTCCGTTTTTGTGTCCCAATCCCTGTAAGCGAATCGTGCGGCCCTGCGTCACACCGGGCGGTATGGTAATAAGAAGATCTCTTAATGTATCTTTGTCCGTGTAAGGCACCTTGCCGCCTTTCTCCGCCTGCCTTGAAGTTAGTGTCAAACGGTCGTACCTGTCCCGTTCCTGCGGTATCTGCGCTCCCGTGATCTTTTTGAAGGCATATCCGGCAATCTTTCCCATAATCCAGGGTAATATCCCTTTTTGCCCGTTCTGATTTGGCACTCCCCATTTCATACCGCTGGACCACACAAAACCCCGTCCAAAAATATTTCCTCTTCTGAATTCGAATGTTCGCGAATTGGGGCCATAAGCTTCCTTGAAAATATCTTCAAACCCCCTGAATCCGAATGCACGTGACAACTCATCGAGGATCTGATTGATGTCAGATCCTCTGAATATGTCCTCTTCGGAATAACCGTCACGGAATCTGCCGTAGGCCGAACCACCGTAGGTCTGCCTTAAACCGTCGTACCGACTCCGCTTTGCCGGATCAGAGAGCACGGCATATGCCTCGTTAATCTGCTTCATGCGTTCCAGAGCGCCGGCGCTGCCATTGTTTCTGTCCGGGTGGTATTGAAAAGCAAGACTGCGGTACGCCTCTTTTATCTGCTTCGCGGAGGCTTCCTTGCCTACTCCAAGAATCTCATAGTAATCTTTTTGTTCCATCTTTTCCCCAATACTGCCTATGCAGTACTATCTGTTTCTGATTTGAATAATTTTCAGGATATCAATAATTCTGTTTTGTTCATTTTGTCATCCTATTCTCAATCAGCGTTAACATAGGAACTAACTTCTTCTCTGTCAACCCCTGTATATTTTTTAGAAATGGTAATTGCGTTCTCCGGCATAAGAATATTTCTGATATTTCCCTGTATTCAGGCTGACTGCGCTCTGCCGCCGCTTCTATTCTTCAAACAAAATTGAAAATAGCAAAAGTTCAATATACAGATGGAGGCCAGACAGAGAAACAGAACCTGATAACCCGTGACAGGGACAATAATACCCGCCAGGACCGGGCCGACACCGAATCCAAAGTCCATAAAAGCCTGGTATGTACCCACTGTAGTACCATCAGAAGATCCCGCGTATTCAAGCGCATACGATAGTAATACGGGAGGCAGGAATCCGCCCCCTATTCCCCAGAGCATTCCCACAAGGATGAACATAAAAATGGTTTTTGAAAAAGCGAGTATCACCAAAGCGCAAATTGCCGTGGAAATAACCGCGGGAATGATCCTTTCCTTGCTGTAGACATCAAGGATTCTCCCTCCCAGCAAACGCGCCACAACGAGTACCACAGCCATAGCGGTAAAGAAATGACCCGGGTTTTCTACCCCGCACCGGATAGCATAGAGGGGAAAAAAGGCACCGAGTCCTCCCCAGCAAAAACTAAATAGGAAACTGACTACAGCGGGGGCAATGATTTTCCGTTCAAAAAAGAGCCGACCCCTGGCAACAGAAGCCTCTACGGGCCTCACGGACCCATCTTTTTTCAAATTCAACGAAAAAAGGAAAGTACAGAACGACAACCCGGTGCAACCTAAGAGGAGGACGGCAAAACTATACTCGTTAACGATGAAAACGCTGAGCGAAGCAACAACAGCGGAAGAAAGAGGTGATGCGACGAGGAGGTAACTGATAGCCTGCGCGCGGTTTGCCAGAGGGATAATCCTGATAACATACGCAATAGCTGCGGTGTCAAAGCACGCGAAAGCGAGTCCCTGAACAAGCCGGGTAATAAAAAAGGGCCAGAAAGGTTTAAACAGAATCAGTGCAAGAAAACCGAGGATGAACAACCCGGCACCCCACAGCATAACCAGCCTCTCAGAATATTTACATAAAAGTCTCCCAGCAAGAAACCTGGACATAAGCGACGCTATTCCATAGGCTCCAACAAGGACGCCTATTTCTCCTTCAACGGTATGTAACCTGTGGAGATAGATTGGAACTGTCGGCGTCAGGGAGTGTCCCGCCGCAAGAAAACAGAAAAACGCGATAAAACTGAGGACATAATCACGGACAAAGATATTTTTTAAAACATATCCTGAAGGCGTCAAATTGTCTGCCATAGCCCTTTTAGTGTTCCACACGAAAGCGTGAACTGTCAATTTTTTTGGCATTATTGTTTTGCATTATTCGAAAAAAGATATTGATGAATGGTTTTTTTGACAGGACAGGGGTTATCTGGTAATATCCTCTCACTTTTCAACTTCCTGGAGGTATTATGAAAAAATTATTATTCACGGTTTGTATCATCCTCTTTTCCGCGGGATTGGTTATTGCCGATGAGGCAGGCCCGCTGAAAGATCAAAAGGATAAGGTCAGCTATTCTCTCGGTGTAACTATCGGCAAGTCCATGAAACGTGACTCAATCGATGCCAATCCTGATCTGGTAGCGCGAGGCATCAAAGATGTCCTATCAGGAGAAAAAATACTCCTCACCGATGAACAGATGGCAGAAGTATTCATGGCCATGCAACAGGAACTGGTGACGAAAAAAGCTGAAGCCCGAAAGGCACTGGCAGAGAAAAACCTGAAGGAAGGCGAACAGTTCCTCGCTGAAAACGCAAAGAAGGAAGGTGTAGTTACCCGGCCGAGCGGACTTCAGTACAAAGTCGTAACAGAAGGAACAGGGAAAACAGCAAAAAACACAGACACCATAACAGTCCATTACCGTGTCACAGGCATTGACGGAACCGAGTTCGACAGTTCATATAAGAGAAACGAACCGACCACTTTTCAGTTGCAGAATATGATACCCGGCTTTACAGAAGCCATCACACTCATGAAAGTAGGTTCCAAGTATCAGTTCTTTATCCCGTCAAAACTCGCGTATGGGGAAGAAGGAGCTGAAGATACCATCGGACCGAATGCCACTCTGCTTTTCGATGTAGAGTTGCTGGAAGCAAAAGAAGCTCCCAAGGCCAAGGACGCGCCGGTAAAAAAACCTGCTGGAAAAACTCCCGCGAAGACCACAAAATCTGTTGAAAAACCCACAGATAAGCCTGCGGCAAAGACCCCTGATAAA
>CAZXVZ010000264.1:0-3245 GCA_964644085.1 uncultured Syntrophus sp. | reverse complement strand
TGAGAGCCGATATAGCCATAGAGAGACTTAAAGGAAGAGTCAGATCAGCCGTTGAAAGCTTCCTGGGAATGCTTAACTTTTTTTACTGGTTCACACTGCTTTGTGCAGCCGTGTTTATGATTATGAAAAAATGGGGCGGGGAAGAAACGACAGATGTACTCAAAGTTCCGGTGATACCTTTCAGGATGGTTTGGGTGATTGCTCTCATTCTGATGTTGTTTCTCCTCATCTTTAGACTTGTGCATCACATATCGGCCCTGATTAAAGGAGGCGGAGAAAAATGACGCCTGTAGAGATAGGTATCCTCGGTTTTATTGTTCTTTTTCTCTTGCTTGCTCTCGGCATGCCAATTGGTTTTTGCATGGGGCTTGTCGGCTTCATTGGAATGTGTTTTCTTTTCCCCTTTTCGGCAGCATTTATTAAAATGGCCACTGTGCCTTTCGATATTATGTCGAGTTATTCACTTGCTGTGCTTCCTCTATTTCTTTTCATGGCAAATATTATCCTGGCAGCCGGATTCGGATCAGACCTTTTTAAAGTAGCGGCAAAATGGTTTGGACACTTTAAGGGCGGTCTTGCAATGTCTACCATCATAGCGGCCGCAGGATTTGCTGCGTGCACGGGGTCTGCCATGGCTACATCGGCGACCATGACACTTGTCGCTTTGCCTGAAATGAAGAAACGGGGGTATGAACAAAAATTCTCAATCGGCTCGGTGTGTGCCGGTGGCACGATTGGAGCATTACTGCCCCCCAGTGCCGTGTTCATCATGTATGGAATTCTTACTGAGAATTCCATAGGCACGCTCTTTGTGGCGGCTCTTATACCTGCTATCCTTACCGCATTGTCATATTTGTTGACTATTTACATTCAATGTATGTTAAAACCGGAGCTTGGGCCAAAGACCGAGAAAGCCTCCTTAATTGAACGATTAATGTCTGTAAAAGATTGCTGGGAAATTATTTTTCTGGCTTGTTTTATCTTTGGCGGAATGGTAATAGGGTGGTTTACGGCTACGGAAGCTGGAGCGGTTGGCGCCACTGGATCAACTTTACTCGCAGTCCTGAGGAGAAGACTTGATTTTTCCAAAGTAAAAGAAGCATTCAAGAATACTCTTCGAACAACGGGTTTCATTTACGGTATTCTCATCGGTGCTTTTATTTTTAATTATTTTTGCGCGAAATCAACTATCCCACAGGTTGTTGGAAACTGGGCGGGGGGGCTGCCAGTACCTTCCTGGGTCATAATTTGTGTTGTTACAATCATTTATCTTATTATGGGTGCCCTGATGGATGAACCTTCCATCCAGGTGCTTACCATCCCCATCTTTTATCCACTCGTTGTTAATACTCTCGGTTATGATCCAATCTGGTTTGGTGTTATTATGGCGCGTCTTCTGGAAATAGGAGTTATTGCTCCGCCGGTGGGCATGGTCTGTTTTGTCGTGACAGGCATTTTGAAAGGCGAGGTATCTCTTCAGGATGTATACAGGGGTGTCATGCCATATATCTACATGGAGCTGATCACAATGCCGCTTTTTCTTTTTATTCCGGCTATAAGCCTGTGGCTGCCAAGTGTTATGGGCAGAATGTGAAGGATATATTACACCATAGAATGAAATAAAAAAATAGGGAGGATTCGTTATGAAAAGAACAGTATGTATCGGTATTTTTTTCGCTTTGGTCTGTGTTATTACGGTCACATTGGTAGATTTATGCAAAGCTCAACAGGGGAAAGTCATTGAGTTGACCTATGCTTCGCCGGTAGGGCCTGATCACACTTTCAGTATGGTTGACAAGAGATGGATAGAAAAAATAGAAAAGGAGACAAACGGTCGTGTAAAGATTAAGCCTTTCTGGGGTGGCACCCTTGTAGGCAGCAGGGATGCCATCGACGAAATGGTCCAGGGAGTTGCGGATATAGGTTTTGTATCTCCTGGTTACGCGAAGAGCGGCTATTACTTCACCCGATCCTGTTTCGTGTTCTTTTACGGGGCAAATCAGGAAGTTGGTCGGCGTGTATTTAAAGATATGCTGGCAAAGTTTCCTGAAATTGAAGCGGAATATAAAGATCTCAAAGTGCTTTCATGGAGTTCAGGAACAGACTACCAACTCATCTCGAGAAAACCTGTTCGGCAGCTGTCTGACATGAAAGGGATGCGAATCAAAACAATTGCGGATCTCACGAGCGTGCTCGCGAAACTTGGTGTGGAAGGTATGAATATGCCGACACCGGAAATATATGTTAACCTGCAGAAAGGTATAGCAGACGGGACTTTATCACCTTATGAAGCATTCAAGAGCATGAAATTGGGTGAGGTAGCAAAATACGCAACGCAGATGGATATCTACAGACCTCACAGCGGCGGGAAAGTAATGAACCTTAATGCCTGGAACAAACTCCCTAAGGATATTCAAAAAATATTCGAAAACAACATAGAGTGGTGGGGTTTGGAAACTGATAAGGCATTCATACAGGCGGATATCGAAGGTAAGGAAATTGCCAGGAAACAGGGAGTACAATTCTTCACTTTTTCCAAAGAAGAGATGGATAAATTTTACGCCCCGGTGAAAGAGCTTGCCGACAAAGAAGCTAAGGCGCTTGATGCAAGAGGGCTGCCAGGAACCAAGATGTATCAGGAAGCTCAGAACTTGATCAAAAAATACAAAAAGTAGTGATTTTTTAGTAAACGGTTTTTTTGATCTTCAAAGGCGAAATACAAAACGGATGATAGTAGTGTTTCCTTTTTTAGTCCGTAACTATAAGAAGAGAGAAGGTGGTATTGTTCTCTCTTCTTATGGAGTAATCCCAAGGGCGTAAGCCCGATGAAACCTCCTGGACCCATGTTCGAACAGGTTTAAAGCCGCCTTTGGCGGCATGACTTTGGTCTTCAGGGAAGATACGCAAAGCTTTCTCGCCTCACGTAGGTTTTCAGAAGGTAATTTGATAAAGGCTCTAATGAAATACATGGGTTTATGAACTATTTTATTACTAAGGGTTTTGATACCTCGCAGCTCTGCTGCGGGGTAGTTCATTCCTGTAGAACATCTCTGGGAATATATACGGGAAAACTATCTGAGAAACTGCATATGGTCTACTATGGAGGCGCTGGAGCACGCTTTGGAACGTATCCTGAAGACTATTATGGAATGTGCTGAAACCATCCAGAGCATTGTAGGGTTCCATTGGGCTATTATTTAGTGTTTGATGGCAAAGTGGTATAAGCCGAAATTTATTAAAATTAT
>CAZXVZ010000263.1:0-3258 GCA_964644085.1 uncultured Syntrophus sp. | reverse complement strand
GCCTCCATTCCGATAATACCGCTTTCCACCTGCCGCAGGATTTTTACTTTGCCTTTACAAAACAGAAGAATCTTGCCGTGTTCAATCTTTTCTATTATGTCGCTGCATTTAACCAGATACGCTTCCCAGACAGGCGAAAGGCCGCTGTATTTGTCAAATCCTTTAAAGTTTCCTGAGGAAATTTTTGATATATATAGTCTGTCGCCGGCCCATTTTCTCCCTTCAATCCGAACATTCTCCCAGAATTCATGAAAAGCAATACCCTTCAATTCTTTTCCCTTTTCGGTAAGTTCCCGCCGGGCCTCCGACTGTCCGACCGCAAAGACAGACACTATACATATAGCTGATATGGCAATCATAAAACGCTGCTTGAAGGTTTTGAAATGTTCGGTTCGCATGCCGGCCTTTCTTGCGATGCCTGTGCATAAGGCGCCCACAGGAAATGTTGGCTATTTCCTGCGCATGTATATTAAACGATTGACAATGATGAAAGCAACTTTATTTAACGGTTGCAGTGGAATTTCCCCATAAGGTCCTCTCTCTGGAGCAGTGACAATGCTTCCCTGACGAGTTTTTTATTCTTCGGATGACGATATTGAATGAGCGCCCGGTGCATTTTTCTTTCGCGGAACGTCTTTGCGGAACAGACGGTTTCGCCTGTCAAAGGATGTTTGCCGGTATAATACATCGCGCATGAGACCGTGAGCGGGAGGGGCATGAAATCCTGGATCTGTTCGGGATAGATCTTATGTTTCATAAGAGCAAGGGAAAGCTGAAGTGTGTCCTCAAGCGTTGATCCTGGATGGGCGCTGATAAAATAATGGACAAGAAATTGGGTTTTCCCGATGCGCTTGTTTGTTTTTTTAAAGCGGTCAGTAAATTGCTCATAAAATGAGAAGGAAGGTTTGTTCATAATGTTCAGAACACGGTCCACGAAATGTTCAGGCGCTACTTTCATCTGTCCACTGACATGATGCCTGCATATATGGTTCAGATATTCATCGGTCCTTTTATCAACGAGCAGATCGTACCTGATGCCGCTTTCGATAAAGAGGTGTTTCATTTTCGGAAGCTTCATAATAGCATTGTAAACTTTTATGCTTTCCCGGTAGCCCAGGCGCAGTTTCCCGCACTTCACCGGTGTGAGGCACGACCTGTGAAGACAGGCGCCCTTATTGTCCCAGTCGGGGCAGTGCGCCATGAAAAGATTTGCCGTTGGCCCGCCGATATCGGTAATAGTCCCTTTAAATGTTTTTTGTTCTGTCAGAGCGCGGGCCTCCCGCACAAGGGATATTTCAGTCCTTGACTGGACAACCCTTCCCTGGTGCATGGAGAGAGAACAGAAACTGCACTGGCCTGGACACCCCCTATGTGATATGAGGGAAAGTTTGACTGTTTCAAAACCGGGTATGCCGCCATCTTTGTCGTAAACGGGATGTGGTGTTCTCACAAACGGGAGTTCATAGATTGCGTCAAGCTCTTCCGGTGTGAAAGGTAACGCCGGAGGATATTGAACAACAAACCTGGTGCCGTGTTTTTGCGCGATAGTTTTTCCGTAAAAAGGATCCTGATTTCTATATATAGTCCTGAATGCTTCATTGAATTTCTTTGTATTATCTTTTGTCTCTTCATAGGAAGGGATTTGTACATAATTACCAATAACCAAATTACAATCACCAAAGGATTCCGTCCCATGGCCTATCTCTGATGCGCTGCTTTTGTCTCGTCTATCGTCCATCACTCTGGTGTCCGTACTCAGGTGTGGTGGCTGGGGAGAGTGGACGTCTTTCGGTCTTCTGGTCTCTGCTCCTTGCACAACGACCGTTCCCCTGATTCCTGTCAGGTCACGACCTTCTGAAAGACGTTTCGCGATTTCGACGATCTGTCTTTCCCCCATACCATAGACGAGAATATCTGCCCTCGCGTCGATGAGGATTGATCTTCGCACCGTGTTGTCCCACCAGTCGTAATGGGCGAATCTTCTCAGGCTTGCCTCGATGCCTCCAATGACTATCGGCACACTGTTGAAGATCTCCCGTATCCGGTTGGCATAGACTATTGTTGCCCTGTCGGGACGCCCGCCCGCTTTGCCTCCCGGTGAATAGTCATCTTTTTTTCTTTGCTTTTTGTGCGCCGTGTAGTTTGAAACCATTGAGTCAAGATTGCCCGCGGTGATACCGAAAAAGAGCTCGGGCTTCCCCAGTTGTTTGAAGTCATTTGTGTTTTTCCAATCCGGCTGGGCGATAATCCCCACCCGATAGCCGGCCTTTTCCAGTACCCTTCCGATCACGGAAGCCCCGTATGACGGATGATCCACATAGGCGTCGCCGCTCACAATGATTGCGTCGAGGCTGTCCCAGCCTCTTTTCTTCATTTCCTCTTTGGAAATAGGGAGGAAGCTCATAGTCACGGTATTGTAACAGAAGACAGATTGGAGTAGATAGTGAATAATGAAAATAGTGAAAAGACCAAAGGAAGTCCGCTTCAGGGAAGCACGGGACAAGAGATGCCAGACCTCAAACACCGGCCGCGCGACTCCACGACCCGATGACTTGATATGCGCAACAACCGTCTTTAATCTTGCCTTGAGTAGAGGAGAAAAAGTGTGGTATAAAGAATGGCGCCGGAGAGATGTCCGAGAGGCTGAAGGAGCACGACTGGAAATCGTGTGAACGTGCCAAAACGCGTTCCGAGGGTTCAAATCCCTCTCTCTCCGCCATTATACTTGAAGAAAACCAGGCCCTGCGCAACGTTGAGGTTATGAACCCCGTCAGGTCCGGAAGGAAGCAGCGGTAGTAGCTAATCCGTGTGCCGCAGGCAGCCTGGTCTTAATATAATGCAGAATGTAAAATGCAAAATTTGAAATCACATATTATGATTACAGATTTTCACTATTCACTATTCACTATTCACTATTCACGGTTTTCTCCTCTTGGAGCTATTTCATGAGTTATACCGTAATCGCGAGAAGGTGGAGACCGAAGAAATTTGATGATGTAATCGGCCAGCCTCACATTATCACCACCGTGAAAAATTCTATCAGGTCCGGCAAGATACCCCATGCTTATCTGTTCACGGGGCCGAGAGGTGTCGGCAAGACTTCACTGGCACGGATACTGGCGAAGGCTGTGAACTGCATCCAGGGGCCGACGGAAAATCCCTGCGAAGCCAGTGAACATTGAGTTGCCAATAACAATAATAGATAAGATTACGTCAATGAAATTGACGCCGCAACAACGCGCGGTAACGATGATATAA
>CAZXVZ010000262.1:676-3378 GCA_964644085.1 uncultured Syntrophus sp. | reverse complement strand
GGATAATTCAGAGTAAACCGGGAGAAATCCCGGTTTAATGAACCAATGCCGGGTTACAAGTCCCGGAAATCCCATAAAACAATCAAATAAGGAGGAAATACCATGATACAAGAGAAAGCTATTATTGTAAGGTTCAACACGTCAGCATGGACAGCAAGACGCCATGACAAGAAGGTAACGAAAGAAATTGAAGACAGTCACAACGCGCACAATGCGGGAAGGTACAACAAAATCCTTATTGCAGAGGAAGCCACGCGCCGTTATCAAGGGATAATCAACGAAGCGCGCGCCTACCATTACGCGGTAACGTTACCTTGGAGCGATAACGGAGACCGGCTTTTACCAGTGGCACTGCTAAACACCTACAAGGCCAAAATGAAAGAGTATGAAGACCTCTGGAATGAACAGGTTAATAGCTTTGTTGACTCTTACCCGGCCTTGATCGACGAAGCCAGAGCGCGCTTGAACGGTATGTTCAACCCGGCCGACTACCCGGAGACCTACCAGATACGGAGTAAATTTGACTTTAGCGTGAAATATTACCCGGTGCCTTCAAGTAATGACTTCAGGGTAAACCTGAACATGGAAGAAATAGAAACCCTGAAAGTGGAACTTTCACAGGAAACCGACAGGCAGAAAAACGAAGCGATCAAAGCACTATGGGAAAAAATCTATTACCCAGTAGCCAGAATGGTTGAAAGACTTTCTAAGCCCGGAGCCGTTTTTCGGGATAGCTTAATTGGCAACGTACAGGAAGTTTTAACGGTAATCGACGCCCTGAACTTTGAAGAAGACCCGGCCATAACACAGGTTAAGACCCGGATTGAAGGAATGCTCAATTATGTTATGCCGGAAGACCTACGCAAAGACAGGTTACTACGTGACAGCATAGCCAACAAGGCCATGACAGAATTAAGAACAATCGGCCACGAGATAGGAACCGACGCAGACGACACCATACGAAGAATGAGACTTGACAGCGAAACAGCAACCACACAGAAAAGGGAATTGAAGACCGACTCCCGACAAATGCGCCTTGCCATGTAACACCAAATAAACCATTGGCCGGGGATAACACCCCGGCCGAAAGGAGACCCGACGCTATGGAATTTCCACATAAATGTTGTCAATGCGGGTTTTGTTGCCTTGCTGAAAATTGCATCATAGCACAACGGCTTTATGCGATACCGAGACACGGAGTATTATGCCCGGCCTTAATAGTCCACGACGGCCATACCTCTTGTCTTTTGGCCGAGATAGACCCCGACGCTATGGGTATCGGTCAAGGTTGTTGCATCAAAGCCAGAGCCTTTAACAATGGCATCGAATACGACTTTGCATCTCTACCGCCTGAAATAAAGCATTACAGCTTCAGCCTTATGTATAAAAAAATGAAGGAGGAAACACATGATAACAGAAGAAGAAGCCAGAAAGAACGTATTGGAGAAATTTAAAGAAGACCTACGGGAAGCGACGGAAGACCTTGAAAAAGTAACGGAAATAAGAGACCTCATACACGTTTTAGGGAATTTGGCCAACTTGCAAGAATCTATATTTGCTATGCTTGCTACGCAACTGAAAACCGTAAAAGACGGAGAAGAGTTTATCAGAAACGGGTTTAAGTTTTTGGAAAGGGAAACGCTTACAAGATACACCGAAGCAGTGAGCTTTCTCAATGAAAGACAGACATACATGAACTAACCGCATCAAGACAGATCGCATCAAGGCCGGTTTACTCCCGGCCTTTTTTATTCCCAAAAAAACTAAATAGGAGGAAACACTATGGCAACGGTAACGAAATTAAAACAGCAACAGGCATTCGATATCAACGACGTATTGGCAGGAGCCACAACCGAGAAGCCAAAGGCAACCGCTTCTAAAGTGCCGGTATTGCAACAGGCAGACAGGGAATTACAGGAAAAAGCTACTCGCATAAGGGAAATCAAGGAACAGCTTGACTCACTGGAAAGCGAACTTGACGTACTCGCTTCAGAAGTGACCGAGACAGTGGAACCGTTACGAGCCGAGATCATCAAAGTAAAAGGGTACAATTCATCTGTCAAAATCCCGGACACAAACGGCATGTATTTAACCTTGACATGGCTTGCGAAATACTCAAAGACACCACTGGACAACAGCGAAACTCTCACAAACATATTAGGAGATAACTACGGTAACTATATAGATCAGCGTATGGTTATCAAAGTAAAAGACGTCTCTGAAAACTCGCTGAAAGACCTGATTGCTTCAGTGGGAGCGGAAAGATTCTCACAGTTCTTTGAAGTGGAACGGTGGTTAGAACCTACCCGGAGATATACCGAGGAATTTTACACGGCCTTAGACAACGTGAGGCAACAGCTTGCAGGGATAATCAGGCAGTATAAACCGAGCATCAAAACAAAATAGGGGGGGTACCATGAAAGTATCTGTATTTATAGAAGTCAATTCAGGGATAGTTGAAGACCCACAAATTTTCAGATCAGAGGCAAAAGCTAAGAAGGTTGCCGATAAATGGGCGAAGGCAGTGGGATTCAAAGACATAGACGCATATTATGACAGAGAAGACCTTCCAACTGAATTTAACGAATTGGACGACGAGGCTCATTATTACCCATCAATAGAGATTGACGAGGAGGAAACCCATGAAGATGCGTAAGATGAAAACGTTAAAATTCTTATATGAAGAACGTTATGGAGGCGGT
>CAZXVZ010000262.1:0-666 GCA_964644085.1 uncultured Syntrophus sp. | reverse complement strand
AGAAAGAAAAGAAATTATTTGAATGTGAATTTACCGAGTACAACGGAGATCAGGAATATACCCACACGAAGCTGGTACGAGCGAACACCGAGGAACAGGCAAGGCGCATACTTACCAAATGGCTTAGGGACTGGTATTGTGACGACGACGCTGAGCCAATCAAAGAAGGAAACAAAATCACAGGCTATGAATTTTTTGGCGGGTGTCCTATCGTAAGTAAAATCTATGTTTACCGGGAGACAACCAAAGAACACTTTATGCAAGAGGCTTTTGAGGAAGCCTTGATAGAGGAAGGAGTTCACGTATGAAAAAGAAAGCATCTGAAATTAAACCCGGTGACATGGTTAAGCAAATCGGTGGAATAGGGCATGGACATTACAAGAAGGTTGTTTATACGGCTTATGACCCCGTATGGAAACGCATATACATAAACTTATGCGAGACCGGCTTTAGCGTAAATGCAGATCAGCTAATCGAGGTACAAGAGGAGGAAACCCATGAAATACCTGTTCCCATGCAAACCTAATCGCATAGCACCAGACAGTGACTACTTTTCACGGCTTGATAATGACCCGAAATGGATATGCGAGATAAAGAAGAACGGCATACGGTGTCTTGCGATCAAAGACAAAAATCTGTCACTCATGACTCGCCATAACACAATGG
>CAZXVZ010000261.1:0-3461 GCA_964644085.1 uncultured Syntrophus sp. | reverse complement strand
GGTTTTCCTTGTTTGTAAACTTTCATTTTGATAGCGAATTGGAATTAGTCAATTATCAATATACTCTATGGAGTCAGTTTGCTATATACGTCAAAAAAGAGCGTCCCCTGCCATTTTATTGACAGAGGACCCTACAGTTAATATATGCGTCTTTTAAAAAGACTATTTCTTTACCGGAGTTTTTGCGGGTGCTGCCGGGGTTGCAGGCTCAGCCTTTTTTGGTTCAGCCTTCTTGGCGCCGTCCTTCACCTCAACGGTCACGGCCTTCATCGTGTATTCGATGGTGACCTTGGAGCCTACCTTCAGGTCTCCCGTTACTTTCGTGGCGGCATCCTTCGCTATTTCCCATTTTTCCTTGCCTTTTTCCACAATGATTGTGTCGGCCTTAATCTCAAGAACCGGCCCTGTTACCTGGTAGGTTTTTGGAGCCGCGGCGAACACCAGAGACGAACAGATAAATAGTGCAGCAACAATCATTAAAACAGTTTTCATACAAAATCCTCCTCAATTATTAGTTATGTGCCCTTCGGCTACAGTGCAACAAATGTGATCATCTTTTAATTATCCGGTACAAAATCAATAAAACAATTGCGCCGCCGAGAGCGAGCAAAAAACTGACCAAATTAAATCCTGTGACTTTGCCGATACCGAAAAAAGACCCGATCCATCCGCCCAGGAAACCACCTGCTATTCCTATCAGAATGGTGATAAAAAACCCTCCGGGATCTTTCCCCGGCATAAGCAGCTTTGCGACAATGCCTACGATTAAGCCCATGACGATCCACGATAAAATTCCCATTATTACCCTCCTTTGTTAGGTGTGTTTAAAGTTCCCCGCCGGTACTCATTGCTTAATGTACTTACCTGTTAACACATTCTCCCTCAATTGAGACGCAATTTCAAGGAGAATTTTTATTCCTTGTTGACAACCTTCCCCGTTCAGAATAACCTAATGAAGAAATGCCAATGGATCAATGGTTCAAGACTTTAGGGTGTTCAAGACGTATGAGGAAATTAGATGCTTGACGCGGATACAATTGTAATCGGTTCAGGCGCTGGCGGCCTCACGGCAGGCCTTGCTCTCGCGCGGGCCGGTGAGAGGGTGCTTGTCCTTGAGCAGCACAGCCATCCCGGCGGACTGTGCCACAGCTTTCAACGCGGCGGCTATCGCTTCAGCCCCGGTGTCCATTATATGGGCCAGCTTGGCCCCGGCGGGTCGTTGCGTATGATCTACGAAGGGCTTGGCGTCGGGGGCGAACTCTCCTTTTTTGAGATGAATCCCCGGGGTTTTGAACACGTCCGAATCGGCACCGAGACATTTGATATCCCCCGGGGAAAAGAGGCAATGGTTGCCCGTTTCACAGAACGGTTTCCCGCGGAAAGGAAAGGCATCAATGAGTATTTTTCCCTTGTCCAAACGATTTGCGCGGAAATGCAGTGTATTCCCGAAACGAAAAGTTTCATCGATTTTGTGACTGTTCCTTTCAGGACCTGGAACATGGGCCGATACGGGCTTTACAGTCTTGACCGCATACTCCGGGACCGTGTGTCAGATCCGCTGTTGCGTGCCTTCCTCTCCATCCAATGCGGCGATCACGGGCTCCCTCCTTCACGTATACCCTTCATTATGCATTTGTCCGTGGCCGGACACTATATGGATGGGGCTTATTATCCTCTCGGAGGCGCAGGGGCCATTCCGGAGGCACTGATCAGGGGTCTTCGCGAAGAAGGCAGCGACATAAGGACTTCAACGGAGGTCGAGAAAATATTAATAGAAAAAAGAGGCTCACGGCGCTGGGCCGTCGGGGTCCGCCTTGCGGGGGGAAATGATCTTCGCGCCGGAAGGATAATATCGAATGCTTCCCCGCATATTACCTACAACCTGCTGGCAGGGCGTGAAAACCTCAGCGGGGGCCTCAGGCGAAAGCTGGACCGGACACGGTATTCAATAGCCGCGCTTACCCTCTTTCTTGCCACTGATCTTAATCTTGAATCAATAGGCATGGATTCCGGCAACTACTGGTATGTTCCGGACAGCAATTTTGAATCCCTTTTTATCCGTGCTCAGAATCCCGCGTCGGTCGATGACGAATTACCGGGGATTTTTTTTGGTATAACCAGCATCAAAGATCCTTCCGGTTTCAGGAACGGCCATCACACTATTGAGGTCGTCAGACTCATGACCTACGACGTATTCAGCGCCTATGAAGGCACAATACCCGGAAAGAGGCCGAAAGAATATCTGAAGCTGAAAGAAAAGCTGACCGCGGCAATGCTCAAATCACTGGAGCGGATAATTCCCGGAATCACCGGCCATATTCTCTTCAGTGAACTGGGAACGCCCCTTACCAGCGACCACTACGTGAGATCCACCCGGGGGGCCTGTTACGGCACGGAAAAGAGTATCTGGCAGATAGGGCCCTTTGCCTTCAAGCAGTTTTCGGAGATCAGAAATCTGCATCTCTGTGGAGCAAGCATTCTCCATGGGGTGTCAGGCGCGACGACGTCGGGCCTTATGCTCGCGGCAGCTATCAAAGATTGCCGGCCCAGCGAGATGCTCAAAGCAACGGGTCAGGAATTACGGATATTCTCTCCGGGACAACCGGATTACTGTGACTACCTGTTAAAAGAATAAAATAGCTTAAAATAATGCGTTATTGCCAACCGGTATCCGGTTACCCCTTGAAAACACGCTCCCTCAAGCTCCAGCGGCTGCAATTACAGGGGCTTGCGTCGCCCCCTCCACGGGCATAAGCCCGATGGAGCCACCCCTTCTTGTCCGCTGTGCGGACTGTTCTATGCTCCCACTCGAATTCGAAACTTTTGCCTTGAGGCAAAAGACCAAGCTTTCTCGCCTCTCGACGGTTTTCAAAAGGTAATCCGATACCGGTTCGAATGAAATAATCGGGATAAATGCCTATCCCTGGCTCCCTCGCCCCTTGGGGAGAGGATAGGGTGAAGGGGATGTTACGAGAAGTTATTTGCCTTTCGATTCCAGCGCGGCGTTCCATTGATCAAGCTGATCTTTATATGCATCGGCAAGGGCTCCATGATCTCCTTCTATTGTAATGGAGTTTATAGAATCACCCTGGCGAATGCTGTTCACCACCTGCTGATCTTTGTCTTCAAGCACTTCTCCAAAGATGCTGTGTTTGTCGTCAAGCCACGGGGTAGGGACATGGGTGATGAAAAACTGGCTCCCGTTTGTACCCGGGCCAGCGTTTGCCATTGAAAGCATCCCTGGCTTGCTGTGTCTCAGATCGCCGGAAAACTCATCCTTGAATTTGTAACCAGGACCACCGGTACCCGTACCGAGAGGACACCCTCCCTGTATCATAAAATCGGCTATGACCCTGTGAAATTTAAGGCCGTTATAATAACCCCGTTTCGACAAGTTGACAAAATTGAGTACCGTCAGAGGGGCTCTGTCAGGAAACAGATTGAGCCTGATATCCCCTTTT
>CAZXVZ010000260.1:0-3479 GCA_964644085.1 uncultured Syntrophus sp. | reverse complement strand
GAAATCGACATCGAGGCCGCGATTGTTGCAGAAGGAAGAAAAGCCGGACATCAGGGATTTCTCAGGATGAGGGGGCTCAATCAGGAAATGATGTGTGGTTATGTCGGTCACGGCCGTTCAACTACCGTCCACTCCCACTCTGATGTACCGATGGCGGGTTTTGGTGTAACACACGCCATAGCTCAGGGAGCGTCAGTACAAAAAATCACGAAGGGTTCCCCTGTTATCGTTGACTACGGCGGCGGATATAACGGCTATATAACGGATGAAACGAGGATCTACGCGGTGGGGTGGCTGAAGGAAATTTTCCTGAAAGGCTATCAGGTTTCCCGCGACATTGTGGAAGAAACTATGGGATTCGTAAAGGAAGGAACAGACACGAGAGAAATTTTTCACAGGGCCCTTGACCGGGTGAAAAAAGCAAAGCTTGAAGATTTTTTTATGGGCCATGGAGAAGGACAGGTAAGCTTTGCCGGCCACGGCCTTGGTCTGGAAATCAATGAACTGCCTGTTATTACACAAAGACACAAAACCATATTGAAAGAGGGTATGGTCTTCGCTTTTGAACCGAAGTTTATCATACCCGGTGAAGGGACTGTAGGTATTGAGGTCGATTTTATTGTCAGGCAGGACGGACTTCAGAGAGTGACGGACTCGTCCTTAGACATTATTTATGTTTGAAAGCCTAGACTCAGGAAGACAGGGAGGTAAAGCCCGAGAAGCAGGGTTTGGGAATCTGAATATTGAATTGACAATGAAATAATGATTTTGTTGCTATACATTGCAGATTGTATATAATGTACTTAGGCCATATTTGCAGGACCCGGTATCTAGGGTGGGTAGAAAAAAGTATATGAGAAAGTCCTTACCTGAACTCAACCGAAAAAACCAATCCAGCGAAGATATCAATATTAACAACACCTTACTCAAGTCAATCAGGATAGCGACTGTCATTGTTGGCAGAGATGGAAAGATATTTCTTGCGAACCGGGAATTTGAAAAACTTTCCGGCTATTCGAGAAAAGAGCTTGAAGGAAGGAAAAAATGGACTGCATTCATAGCCAATAGTGATCCTTCCAAAAACGTGGAATATGAAGTCTTTATCGCAAATCAGAAAAAGAATGTTTCGAGACATTATGAAGTTAAGTTCTTTGACAGAAAGGGAAGAATAAAAGAAGTCATAGCGACGAAGGGTTTAATTCACGGTACAGAGAAAACAATTATTTCTTTCCTAAATATTACAGAAATAATTGAAGGAGAAACAAGGACAAAAATAAGTGAAGAAAAATACCGTTCCCTTATAGAGTCTACCGATGATTCGGTCTACATGATTGACAAAGATTGCCGGTACCAGTTCGTCAATGGGAGGGTGTTGACGCGGCTGAAAACAACAGAGAAAAAAATTATCGGCAAGCGCTATGGTGATTTTCATGATACAAACGATACACGGGAATTTGAGAACTACGTGAGCAAGGTTTTTAAGACTGGTACATCTTGTCGATATGAATACAAAGACAGAAAGATTGAGCGCTACGCTCTCCGCACTATGAGTCCTATCATGAAAGTAAATACGAACAAAGTCAAATATGTTGCAGTTGTTTCAAAGGACATTACAAACCTGAAAAAGACGGAGGAAAAGCTGAAATATCTCAGTCTCCACGATTCTCTTACAGGTCTTTACAACCGGGTATATTTTGAGGAGGAGATGCATCGCCTCGATAATAGCCGTTTTGAGCTCGTGGGCCTGATTGTGTTTGATATTGACGGGCTTAAACTTATCAATGATACTCTCGGACACGACAAAGGCGACCAGCTCCTCATTGCGGCATCAAGAGTAATAAGGAAATGTTTTCGTGAAGGAGATGTTGTGGCAAGGGTGGGGGGCGATGAATTTGCCACAATTCTTCCTAATAGCCCCAGATCTAAGGTAGAAAATATTTGCCACCGAATTAAACGTGCTATTGCTGTTTATAATAGAAAGAATACACTTTTACCGCTCAGTATCGCAACCGGTTTCGCGATCCGCGACAATCCAAATCAAAGCATGGCGGAACTTTATCGGGAAGCCGACAACAATATGTACAAAGAGAAGCTGTACAGCAGTCAGAACGCCCGCAATCTTATTGTCAAGAACCTTATTAATTCTGTGGAAGTAAAAGGCGTGCTGGATAAACGGTCATCGGTGCGCTTTTCGAAACTCGCAGTAATTCTGGCAGAGGCTGCGGGTATCAGTAAAAGGAGAATACGCGATCTTATTTTGGCCTCACAATTTCACGACGTGGGTAATATAAGCGTGCACGAGGACATACTTCACAAACCCGGTCGTCTCACGGCGGAAGAATTTATCGAAATCCAAAAACACTCCGACGTGGGTCACCGCATCGCCCAGTCCGCGCCGGACCTTGCCCATGTTTCTGATTTTATTTTAAAACACCACGAATGGTGGAACGGCAACGGTTACCCGCTTGGTCTAAAAGGAAATGAAATCCCTCTCGAAAGCAGAGTAATCGCCATAGTTGACGCCTACATATCAATGACGAGTGATCGCCCCCACCGGCTGGCGATGTCAAAGAACGAGGCACTGGCGGAACTGAATAAATGCGCGGGGACGCAATTTGATCCTTCCCTTGTGAAAAAATTTATCGAAGCAGTCAGGGAATGACGAAAAAATATTTTACCTGAAACAGTGATCAGGTGGCTTTTTTTAGAGATAATTGAATGAATGCGCCTGATTATTGTCTGTCTATTCGAAGGTAACCCCTTTTTCCCTGAATAATTGAATGCATATTTCGGCAGTTTTTGTGTCGTAGAGAATTCCCGTATTTTTCTCCACTTCCGCAAGCGCCACGTCGATTCCCAGAGCCGGTCTGTAGGGGCGAAAGGAAGAAATAGCCTTGATGATATCTGCCACAGTTATAATTTTTGCTTCCAGAAGCATTTCATTATCTTTAAGGCCGGAAGGATATCCTGAACCGTCCAGTCTTTCATGGTGCTGAAGGACGATTTGAGCTATAGGCCAGGGAAATTCTATGTCTTTTAAAATATCATATCCTGTTGAAGAATGAGTTTAAATAATATTGAATTCAATGCCTGTAAGTTTACGGGGTGTGCTCAGGATTTCTGCAGGTATAGATATTTTTCCAAGATCATGAATAGCGGCTGCCAGCTTTACACTTTCTATTTTATCAATGGATAGTCCCATCTTTCGGGCTATAGCGCCGGCGAGTTCCGCGACACGCCTCTGGTGGCCGGCCGTGTATGGGTCTCGCGCCTCCACGGCGGCAACCATTGCCTGGATTGTTGCTGTCAATGTTTTATTTAATCGTAGGTAACTTTGCTCTAACTCAAATGCAGCGTTTCTGCGCGCCGTGATGTCCCGTGCGTTTGTTACGATGATTGGCTCCCCTGATTTTTCTTTTATGGTTTTTCCGACCATTTCCAGATAGTGACATGTGCCGTTTTTATTCCGGAAACGCATC
>CAZXVZ010000259.1:0-3500 GCA_964644085.1 uncultured Syntrophus sp. | reverse complement strand
GGTCTCCTCTCTACGCAATCATTTCTAAAAATGCCTCGATCCGGGTCTTTGTCCGTCAGGTATCCCTATGACGGAAGTTTCTGTGACAGCGGAGTTTTTGTAGAGTATCTCTTCGATCTCACGGGGATAAACATTAACTCCTCCTGAGATGATTATGTCCCTTTTCCTCTCAACGATATAGATGTAGCCGTCTGCAGGTCACCAGTATGGAGCCAGTCATTTTTGAGCTTTTCCGTTGTAGCTTCAGGCATCTGCCCGTATCCGACGGTCATGGCTTCGCTCTTACCGACAATCTCACCGACCTCACCGAGAAGGACATCGTTGTCGTTCTCACCGATAATCCGTATTTCATAGTTGAGAACCGGCTTTCCCGATGAGGCAAGATGACCTACCCCCAATCATTGTACCACCTTTAGAGTTAGATTTTCTGTTTTTTGATCTTTTACCAGAATACGTGTCAGGTGTGGCGCCCTTGTTTCGGGCACAGGCGGTTTGCATCCGAGAGACCTGTGGGGCCTGAGCATGTTATACTCATTTCTCCGGTTTTGAACCAGTATCCGTCCTTCAATAAGGGTTGTGAAGATTTCTCTCTGTTGAGCAACTCATCCCAGAGCTTGCCGTTGAACGATTAGATATATCGGTTAATGCTACACAAGGCGAAACAATGATCGAGGTGAAAATCCAGTTCTGTCATTGAAAATGTCGAGTAAAATACATTTTTGTTGTCTGCTATTTATTTGCAATTATGGCAAATCAAAATATGAAGAGGTAAATATACATAAGGTAACCTACATGAAGTAAAGGCAGGGGGTAGTTTTCAGGTTTAGGGAGATGGGAGGATTGGGAAAAAAGAATGCTTTTTCGAAGAAACAATAAAAAAACTATCCAATATAGTACCGCCGAAAGTAGACCGGCCTCAACAGGGAGAAATCTGAAAGGGCCTTACCAAACTTGACAAAACACCCTTCGCTTGTATAATAATAGCTATAGCATTCATTCAGTAAAATGCCTTGGAGGTTCAAACAATGAGCATTTCAGCCCAGGAATTTTTACGACGTTACGAAGCCATCAGAGAGGTTATGGGCAAGAATAGTCTTGACTGTCTTCTCATTGCAGGGCGGTCTGACTACTTCAGCCGAGGGAATGTACGGTATATAACGAACCTTGGAAATGGAGGACATGTGATTTTCCCTCTTGAGGGTGCGCCTGTATTTTTCACCGGTCCTGCTCAAACGGCATCCCCGAAACTGCGCGGGATCGGTCCTGTTGTTGACCTGCTCCAGTTTACACCCGTCGCTGATCCCCTGGAGGGTATAAAAAACGAACTGAAACGTTTTGACCGAGGCAATAGCATTGGTATTGTGGGAATGACGGAAATTTCTGTGCCGGTATATAGTGCCCTGGAAAAGATCTTCCATGACAGAGTCGTTGATGCAACCTGGATTTTTGCACAATTGCGGCCGGTAAAAAGCGCTGAGGAAATCGACAAAATACGAAGGGCCGCTTTCATTGCCGATGAAGTCTGCACCATGTTGCTGGATATGATTCGACCAGGACTGAGTGACTACGAGATTTATGGGACAGTGAAGAAGAAGATTTACGAGATGGGTAGTGAATACTCTATGGAGCTCATCGATGCAGACGGCACAAATATGAATATGTGGTGGAGCCCATGCGGTGATAAACTCGAAGACCAGGGTACCTTATTTCTGGAAATAACTCCGTCCTGCGAAGGGTACTATGCCCAGCTACCGGTATGCCTCCCGGTCGGAAAATATTCACCATCGGTCCGTGAACTCGTAGCCGTGTCCGAAGAGGCCACAAAGGCTGGGGTTGCCCTGCTCCGTCCAGGCACGCGTGTTGGTGATCTCTACAGTGTTTTGGTAAAAACGGTCGAAGCACATTCTTTTCTCTCCCCTCTGCGTCCCGGACACGCCATCGGTCTCGATGTTATCGATTTCTGGTCCATCACTGAATCGAACGAAACGGTATTGAAACCAGGCATGACTTTGGCCATGCACCCGCCTGTCATGAGAAAACTCGGTGGTGAGTCTGTCGGTATGGGTTATACGTATCTGATAACGGAAACAGGCGCCGAGAAATTAAGTAAGATCGATCTTCATACACTCGGCTAGCAGAAATGGGGGCTTCAGGAGAACCGCTTATCACACAATCAAGAAAAGGGGGTCTTATGAAATCATCACTCTTGTCCAAAACTATGCTCGGGATGCTCATTGTAGTGTCGCTATTAGCCTTGTGCACTGTCCCCTTGGGTTGTGAAGCTGCTGCGCCGTCTCCTGCGAGCCAAAACCCTCAGTATGGTGGAACGATACGCATATCTCAGAGCGCGCCGATCGTGTGCCTCGGCTATCCTCCGGCGATGGCTGGAGTTACCGACGGTTATGCTGCTGACCCGTGTATAGAAACACTCTTCCGGTATGATGAGAAGTTTGCGCTTGTTCCTCGACTTGCTACGGGCTGGAAAGCCAATGCATCCGCCAAGAACATCATCATCACCCTCCGAAAAGGAGTGAAGTTTCACGACGGCAGCGATTTCAACGCAGAGGTGGTAAAATGGAATCTTGACCAGTACAGGGCTTCGAAGCGCGCCGAGTTAAAAAACGTTAAGTCCGTCGACATAATCGACCCGTATACGGTTCGGCTGAACCTTTCGGAGTTCGACAATATTATCATTGGTGATCTAGCGGTAGACGCTGGACGGATGATATCCAAGAAAGCCTTTGAAGCAAAGGGACAGGAATGGTGCGAAAAGAACCCCGTGGGTACCGGTCCTTTTAAATTCAGTTCCTGGATGAAGGACGTTGTCGTCAAGTATGTGCGGAACGAGAACTACTGGCAAAAAGGGAGACCGTATCTCGATGGTCTGGAAATAGTCTCTTTCGCTGATATGACGACGGCTCTTCTCGCATTTAAGAAGGGAGAGATTGATATACTCCACAATCCATCCCCAAAGGACAGCAAAGCATTGGAGACAGAGGGTTCGTACAAAATTGAGCAACTGCCCCTCGGCCCCCAGCCTTTTCTTGCCGGGGATAGTATAAACCCGGATTCTCCTTTTGCCAACGTGAAGGTACGGCAAGCGGTATCCCATGCCATCGACACACAAGCGATTGGAAAGACTCTCGGACAAGGATATTTTCGCGCTCAAAATCAGGCCGCAGTCCCTGGTTCCTGGGCCTACAACACCACAGTGACTGGCTATCCGTATGATCCTGCAAAGGCAAAGAAGTTGCTGGCTGAAGCAGGCTATCCCAATGGATTGAAAACAACCCTTTACTTCTGGGGAACGCCTGATCGCACCCGGGAAATGGAAGCAATACAGGGTTATCTAAGCCAGGTGGGGATCGATGCAAAATTGGAGTCTATGGAACGTGGAAGATTTAATGAGATGGCAAGCGGAGGAGGGTGGAAGCATGGTCTCTTCTGCGCGTTGATGATTGCAAAACCGGATGTCCTCGCCACGATTAAGCACATCATTA
>CAZXVZ010000258.1:0-3539 GCA_964644085.1 uncultured Syntrophus sp. | reverse complement strand
AGATGATTATTATGAAGACTGAGTGCGGTCAGACAGAGAGATGGGGGGAAATGTAAATCTATTTCCTGATCTATCCACTCCGTTTGAGTTTCTCTTCACCGGCATGAGATTTCATATTCTTATATGATTCCATAAGCGAAATATTTTCTTATGTGTGTATCAAGCAATCTTTTACCGCACGAAAAAAAATTATGTTCCGTAGACTACCTGTACATATCCTCCACTTTCTCATCACAAGTCTCTGTGATATACTTTCTGAATCAGTGCGGTACATCATCTTTCTCTGATTTCCGAAAACTGAACATAACCCGGCAAAATAGTCCGGATGTGGAGGCTCTGAACAGATGCAAATATCTTCGCGGAATACGGTTTATTTTCCCTGGTATATAGTTGCCGCTTCATTTATCATGCTCTTCATCAACTCGGGTGCTTCATACGCCCTCGGTGTTATGTTTAAACCGATCATCAGGGAATTCGGCTGGAGTAGAAGCGCTGTTTCTCTCGTGTTTATGGTCAACATGACAATCTTCGCAATCGCGCTGACCGTGGTGGGCAAGCTCTATGACCGCTTCGGGCCGAAGTGGATTATCATCATTTCTGCTCTTTTTATCTCCGCGGGATTTGTCCTCACATCTTTTGTGCAGACATTCGTTCAGTTTTTCTTTTCTTACGGATTACTGGCAGCCGCAGGTCCTGCGGGCCTCGGGATTCCTCTTGTCTCAACAGTTGTGAGTAAGTGGTTCGAGAAATGGCGCGGTTTGGCACTCAGTATTTCTCTTGCCGGCACATCAATAGGAGCCTTTATTCTGGTGCCTGTTTTGAGCTTCACCGCAACATCGTATGGATGGAGAAGCTCTTTTCTTTTTCTGGGATTGATTATCCTTGCGGTAGACACTTTGATCGCTTTCTTTGTTATAAAGGGAGACCCTTATCATCTTAACATGAAACCGTTTCTCGGAACACGGGAAAAAATAGAAAAAACATCAATGAAAATATCTTCAGCCTCCCGGGAACCGGCAAGCATCGGGCTTCGAGGAGCGGCAAAAACCCGGTCTTTCTGGCTTTTCTTAGTGATCATGTTTATCTGTGGCAGCGGGGACTTTTTTACTACAACTCATTTCATCAATTTTGCCACTGATTACGGGGTTTCTTCTCTCACGGCCGGGAAGATGATGGGTTGGTTCGGCCTCATGAGCATGGTCGGCGTCATCATTACCGGACCCGTCGCTGACAGGATAGGTTCAAAAATTCCCATCTTTGTCACGTTTCTCCTGCGTTTCGCGCTCCATTTATTTATTATGAATTACAAGAACGTTACGTCCCTCTATGTGTATGCCCTTCTCTTTGGCTTCACACAGCTCGTCACCGCCCCACTCGCACCCATGCTGATGGGAAAACTCTATGGCTTCAGATACATCGGGGTTCTCTCCGGTGTGGTCAACACTGTTCATTTTCTGGGCGGCGGATTCTGGGCATACGGAACCGGCCTGATTTTTGACCGGACCGGGAGTTACCAATCGGCCTTCGCGCTCTCTGCCATAATGGCCATCACTGCTGTTCTGTGCAGTATTTTCATTGTCGAAAAAAGAGACCGCGCAATCAGCTGACATCTCACTGAGCACACCGTAGAGAGGTACCTCCAAACTTCTCCCCGGCTGACAATGACAGCCTCCGGTGTTCAGTGGCTGTCTTCAAGCTGTGGTTCATGGCAGTATCCTGATGAGAAATATATTGAAATGGCCTGTGCCGGCAAGTTACGTTATTGTCATGCAACGTTATCCGGAACTTAAAGGCAAGGCCCTCGGATTCCTGCTTTTGCTCTGGTCCCTCTGGTTTCTCAATTTCAGCGGAAGAATAATATTCTCCCCCATCCTGCCGCTCATAGAAGATGAATTCCTGGTATCCCACGCCAGGGCCACCAGCATCTTCATTTTTCAATCCATAGGATACGGATTCGCGATGACCCTCTCCGGCTTCTACTCGGGCAGGATGGGATTTAAGAAAGCTATTCTTCTCTCGTTTGCTATATCAGCCTGTACATCTTTCTTCGCTCCCTTCGTAAAGGCTTTTTCGGCGTTCTATCTTGTCGTATTCCTGAACGGTTTTGCCGCGGGAATCTATATGCCGGCAATTATGCCGTTAATACGGGAACACTATGTCGAACGAAATTGGGGTAAGGCAATCTCCCTGTATGACTCCGCCGCAAGTATCAGCATTTTCAGTGTTCCCTTCATTGTACTCTTTTTTCTCCACTATTTGAGCTGGAGAGGCATTTTCGGCATACTTGGTGTTGCTTTTGTTGTGATTCTTGTACTTTTCGCCTTCATCGGCGACGAGTTGAAAATTGTCCAGCCCTACAAGGCGGTTTTCAAAGGCCTTATGACAAGGAAGTCTTTCTGGACGATGGTTATTGTCATGTCGGTTGTGATGGGAGCCAATATGGGAATCTATTATGTTCTGCCCCTTTATCTCACAAAAGAGTTGTTCCTCAGCATCGGGTACGCCAACAGCTTACTTGGAATATCGCGGTTCGGGGGGATTGGAGTCGCAATTGTCTGTGGTTTCCTCGTCGACCGGTTTAATCTCAGAAAGATCATGTTTATCCTGATGGTCATTTCCGGTCTGTTCACGATTATTCTCGGCATAGCTTCTGCCACTTTTGTAGGTGTAGCGCTCTTTCTTCAGGCAATTTTCATAACCGGTATCATGCCCATAGCGTTTGTGTGCATGGCAAAACTCTTTACCAGAGGAACAATCAGCATGGCCATTGGTCTCATAGTGCCATTGGGTACTCTTTTTGGAACGGGATTAATCCCCAATCTTCTCGGCTTCTCAGGAGATCTACTCAGTTTCAGGTTCGGTATTGTCGTCCTCGGCGTGCTGCTCACCCTGACAAGCTGGCTTGCCCTTTCCCTGAGGGAACTTGAACAACCGTGAAATCTTGTTGACTGTCTTAGGAGCAAGAAATTTAAGACACTTTAGGCCTCAGGTTTCAGGCAACAGGCATTTGAACCATGAGTAAATATTTTCAAACAGTCGCTGAACGAAGGAAAATAGAATTTGTAAATAGTGCTTGCAATAGCCACTGTCTTCGGGTATTCTTGCACACTAAGGACTGATATGGCCAAAGGAAAGATGAAATACCTCATGGAACCGCTCTTTGAGGAACTGAAAAAAGATTATTGTTACGTCTGTTGCCAGAGGATTGCGGAGAATGAAGCTGTCCATATCGGCCAGAACAAGTGGCGCCATAAAAAATGCAAGCCGGGCAGCGTTCAGTGGCTAAAGAGCCCGCTCAATGAGAAGCAAATTCCAAATCCCAAAATCTAAATCCTAAACGTGAATACAAATTCTAAATTCTAGGCAAGAAAAACTAAACACAAAGAATAAACACCAAAGCACATCCCGTTTACACGGCGATGTGATTTTAAAGTGAAAAAAAGGCGCTCTGTATTAGAGCGCCTTTTTAAGTTAGATAATCTAATTAATCGAGTTTTTCGTCGCCGATTCTCATGCAGTAGAAGGAACGGTAAACAAAA
>CAZXVZ010000257.1:0-3542 GCA_964644085.1 uncultured Syntrophus sp. | reverse complement strand
GGACGAATTATTTGACAAACACCCTGTTGACGTCGTTATAGACTATTCTTCTGAAAGCGGATTAGATTACATGAGAGAGAGACAGAAATTTTGAAAGCCCACAGAAAGCCCTGGTGGAAGGTCCGTGCGAAACGAACTCTGTCCTAAACACCTCAGTCCACTGGATTGTCGGCGTTATTATTATGTTACATTATCTCCCGTAAGGAGAGCATGCAAAACCTTGGAAGATTTTAGAGATTAGCGGCGGTGTTGGAAGAAAGTGTAACGCGATAGACTCGTTTACATACATTTACGAACGATGTCATTATGGTCTCAATAAGGAAGAGGGCGAAAAAAATAAGACCTTTCAAAAATATTCCGATATTATTGGTGTTACTCTCTCTTGTAATAATTCTATCCCTTTCCCTGTTTTCTTGCCAAGAAAAGCCGCCAACTATCAAATCACAATTGACCGAAATAGGCGTCAAAATATCCGATAAAAATAAGAGGTTAGAATTTGTCAGGAAAAAGTTACTTACTCTGGAAATGAAAGGGAGCATTGACAAGCGCCTGCCTGATGATAGTTTACAGGTTATCCAGAACGTAATTAACGATTTGTCAATTATCACGATATTGCTCGGATACGAGGCAGACTCTATTATGGCCCTTCCGCACATCATGGACGAATATAGACCGAGATTCTCTGCGCTTCGGATTACGAAGGTTCCTGCTGCAATAGAAATAATCAGAACAAGACAGAAATATCTGTCATGGGCTTACGGAGGATCGCCTTATAAGTCAACTCTTCGCTCGATGGGCAATCCTACTGCAAATATACAAACAGCTATCGAACTTCTCCAACAGACCCAATTGCTTATAACACCCAAGAATAAAATACAGTCAAGGAAGTAATTGCCAGGATTAAACCGCTTCGCCTTGTTTGGTGATATAGATTTTATACAAAACGATAGAGTGACTGATGAATTTAAGAATTATCAAGCTTGCCATCGTCTTTATTCTTGTGCCGGCCCTTTTTGGTGTGAGCTTCGGCTATGCCCTCGTTAATTATCTCGAAATTCCAGATGTGAAGCAACTTGAAAGCTATCATCCGAAATCTGCGACGCGTCTTTATGCCGATGACGGAACACTCTTCGCAGAACTCTATGTGGAAAAAAGAATTCCCATTCCCATCACTGAGATGCCCCGGCACCTGAAGCTCGCATTTGTTGCCATAGAGGATGTACGATTTTACCAACATTTCGGAATTGATGCCCGTGCAATAGCGAGAGCTGCTTACAGAAACATCACCAGGGAGGGCAAGACCGAAGGGGCCTCGACAATTACACAGCAGCTTGCCCGCAATCTCTACCTGACGCCGCAGAAAACGTATAAAAGAAAGATCGAAGAAGCCATACTGGCGATTCAGATAGAACGGACCTTCTCAAAAGAAGAGATACTCAATATGTATCTCAACCTCATCTATCTTGGAGAGGGAGCACACGGGGTAGAATCAGCCGCATATACCTATTTTCATAAACACGCAAAGAACTTGACTCTTGGAGAATCGGCCATGCTCGCAGGAATGACAAAGGCCCCTTCACGGCTTTCACCTTATAAAAATTTGAGAAGAGCAAAAAATCGGAAAAATATTGTTCTCAAAAAAATGTTCGAAGCAGGGTTTATAGGCAACAAAGAATATGCCGACGCAATGAAAACAACCATTGTCCTCGCGCCCTTTAAGACCTATGAGAAAAAGACCGGTTATTATGTTGAGCATATAAAACAGGCATTGGAAGAGTATGTCGAAGTCCCGCAGGAGATCTATACCGCCGGTTTCAACGTCGAAACATCTATCAGCCTGAAGATGACGAACTATGCCTATGAAGCTATTGAGGTCGGTATGAAGGCATACATGAAGCGACTCCCGAAGATAACTCCACCGGAAGTGGCCCTTGTCGCGATAGAAGTAAAAACAGGAGAACTGAAGGTCCTTATCGGAGGGAGGGATTACATAACATCACCGTACAACAGAGCGGTCCAGGCAAAGAGACAACCCGGTTCCGCCTTCAAGCCCATTATTTATCTGAGCGCATTGGAGCAAGGTTACACACCGGATACCACACTTCTGGATGCGCCCATATCATTCACCAATCCTTACACCGGTGTCGTGTGGCGTCCGAGAAATTACAACAATGAATATCACGGCGATGTGACGATGCGCAGAGCCTTAGAGTTGTCTTTAAACACGGCGACTGTGAGATTGATGGAGAAAGTGGGTATTGAGTATGTTATCGATTTGGCTAAACAAATGCATATAAACAGTAAATTCGAGCCAAACCTCTCTCTCTCGCTGGGCACTACAGAGGTAATCCCTATCGAGCTTGCCGCCGCCTACGCGACCATCGCGCGGGGTGGAACCTACATGCCACCCATTGCTATCAAGGCAATTACTACTATCGAGGGTCAAGAGATATACTATGAACAGGCGCTTGAAGAGCCGATTGTACTGCCGGAAGTCGCCTATGCCCTCGTTGATATGATGAAAGGTGTTGTTCTGAGAGGCACGGCAAGTGCGGCGTCAAAAATGCCCTATTACCTCGCAGGAAAAACCGGTACAACGGACGATTTCAGGGATGCCTGGTTTATCGGTTATTCGCCAAATCTTCTCTGTGCTGTCTGGGTTGGTTATGATAAAAAAAAGAACCTCGCCGGAAGAGCGACTGGCGCGACGGCAGCGCTTCCTATATGGATTCATTTCATGTCAAAGGCGCTGCAGCACTATCCGAATGAGGATTTTAACCAGGATAAAGCTGATGAATATTACCTCTGGCAATAAACGAAATGAATTGAGGTTGCGCGGTTGTCTTGAAGCCCATAAGATCAACCATGCGCATTATTGAACATGAATCTGGCACGTTTGTATTCTGTTTATTCTATGGATTTGTGTTCTAACTCATCAAGTTCCGCATAATGGGGCAATATTTGCTCCATACTGCACAAACAAGGAGGCCAAATGGAATTATTGAAAAACGTCTATCTCGGAAATACAATAAAAGACTGGCTTGTTGCAATCTGCATCTTAACAGTCGTGTGTGCCCTACTGAAGATCATTCAACGCGTGGGAATTAGCCGGTTATCCAAACTGGCCGTCTCTACGGACAATAAAATTGACGACCTTCTGACTAATATTCTCAAAGGCACAAAGCTATTCATCCTGTTTGTTGCCTCCGCTTATGTGGCATCCTTCGCAATTACGTTAAAACCTTCCATTGCCTTTGTATGGCAGAAAATTGTCATCCTGACGTTGATTCTGCAAGGAGGATTCTGGGCAGGTGCCGGCATTTCTTTTTGGCTCACGTGCCACATTCAAAAACGTATGGATCAGGACACATCCAGCACCACCACAATCACCTTTCTGGGATTTGCAGCCCGCATAATTTTGTGGGCTATTGTCCTTCTCTTGATCCTTGACAACATTGGTGTCAATATTACCGGCCTTGTAGCCGGACTGGGCATAAGATCGGAAGAGCGTCGTGTAGGGAAAGAGTGTAGGATAGGGTGTA
>CAZXVZ010000256.1:0-3570 GCA_964644085.1 uncultured Syntrophus sp. | reverse complement strand
GACGTACCGGTTTTGATTACAGGAGACAGCGGAACAGGAAAAGAACTGGTTGCCCGCGCGATCCACAATCTGAGTACGAGAAAAAACGGGCCTTTTATCCCCATCAATTGCGGCGCCATTCCTGAGAACCTCATTGAAAGCGAGCTTTTCGGACATGAACGGGGGGCTTACACGGGCGCCCATGTGCAACGCAAAGGGAAGATAGAGCTCGCTCAGTCAGGGACGCTCTTTCTCGATGAAATCGGAGAGCTCCCCCTCCCGCTCCAGGTTAAACTGCTCCGCTTTCTCCAGGAACAGACAGTAGAGAGGATCGGAGGGCGGGAGTTGATTAATGTCGATACCCGTGTCCTTACGGCAACAAACCGGGATATCAAGGAGGCTATGGTGAATGGATCGTTCCGCGAGGACCTTTATTTCAGGATCAGCGTCATAACGATGCAACTCCCCCGGCTAAGAGAGCGGGAAGGAGATATCGTATTGCTTTCACAGGCATTTCTTAATCGTTACGCGAAAGAAAGCAGGAAGAAACTGACCGGTTTCACCCGCGAGGCCGTCAGCGCCCTTGAAGGCTACGACTGGCCCGGAAATGTCCGTGAAATGGAAAACAAAATCAGGCGCGCTGTAATTATGGCGGAAGGGACCAGGATAAAACCGGAAGACCTTGAAATGACAACAGGTGGTGAAGAGAGCAAACCTGCGGGACTTAAGGAAGCCCGGGAAGCCCTGGAAAAGAAGATGATCCTTGACGCTCTGGCCCGGAACCAGGACAGCATATCACAGACAGCGGATGAGCTGGGTATCAGCCGGCCGACACTGTATGATCTGATGAACAGGTTTGGGATAAAAAAATAAGAGCTCATAGCTCATAGCTGAAAGCTGATAAATCCTAATATCTGATATCGAAATGCTAAACAAATTAGAGTGTTAGAAATGCTCAAATTCACAAAATATTATTCATTTTAATATTTGGAAATTCGATATTGTTTGGAATTTGGAAGTTGGGATTTGTAATTTGCCTCTATTGTGTCGGAAATCTTTACACATCCGATTCTTCCGCATAAACTGACGTTTTTTCAACTATATGAAATTATAGCAATTATATTTGGTTGTCGGAAAACTTTACACATCCAATTTCGTTATTTCACCATTAATTTCTAACTACTTGATATAATTGTTATTTTGTTTAAGGCATAGTAATTGCAATGCTTGATAATGATGAAAAAGACTAAAATTACAATTTTTTTTATAAAAGGAGAACAGAACATGAAAAAAGTATTATTAGCAGTGTCTATAGTGACGATGATGCTATTTGTGGGTCTTCCGGCTTTTTCTGACACATTAATTACACCAGTTCCCGGAGCTCTTTATACAAATCCCGAGGATATCCTCCCAAACTCAGAGCCTGATACAGAAGAAATGTTTCTTGAGAATATATTAGGCTTGGTCTATGATGACCCGTCTGTCGAGTTTCTTTACAAAGAAGAGGATATGTTTTTAGGAGTGGATATATATGCTCTGAATAATTACGATCCCGGTTTTGACTGGCTTTTTGCAGTCGTTAAGGTAGACGGACAAAATGACGGGTGGTATGCATACCAGAGAGATGATTCGGATGGTCTTGGATTGACAGTTCCCAATCCTGGGTCGGCATATCGTTACGGCATAAGCCATGTAAGTTTTTTCGGTACCGCTCAAGTTCCGGAACCATCAGTATTGCTTCTCCTCGGGATGGGTCTTGTTGGGATTGGTACAGCAGCGTGGAGAAAGAGAAAATAGAGCGTTTTTACTGAAGTAAATAAAGTGCTGATTAAAAACCCACCGGTTTATGGACTGGTGGGTTTTTTGTGTTCTGAATCTTTCCATAAGGGTGTTGTCGGAAAAGTTTCCATTGTGTCCTGAATATCAGGGTAGCATTGCACTTTACACCAAATAAGCGATATCCTCCTCCCAAACAAAAGGCTTTTCAACATAAAGAGTGGTCAATTAATTTTAATCCATTGTACTTCTATGGAATTACAGCGAGCGACAAGAAAATCCTTTCACCGTTGCTCTATCAAATATGGTTTGTCGGATTTCCTTACAAAAAATTGATCCAGAAATGCTGTCACCCTTCGCGCCCTGTGGAGCAGTGTTAACTCCTCCTTCCCAAAAATTCGCCTCTGAAGGGCTAAAGACGCCTGTTAACAAGGGTCTCCGGGGACATGCCGTCTCTACAAAAGCAGGCCACCTTCGATTGACTCGCCACGAAGATCGAAATCCCCATTTGGTTCCTTGAATGGCATTCTCATCGTTAGCCCGGCTCTCTCATGATCTATCCATTTGATTTTACTGAAGTAAATGAATTTTCAGACGACTGACCACTATTACGAGACTGTCGGATAAGTTTACAAATTCTTATCCATCAGCCTGGCAACCTCCTTTTTGTCCTTCGGACAAAACCGAATATTTGAACGTTGCTTGTAATTTTTGCCTTGTAATATTGAAAGCTTATTAATACTGGCAGAGTTAATCAGGAAACCCTACCACTTCGATGGCACAGATTTCGCATACATTATCTACATGGTTAGTATAAAAGCTTGTAAGCTGCTAAAATATAGAACAGGAGGTATTAAATGAAAGCAATGAAAATCGTTTTTGCAGCACTAGTAATTACATTGGGTTTATGCAGCATGACATTTGCGTATGTAGATATTCAGCAATATCCGACAGAGTATTTTGTAGAGAATCCAGCTAATACTTATTCGTCCGGCTATTATCGTTGGTGGGATGAGGACTGGGGTTGGACACATGCAGCTCTCCCGGAACCTACAACATCAGCTACGTTATGGATCAGCGCATGGGATGTTGATGCTGCCTACGGTGAAGTAGATAATATTTATGCTCTCGATGGCGCTACGTGGGTGTTATTAGGGTCCCTGGCAGGCCTAAATGATGACTGGGGTTATACCACATTTAATCTGGGCGGTAATTTTTTTGATGACATTGCGTTAGGTTTACAGGTAAGAATCGACATTGATTCTACTCACAGTTATGATTACTGGGCAGTAACATTGGGAAAATCGATTCTTACAACTGATGGTTCTTCTAACCCGTGGAATCCAGTTCCTGGAACACCACCGGTGGGGACTCCGGAACCAACTACTCTCCTTCTTCTCGGCCTTGGTCTTGTGGGTGTTGCAGGGGTAAAGAAGGCTCTTAAGAAATAGATAGGCGAATCATTAATGCATTCGAAAGCAGGGTCAAAAATGACCCTGCTTTTTTGTTATACCCTTCTTTTCAGCCAAACCTCTTGAAGGAAAAATTTACATTAAAATCCTACGTTCTAATATCGAAATGCTAAACAAATTTGAATGTTCCAAATGCTGAAATTCCCAAAACAGTATTCATTCTGATATTTGGAAATTTGATATTGTTTGGAAGAATTTGGGATTTGTAATTTGTTTTTTAACCTTTTAGATTTGTGCCTTAGGATTTGTTTTTATTTTGTCGGAATAATTTACAATTTAACCAGCTGCAAATATGTCTTCCAGTAACCAACCCAAGATAATTCAATAATATCGATGTATTGTA
>CAZXVZ010000255.1:0-3613 GCA_964644085.1 uncultured Syntrophus sp. | reverse complement strand
TAAGTTTTCGCAAACGCGTGTTTTGGAGGCTCGTCAATTCGCGAGAAGATTACAGCGGAACGTTAGATAATCGGAGAGTATATTATGGTACCGGATATTACGCTAAAACAAGATGGATCTGATAGGTCTCTTGTAGCATTGCCATTATTATTAAGGACATGCATTGGTTTATGGACGCATCGTGTGCGACATATTACCTTACTGCTAATAAGCTGTTTCCTGATAGTTTTCGTTGTGTCTCATATTTTAACTCCCTCTGCAACAGCAAGCCCGGATAAAACCAAGAATAAGGCCAATAATGAACTGTTGTTTAGTGCTGTGAGAGAGAATAATCTGCGGAAAGTAAAATTGGCCTTTAAAAAAGGTGCTGACATAAATGCGCGAACAGAATTCGGAGAAACAGTTTTGCACTTTGTGCAAGATTCAGATATAGCCAAACTAATTATAGAAAAAGGTGCTGACGTTCATATCCGTGAGAACAGTTTTAAGATGACGCCTATTTTTTTTCAAAGTGTCGCAATCGCCCGGCCTTTGCACAAAGCTGGAGCAGATATCAATATCAAGGCTGAAAAGGGGATTACCCCCTTGATGTGGTATACATATAGTAATTATCTCGAAGGAGTCAAATTTCTGGTAACCAACGGGGCACACTTGAACTCAGTTAATAGTGAAGGCAGTACCGCTTTGGATATCGCCAGTCGTTTTGATCATAGAGAACTGACCGAGTATCTTAAAACGATGGGTGCAAAAACAGCAACACAGTAAAATTGTTTCTGCATAATCTCACGGTAGTTTTTGAATTAAGAGGAACCTGAAGGTACCTTAATCGGCCTCATCCGGGTAAAGAAGCAAAGAAATATCAGGTTGAAGACCTCCGTGAATGGTTTAAACAATTGAAGGTAAAGCTATGAAAAACGCAATGACTTACAAGGGATACATGGTTCGGGTTAAATTTGATCCCAGAGACAATATTTTTGTGGGTAAGATTATGGGATCACAGACGGTATTACTTTCCACGGAGAGACCGTGAAACAACTGAAGGCCGATTTTCAAGCTGCCGTTGACCACTATATAACAGATTGTGCAACTACAGGTCGCAAGCCGTTGAAGGCAGCTTCCGGAAAATTAATGCTTCGCGTGTCTCCTGATGTCCATGCAAGAGCACTTACTATAGCAAAAACCTCAGGAGAAAGTCTCAATCAGTGGGCAGAGGAAGTTTTTGACAAGGCAGCGCATATATTAAAACGGTGTTGTAGAAATTTGACGTCCTGCCCGCCTTGAAGGATTAGGTTTGCCGCAAAAAGTTCGTTAAAGCTGATATATATCTCTTCGTATAAATCATTTTATTCTTCCTCATAAATAACTTAGACTATACCCTACCTTAGGTCCTCTGCTCTGTTGACTTTTACCCGTGTGCTGGCTCCAGCTATACGTGTTCGGGATTTCAAGTATTCTCTCACGTTTTGTTTCGGCGAAGAAGTACGGTCACTACCATTAGAAATGTAATATTACAGAATAAAGGGCAAGGCTATGGACTTCAGGCAGCACTCCGCGACTGCCAATGAATTGAATGGCTGTATGTTTATTACGGTCTGGTCTTTCTACTGAGCACGATTGTTTCTCCCGATGGCCCGGAGAAATCCAACGGACGTATGCCGGAAGTGGAGATTCTCAGCTTTATGCTGTCCTCTGCAAGAAACATTACGATAGCACGCAGTGTGGAACGCTCACCGGTCCTCCTGGTAAGAACAATATCAATGGCGGCCGGCGTTGTAGACGGATCGTAATGATACGTGAGAGTGCCCCGGTCCCTGTTGATAGACACGCCTCTTTTTAAAACATCCGCGCTTCCATCCGCATTAAACACGAATGTGCCATCAACCCCTTTCTCGTCCTTGCCGGTCCATACACCGATGATAGATTTTTGTCTTGGCCCTGCGATGGATGATACCTCGCCTGACCTCACAATTATTGGTTTTGGCACGCAGGCAACGATGTATACAACACACATCATACATGCCGTTAATAGGTACAGTATTTTCATTGCAATCTTATTCCTATAGTGGTTTACCTTCCGCAAATACCAATTTCTGAAATAGTAGTATTTACAGGCCATGTTGTCAATAATATCCAATGGAATGTTCTATATTGAGCAAGAATAATAAATTGCCGACTTCAAAAAGCGACTCACACCGCATGGCCCATCCCGCCTACAAGAGGTGAAAATGTTGTGAGCGATAGGAGCATCAAACATTGTAATATTGCACTCCGTAATCAATATGGATTCACGCTTTAGTTTCCGTGGAGAATGTCCATCCATCATATTGCTTCGTATTGGCTGACTTTCCTGAAGGATGTGTAGTTTTTCTAGATCCCGGTGCCGGGAGGATTATTATAGACATGATTTCCAACAGTATTCCGCGCATGTGGCATTGATTGCGAAGTATTTTCCTCACAACTGATACGGTCCTTGAAATGAGAGTAACGTACATTGGGCCAAAATCATGGAAAACTGCCTTGGTTTGGGGTATAATCAGGCAGATGAAGGATAAAAAGGATTTTACAAAGCTGTGGGGAGCCCTTCCAGAAGACCTGCAAAATGAACTGGCGAAAGCTGTTGAAGAGTCATCGGCGGAATCACCGGAGGAGTTTCTCAGGGAAATATTCATAGGACAATGCCCTAAGTGCGGCAGCCGGGATACCAGGGATTGTGAAGAAGTACCTGGGATAGAGAATATCACTCTTGCATTATGTAATACGTGCGGCTATCTTTGCTGCACCGAATGTGGAAGAACTGTTGCCAAGGTCGGTACATGAGAGCACTGGGAAATATGCGAAAAATGTACCCGAAAAAAGAACAAGTTCGGTGATTGTGGAATACCCACATGGGAGTGTAAAAAAGTCTCCGTCTTTGAAGAATCGGAAGATGAAGAGCCGGTTCATCTGTGTGCCTGGTGCAACAAGGTTATAGAAAGGGATAGCGAGGTGTTTGCCGTTGGTGCGAAGGCACGAAAAAGCATGAACCTGAAACCTTATGAGGGTTCAACAATACAGATAACGCTTACCCATGTCAACAAGACCGTTCCTGCCACTGTACCCACGGGTAATTCTGAAGCAAAGAAAGACGGGAATGACCTTCTCTTTATGATCTGCGGGAAGAAATGCGGTGAGTTGTTAAAAAAAGCACTTCTAAAAGAGAGGCTTCGAGTAGTTTAAAGCTGCCTTCGACTGTCGTATTTGGTGGTGATAGTCATAGATAGCGATTACCAGTTGAATTGCTGATGTTTGACAATTCACAGAAATAAAAAGATACCGGTAATGAACTACGAACACTACATGTTTCTGTTACAATAAATATACATGAGATAACACAATAAGTATGAAACACCTCGTGGTTTTCTTAGATATACCAAATGTTTTCTTTTGAATAGTTGAACGCATTCTCAAGACTGGAGGGAAATGATGGGTCTTTTTAAAAAACGTAAGCTTTCTACTGAAAAGCAAACACAGGATTCATACCTTTACGACCATCTTGAACGTGAAATAGACCATCGTGAGCGGGTTCTCCAGGAAAAGCAGCAAGCTGTTGAGGAACGGCTGAAAGGTCTCTACG
>CAZXVZ010000254.1:0-3631 GCA_964644085.1 uncultured Syntrophus sp. | reverse complement strand
ATTTCTCCGAAATATACATCCTGTTCTTTTACGGCCCTGATGTCTCGTATTTTTGTCTCGGGATCAATATTCCACACGACAAGTCTGATAGTGACTTTCATGGGTGCCGCGTATGTAAGGCCGCGGAAAAGACACTCTTCCTCGGTATTTTTGGGGTCCACCACCTCATATTTCACAAATTCGAGGGTTGTTGTTTCATGGGAATCCTTTATTGGGAAAACACTGTTAAAGACAGCCTGTAGCCCGATATTTTCCCGTTTTTGCGGCAGAAGGTCCTTCTGGAGAAATTTCTCGTAGGAATCAAGCTGAATTTCTATCAAATTAGGAATATCGAGAACTTCCCTGATTTTCCCGTAACTTTTTCTGAATATCCTGTTATGAAAGGCTTCTCTCATAAGATTATTTCACCTCTTGGTTTCATAGATGGGAAACCGGACACAGAGATCTCGCGTCCCGCAAAGCGGGACGCTTACCTCTGATCCCTGTTTTGTCTTACTCCACTTTGACCTGCGCGTTCACTTCTTCAAGTTGTTTCTTGATATTGGCCGCTTCATCTTTTGAGACGCCTTCTTTAACCGGTTTCGGCACACCCTCAACGAGATCCTTGGCCTCTTTGAGACCGAGGCTCGTGATTGCCCTTACAACCTTGATAACCTGGATCTTCTTGTCCGCTTCATATCCGGTAAGAATTACGTTGAACTCTGTTTTTTCTTCTGCCGGTGCGGCTGCCGCAGCTCCTCCTGCCGCCGGGCCCGCGCCCGCAGCCATCATAGGCATTGCCGCCTGAACACCAAACTTATCTTCCAGCTCCTTCACAAACTCGGAAAGTTCAAGAACCGTCATGTTTTCTATGTATTTGATTACATCTTCTTTTGTGACACTCATGTATAGGCCTCCTTTATGCCTGCTGTTCTTTTTGATTTTTAATTGAATTCAATACGAGCATAAGCTTGTTGAGATTTCCTGAAAGGGCGTAGACAAGCCGCGACGGCTGGCCCTTGAGAACACCAACAAGTTTTCCCAGGAGCTGCTCGCGTGATGGCAGCGTGGCAAGTCTCAGAATATCTTCCGCCGTGATTAGGCGTTCACCCAGGTATCCCGCTTTGAGTTTCAGACTGGGTGCTTCTTTTACCATGCCCGCTATGACACGCGCAGTACCTATAGGGTCTTTATAAATACTGACAATCGCGTTCGGACCGTCAAATTTATCCTGCAACGCTTCCGCTTTCGTTCCCTTTGACGCGATTTTCAAAAGACTGTTTTTGACAACGGTAAATTCCGTGTCAATGTTTCTCAGTTCGCGTTTGAGCTTCGTTATCTGTGCCACGGTCATACCGCTGTATTCCGTGAGAAACAGATAATTCAATTCGCGCAGCTTGGACCCTAATGCTTCAACAACTTTTTCTTTCTTTTGTCTCTCCAATGGTTTTCATCCCTCCTTTCTCTTGAGATATGTATGAAAAGTCAGGGAGACCAACTCACAAAAAAGCCTCGGCAGGCCGTCATCGTTTAATCCCGTCATAGCGGAGCACCTGCTTTCTCTGACCTTTTCCCTATTTCGTGAGAGTCCGGGCATAACCTGGATCAATCTTTATGCCGGGGCTCATCGTCGTACTGATCGCCATACCTTTTATATATGTCCCTTTGCTTGAAGGAGGTTTCAACCGGACAACCGCGTCGACAAGCGTGTTCACATTCTCCATAAGTTTTTCTTTTCCAAAACTTATCTTTCCAACTGCCACATGGAGATTACCCGCTTTGTCAACCCTGAATTCCACCCTGCCTGCTTTTAGTTCCTGTACTGTTTTCGCAATATCAAAAGTCACGGTGCCCACTTTCGGATTCGGCATAAGCCCTCTGGGACCTAAAATCTTTCCCAGCTTACTGACGGCACCCATCATATCGGGCGTCGCGATGGCTTTATCGAAATCGGTCCATCCTTTCTGGATTTTCTCAATAAGGTCTTCGGCTCCGACTTCATCCGCCCCCGCTTCCTGCGCTTCCTTTTCCTTCTGACCTTTCGCGAACACAACTACCTTTACTTTCTTACCGAGTCCGTTGGGGAGCGCGACACTGCCTCTCACCATCTGATCCGCGTGTCGTGGATCAACACCGAGCCTCAGTGCCACCTCCACGGTTTCATCAAATTTTGAATATTTCACCTGTGGTAAAAGCTCGAGCGCTTCATCGATATTGTACCGCTTTTCCCGGTCTATCTTTTCCCGCGCTGCCAAATACTTTTTTCCTGATGTTGCCATATTTCACTCCTTAAGATAGTAGCGCATAGTTGATAGAGTTCTCTGTTTTTCCCTACCTTCCATGCTCCCCATGGCCTAAGCCGGGTTTTTATCCTTCCACAACCTCAAGCCCCATGCTTCTTACAGATCCTTCAATGATCCGCATGGCACCTTCCAGATTTTTTGCGTTCAAATCAGTCATTTTCAGCTGGGCGATTTCCTTAATTGATGATCTTGCAATACTTCCCACAATTTCTTTTCTCGGCGTATGGGCGCCTTTTGCCAATTTAGCGGCCTTTTTAATGAGAAAGGTCGCGGGAGGAGTCTTGGTGATAAAACTGAAAGTTCTATCAGAGTAAATAGTAATCAAAGCAGGGATAACAGTACCTTCCTGGCTCTTTGTCTTTTCATTGAACGCTTTGCAGAATTCCATTATATTAACGCCATGCTGACCGAGAGCGGGACCTACAGGCGGCGATGGTGTTGCCTGACCGGCCTGTAACTGCAATTTAACCAATGCCACGACTTTTTTTGCCATTCTCTAACTCCTTCAAATTTTTTCTATCTGTATGAAATCCAGTTCCACAGGTGTTGTACGCCCGAATATATTGAGGAGCACTTTTACTTTCCCTTTCTCCGGCTTTATTTCTTCAACATTACCGGTAAAGTTTGTAAAAGGCCCTTCGGTCACCTTGATACCATCACCTTTTTCAAAGCGGATTTTTGGTTTTATTTTACCCTTTCCTTCCTGGATCGCGTTGATGATTTCATTGACTTCTTTCTCCGGTAACGGAGGCGGATTCATTTTGTCATACCCCACGAAACCTGTCACCTTTGGTGTATTCCGTACAAAATGCCATGTCGTGTCATTCATGGCCATATTCACAATAATGTAACCCGGAAAAACCGTCCTTTGAGATTTCTTGACCTGACCCTTGACTCTCTCCATAATAATTTCGGAAGGGACAACAATCTCGCCAAAATGCTCATCCATTTTGTTTAGTTTGATGTTTTCCTCGAGCAGTTCTTTTACCTTTTGCTCATAACCTGAATATGTGTGTACGACATACCACTTTTTTTCCATTACCGTTCCCATTGTCCTTATCGGATGAAATTCTGTATTATCCACGCGAGCGCTACATCAACGAATCCAAGAAATAAAGCCGCAACGAGAACCGTTATGACCACGATATAGGTCCCCTTCAAAGCGTCCTTTCTTGACGGCCAGGTGACTCTCTTTGCTTCCATATACACTTCAAGAAAATATGTCTTTACAGCATCAAGCTTTTCTCTTAGATCCATGCCATCTCCACAATATGCAGGCCAGGAGGGATTCGAACCCCCAACACCCGGATTTGGAGTCCGGTGCTCTAGCCGTTAGAGCTACTGGCCTG
>CAZXVZ010000253.1:0-3652 GCA_964644085.1 uncultured Syntrophus sp. | reverse complement strand
TCACAACGTACACGGTTATGTGCTGGGAGAACATGGAGACACCGAATTCGCGGCATGGTCGATGACCCACATAGCCGGAATGCAGATCGATTTATATTGCCCTGTCTGTGGTCGCTGTATTGATTGGGCAGTAGAACGGAGCCGTATTGAACAGCAAGTACGAGAATCAGCGTATCATATCATCGATTATAAGGGTGCTACGTCATTTGCCATTGGCCTCGCGCTTGTCCGAATCACAGAGGCGATATTGCGATCGCAGCGCAGCGTGTTGACTGTTTCGACTTTGCTTGATGGTGAATTTGGTATCCATGACGTGTGTCTGAGCGTGCCCTGTATTGTTTCCGAACAGGGTATCGCCAGGATCGTCGAAAGTGATCTTCCCGAACACGAGCAAGCTCAGCTGTTCACATCTGCAACTGTTCTCAAAAAGGCTATTAGCCAGCTTGGTAAGGATAAGTGAGGTTTGCGGTGCAAAGGAGCTCAATGAATGTTATTTGTTGCATAAAACAGGTTCCCAATACCGCTGAAGTGAAAATCGATCCGGAAACAAACACGCTGATGCGGGCGGGAGTAGAGTCAATTGCCAATCCATATGACATGGTGGCCCTGGAAGCCGCTCTTACTGTAAAAGACAGATATGGCGGCAAAGTTACCGCTATCAGCATGGGACCACCACAGGCTGAAGAGATATTGCGTGAGGCTGTAGCCCTTGGCGCTGACAATGCTATTCTTCTTTCGGACAGGCTCTTTGCGGGCGCCGATACGCTTGCTACGGCCTATACCCTCATGAAAGCTATTCAGAAGATTGAACGGGAAGACCCGGTTGACCTTGTTGTTTGTGGGAAACAGGCTGTGGATGGAGATACCGCCCAGGTTGGGCCGGGGATTGCTACCCGCCTTGGGTATACCCAGTTCACGTATGTGACAGGTATAGAAGAGATCGATGCAAATGACCGACTTATTACCGTAAGAAGGAAGGTTGAGGGCGGGTTTGAAATCATCCGGGGACCGCTCCCTGCTCTGCTCACTGTTGAGTTGGATCTTGCGAAGCCGAGACGGGCCTCTCTATCGCAGCTTATCAATTCGCTTCGGGCCGATATCCCTGTGTGGAATGCTGAGATGATTGAGGGTGACCCCCAAAAGCTCGGTTTAAAGGGTTCTCCCACCTGGGTGAGAAAAATATTTTCTCCTCCTGCAAAAGAGGGCGGACCTCTCTTTGACGCGCAGAGTAAACCTGAACAGGCAATTGAAAAATGCCTGAATGTCCTTTTTGCTGATGAATGTTTTGCCTCGAAATTTATTAAGCATCAGGAAAGTTGAGTATCATGTCCAGAAATTCTAAAGGTATTGAGGTCGCAGAGATCATTTCTGGTAAATGTATCGGGTGTCAGATCTGCGTGGCCGAATGCCCTGTCGGGGCAATTGAGATGTCAGGAGGTGTTGCTCTCATTGATCCTGAAGTTTGCATCGGTTGCGGTAAATGCTTTGATGTCTGTCCTGTTGATGCAGTCCGGTTTGAAAAAGTGCGGCGCAAAGGAACACCGAACAAAATAAAGGAGATGCCCGAAAAACATCAAACCGACCACCGCGGTGTAGCCGTTTTTATTGAAGTCTTTGAAGGGAGAGGAGCAACAGTTTCATGGGAACTGGCCGGAAAGGCGCGGGAACTTGCTCAAAAGCTGGATACGACGGTAGTCGGATTTCTGCTCGGCTATAAAGTTGACGAGATAGCACAAGAGGCGATTGCCTACGGTTGTGACGAAGTTCATGTCATTGACGATCCACTCCTCCAGAATTATTTTTCAAGACCTTACGGAATGGCGCTTGCTGACCTTTGCAAAAAAATAAAACCGGAAATCTTCCTTATTGGCGCGACATTAAAAGGCCGCGATGTGGCAAGCATAGCGGCAACGCACATTGAAACAGGTCTCACGGCGGATTGTACAGGCCTTGATATAGATAATGAGAAAAAACTGCTTCTCATGACCCGGCCGACCTTTGGCGGCAACATCATGGCAACAATTCTTTGTGAACATCATCGACCCCAGATGAGTACCGTCAGGCCGAGGGTTTTCAAACTCAATCCAAAAGATCCCGAAAGGACAGGAAAGATATACCATTATCCTTTTGAGATGCCTCATAACAGGCTACCCAAAGTTGTCAGCTTTGTCAGAGATATTGCTGACAATAGTTCTGTTGATATTACACGGTATCCCGCCCTTGTTGTGGCCGGTAAAGGTGCCTGTGATGTCGATGCAATGGCCATGCTCCAGGAGCTTGCCGATCTGTTAGGAGGTGTAGTGGCCTGTTCCAGGCCTGTTGTGGAAGCAGGTTTGATGCCTTATGAGCGCCAGGTAGGTCAAACAGGAAAAACCGTAGCACCGGATCTCTATCTCGCAATCGGGGTATCGGGGGCTGTTCAGCATCTTGTCGGAATACAGGGATCTGAAAAGATCATCGCTGTCAATTCCGACCCCCATGCCCCGATATTTAACATAGCCACAACCGGTATCGTAGGTGACTATAAAAAGGTGGTTCCACTATTAATCAATGAATTGCGAAAGAGAATAATGAGAAAGGTGCTAGAAGGCTGAAAGTATGCGCGAAGAATTTGATGTGGCCAGTGTGGGTGCGGGGCCTGCCGGTATCTCGGCGGCATATGTGCTTGCTGATAAAGGCATCAAAACAATAGTTTTTGAACGGGGAGAATATCCGGGGGCCAAAAACATCTCAGGCGGTGTACTTTACGATCACGATCTCGCGCAAATCATTCCTGATTTTATGAACAGAGACTGTCCTGTTGAACGTAATATTGTCGAGTCGCGGCTATGGTATCTTTCCAAGGATGGCGGGTACAGCGTCAGTTATCGGGACAGAGCGTTCTACGACAAGAAACAATTTAACGCTTTTACTGTGGGCCGGGCCGTGTTTGATCGCTGGTTTGCCAGACAGGCAATGGCACGAGGGGCCCTGGTAATTTCCAGTACCGTTGTTACCGATCTTATAAAAGACAACGGGAACAGTGTTGTGGGTATCAGAACTGACCGGCCTGATGGCGATGTTCACGCACGGGTTGTGCTGCTTGCCGATGGTATTAATTCAGCCCTGTCCGCAAAGACAGGATTTCGTCCGGAACCGAAACCGGCTGCTGTTGCCCTTGCCGTGAAAGAAGTTATGGAATTTCCCGAAGAGACCATTAACGAGCGGTTCGGTGTGGAGGCGGGGCAGGGTGTGACAACTGAGATCATGGGTGAGATCACAGCGGGCATGGATGGCATCGCAGTCATATACACCAACAGGCATTTCCTCTCAGTCTGCATCGGCGCCAATCTCTCCGACTTTATGAAACAAAAAATCAGGCCTTATGAAATGTTGGAGGAATTAAAACTACACCCCATGATAGCTCCTCTCCTCAAGAACGGTCGTCCAAAGGAATACATGGCGCACTGGCTTGCCGAGGGAGGCTACGATACGATTCCGCGTCTCGTTGGCGATGGTTTTCTCATTGCCGGAGATTCGGCATCACTGTTCAACGCGCTTCATCGTGAAGGCTCAAACATGGCGATGACGTCAGGACGATTTGCAGCGGAAACTATTATCGAAGCCTTTGATAGAGGTGATTTCACGGCTCAGGGCCTTAAAGGGTATATAT
>CAZXVZ010000252.1:0-3652 GCA_964644085.1 uncultured Syntrophus sp. | reverse complement strand
TAATATATTACATATTAAATAGTAATATGAATTCCTTACAACAAAAAATAACATATGTAAAACAAAATATGAGGTGAAAAAGCATAGCGCTATCAGAACAGTCATTTAAAGGAGGTCAGCGTGGGAATACATTTTAAAAAGAAATATGGCATTACGGTTGTACTCTTTTCGTTCATCTTCCTATTGCCTCTTGTTTTAGATAATCCTTCTCTAGGTGCTGAGGTGAAAAAACCTTCCCCTGTCGCGGAAGTGAAAAAGCCTTTCCCGGCAATTGAAGGGGGCAAGCCTTCCGCTCCTGCAATAGCGGCGGCCGATACATTAATAGTGGCCATGCCGTCATACTTCGAGGAGACATTCTTACCCTGGAACGGTAGTACCATGCGTCTGCTCTATCTGGGGACAATAAACGAGTTTCTGGTCTATCGGGATCCAAAAACAGAAGAGTTGAAGCCGGGGCTTGCTACAAAATGGGAGATGTCGAAAGATGGGAAAACATGGATTTTTTGGCTTCGTCAGGGTGTAAAATTCCACGAAAACTGGGGAGAATTAACATCTGCTGATGTTAAGTATACATTTGAACGCCAGATGGCCAAAGACTCCAAGGCAAGCACAGCCTCTGAACTGAGGGCACTTATAGCCCGTATTGAAACCCCTGAACCGTATAAAGTCGTATTTCATCTGCAAAAACCGGAAATAGAGTTTCCCAGCAGCACAATGAGTGATGGTTCCCAACAGGTCATTGCATGCAAAAAATATTTGGAAGCGGTAGGTGATGAGAAGGCGAATGAGCATCCTATAGGAACGGGCCCTTATACACTTTCTGAATATAGAGCGCGGACGGCCATTCGACTCAGTGCGATACCCGGTGTTGAAAACCACTGGCGGGTAAGAAATCCTGCTTTCAAAACTATTACCTTCCTTCGAATAACAGACGAACAAAAGAGGATAGCCATGTTGAAGTCAGGTGAAGTTGACCTTGCCCCGATTTCATACGATTCAATTGACTCCGTCAAAGCTTCGGGAATCAAAATTATCACAATGCAAAACAACTGGGTGCCCAATGTTCGATTGGGAGGGCTTGTAACGACAGACCCTGCGCGTTATAATCCGAAAGTTCCGTGGGCGAATAAAAAGGTACGTCAGGCCATGAATTATGCCGTTGATAAGGAAACCATTGCCGAAATTCTCTTCCACGGAGCGGCGAAACCTGCCGGCGGTGACCTTCCTTTTCTCGAATGGCTCGACATTAAGCCGTACCCCTATGACCCGAAGAAAGCAAAGAAACTCCTTGCAGAAGCCGGTTACCCCAATGGTTTTGCAGTAACTCTAAAAACATATAAAACAACTCCCGGGGCTGAACTTCCGGTAGTTGCCGAAGCAATCGCGATGTACTGGAAGGAAGTGGGAATTAACGCAAAGATTGTGCCTACGGATTACGGAACAGTGAGAGCGGCCTGGACTGCCGGGAAGGCAACAGATTATATCTGGGTACACAGAGGCATGGCTTTTGCCGGTATCGTCGGTGGATTGCAGGTAGCATACAGCGCGAAAAACCAATTCGCCTGCTTTGTGACCAAGGAGACCGAGGACAAAATAAACCAGATTGCCAACGAGTTTGATCCTAAGAAGAAGGGCGCTCTGCTCAAGCAATTTGGTGAATATCTGCGAGATGAAGCACCCTTTGTTTTTGTGGCATTCGTCAGCGAACCTTACGGTGCCAGCAAAAAAATAGGCGAATGGCCGACGCCGCGTATCAGACCGCAGAACTTTGAATATATCAAACGCTGATAAATGTCCGCTCAATAATAAGGGACGCGGATTAGCAAAATCAGCGTCCCAAAAACAAAAATAGGCAATTTTTCTTTCAATAAACCGAAAAAATCTCTGTGCATAATGCGAAGGCAAGGATGAGCATACCGGAGGCATACCATTGTGCGTATTGATGATGTGCGAATCCCGTTGCTGACTAAGTTTCATACCAATTTGCATTCAATAATCAAGGTACAGAGGGGATAAATCTCACTGCTTTTACGGACATCGAGGACAGAATGGGTCCCCTGCCAATGAGATGAAGTGTGCCTGCCGCCAGGTTGCGTTTAGGCCAATTCTCGCTGTCTGAGCGTCAGAGCGAGTTCGAGAATTGAACTTCATCGAATTGCTACAAGGGTAATCTGCCCGCAGTGGGAGCAAAAGAAGTAAGATTTATCTTCAATAGAATCTTGAATGCGAATTGGTATCACACAAAAAGATCAAAGCCCGCTATAACTCCGGGAAGGAAAGTGCACTGAAGAACTCTTTCTGAAAATCTTCTTCCAGTGCCAGTTCAATATGTTCCACTGTCCGCGCTATTCTGTCCGCTTCGATTCTTTTATCTCTGTTGACGAGCGCCAGATAAGCCCCATGGCCCGCGGCATTTCCCACGGAGATAATATTCTCAAGCGGGCATTTGGGAAATAGCCCTATAGTGAGCGCGCTTTCCTTATCGACATGCAAACCGAAAGCGCCGGCAATGATGATCCTGTTAATGGAATCCAGATTGAAATGACGCATCATGACCTTGCATCCGGCCAGCACCGCCGCCTTCGCGAGTTGAATCTGCCGTATGTCTTTCTGTGTGAGAGCAATATCACGGCCAATCCCTGTTTCGGCAGCGGGAACAAAAACAAATTCCCTTATGCCCGTTTCGCCTCTTATGAGTCCGGGGATATTTGGATTACTTGTGAAAGCCCCGTTTCTCTCAATGATTCCTGCTTTGAACAATTGAGCCACGGCATCAAGGATTGCTGAACCGCACATGCCTACCGGTTTGAGCCTGCCCGATGAATGTTCGCTTGCCCATCCTTTATTACCGATTGTCATATAGTCAACTTTATAGTTTGCGGGATCGACACGTATTTTTTCGATGGCACCTGTTGTTGCCCTCATACCTGGCGATATCTGCGCGCCTTCAAAGGCGGGGCCCGTAGCACAGGAACACGACACGAGGCGTTCCTTGTTGCCCAGGACGAGCTCACCATTGGTGCCGAGGTCTATGATGAGAGACAATTCGTCCTGATTATAGGGTTCTTCAGAGAGAAGCACTGCAACATTATCAGCGCCGACAAAACCTGCCTCGACGGGAAGCACATGTACATAGGCAGAAAGATTCATAGCCAGTCCCGTGTCGCGGACTTTTACATTCGTTGAACCGGTTACAGATGGCTGGAAAGGCCAGAGTCCAAGGTGATCAGGGGCCATGTCGAGAAAAATGTGATGCATAACCGTATTTCCCACAATCGTGGCGTCCATAATGTGATCTGAAGAGAAACCTTTGTTCACAGCCATCTGATTAATGACAGTGTTGACTGCGCCTGTCAGTTCCTCCCGCATTCTTTTGAGGCCTACAATGGGATTGTCAACAGAATAAGAGATGCGCGACATGATGTCTGTTCCGAAAAGAACCTGAGGGTTTGTAATGGAGCCGCTTGCCAATACATTGCCGGTATGGAGATCACATATATAGAGAGCAACCGTTGTAGTACCGATGTCAAGGGCAAGCCCGAGCATTGTTCCATTAACTCCGGGACGAACAGAAATGATTTCTTTGTCCATCCAGACAAAAAGAGTAATTTTGCCTTCGCCTTTTTTCAGCAGCTCATTAATATTTTTCAGA
>CAZXVZ010000251.1:2471-3692 GCA_964644085.1 uncultured Syntrophus sp. | reverse complement strand
CCCCCCAACACCCAATCCTACACTCTTTCCCTACACGACGCTCTTCCGATCTCTTGGTGTTCTCCCCGTAATCACTTCACCCATTTCTCTGACACAGCCTATCTCCCAACTCTCTGGTACTGGGCCGATCTCGGTCATTTTTTGCTTTTCGCCGCGCAGGCCTTCGGTGAATAACTTGTGCATGAGTACGGATTTAAGTTCGCGCGTAAGTTTAATCAAACGTTCCTGTTGTTCAATGGCAGTCTGCACTGTCGAGAGCACATAAGCAATGCGTTGTTGTTCAAGCAAGGGTGGAATTATAATATCTACTTGCTGCAAAGATGTTTTTGTAATTCCTTGAATCGTTGCACCACGCTTATTTTGCACTACAAATTGTTGTATCTTATCGGTACGAAGTTGGTATGCAAGAAACAAGGGGTCAACTTTGTTAGAATTAACAATTATCGCAGTGCAATCCTGATTGATTGCAACATTAATTTTTGTAACAATAACTTTACCAACGCCAACACGTGTAGCAAATATAAGATTGCCAGCAGGAACAATATGAGTAGCCGATTTACGGACAGCTTCTTCTGAAATTGTTTTTTCTCCAGCAGTCAAGTAGATAGAATTACCCAGAGCTTTACTTGTAATCCATGGAATATTGCCTTGCCAAAAACTAGGTATTTTGGTGGATGGTGTACCACCACCAAACATTTCATTTGCCACATTCTCTAGTTTTGTATTTACCCAGTTGCATGGAAGTGACGACATTATTTCAAGCACCCAACCTATTCAGCAGCTTGTACAAATAAGAATTGGTTTCTTTCACCTCTGATTCCACTATGCTCAAGTCTTCAATAATTTCTTTCAATGTTCTGTATTCTTCACCTTCCGCCGCATGAATGTAACGGCTTGGTGAAATGTTGTAATCGTTTTTGACAACATCTTCTTTGCTGACGATGCGGCTGAATTTCTCTTCTTCTCGCCATTCTTTAAACGTTTCGGCGATGCGGACAATGCCATCGTCGGTAATATAATTTTTCGGATCGCCCTTTTCAAATTCGCGGCTGGCGTTGACCAGGAATATTTTGTTTTTGCGCGCAGCCGGTTTCTTTTTATTCAGAAATAAAATAATGCCCGGCGCGGTGGTGTTGTAAAAAAGATTTTCGGGAAGATAGATGACGCCTTCGATAAAATCATTATCCACAAACCACTGGCGCACCTGCTTTTCCTTGGTGA
>CAZXVZ010000251.1:0-2371 GCA_964644085.1 uncultured Syntrophus sp. | reverse complement strand
TGAATAATCATGTTCATGTTGGCCATCGCCCAGGTCATGGCAATGTATTCCTGTCCGTAAATTTTGAGCGGCGCGTAATTCTTGCGTGAGCGCAAATCCATCTGCTCATCGAGCACAATCTGGCACTTGATGAGCAAACCGCCGGAACCGCAGCAGGGATCATAAATTTCCATGCCCGGTTCCGGTTCCATGATTTTCGCCATAATCATGCCGACTTCCTTCGGCGTGTAAAATTCACCTGCGCTCTGGCCGCTGCCTTCGGCAAACTTGCGGATGAGATATTCGTAACTGCGCCCGATGATGTCCGGTTCCACGTCATTCAAGCCCAGCCGCTTAAGGCTGATTTGTTCAATGAGCGCGCTCAGGCGGTCGTCGGAAATATCGCGCTGACCGTGCGTGGTGGCGTTGAAATCCACGCGGTCGATGATTCCTTCGAGTTTGGGATTTTCTTTGGCAATGGCGCGCAGATGATCGGTCAGTTGCTCGCCGATTTTATCCGCCAGTTTGCGGATGACCGACCAGACCGGTTCATCCGTTTCGGCAGGCTTGAGAGGAATATAAAAACGCACCAGCTTCTTGTCGGCCTTGACCATTTTAAATGCTTTGGCGCGCCCGCCGACTTCCTTGGCGATGCGGTTGAGTTCGTCGTCGAATACGTCACACAGCCGCTTGGTAAAAACCAGCGGCAGGATGAAATCCTTATATTTGGCGGCTTCCTTCGCGCCGCGAATCGAACAGGCCGCGTCCCACAGCCAGCTCTCCAGTGATTTTCCGTTTAATCCGTTTTTACTCATATTTTCAACATTGCTTTCATTTATTCTCTGACCCAGTCATATTTGTTCTTGCGTTCATTATTACTCCATTATCCCCTCATCCGCAAAGCTGAAATAGCTCCCGTCACCGATGATGATGTGATCCAGAACCTTGACATTCATGAGTCTTCCCGCGGCGGCAAGTTCCAGCGTGAACTTTTTATCTTCCGAGCTGGGCGTAATATTGGCACTGGGATGATTGTGCACGCAGATGATTGCGGCAGCGAATTTTTGCAGGGCGGCATGAATGATTTCCCGGACAATGGGCATGGCTTGATTTACAGTGCCCACGGTGGCGTCACTGATATCTATAACCCGGTTATTACTGTTCAGATAGACAACCTTGAAGACTTCCGTTTTGAGATCACGCATCTGCGGCATGATGATATTGACAACATCTTTTACTGAAACGATTTTCTGCCTGACACTCGATATTTCATCTTCCCGAAATCGCCGTCCGATTTCAAGAGCAGCCATAATCTGTGAGATCTTAGCCGGCCCGAGACCTTTTATCTTTTTCCATTCTCGCATATCCATGTGGCTCATGTTCCGGAAAGTACCGAATTTCTCGACCACCTCCCTTGCCAGATCAACAGCACTATTTCCCGCAACACCCGTGCGCAGAAGGATAGCCAGCAGTTCCGAACTGCTCAGCGCTCCTGCACCTTTCCTGAGTAATTTCTCTCTCGGCCGGTCATCTTTTGGCCAAGTTTTGATACCCGTTATAGCCTGTTTATTAGGCACAGCTATTAGTCCTCATATGAAAATGTGGTGGTTTATTAGTTTTAAATACTTTTTTCCCCATCCCAACATCTATTTTCCTAATGTTATCAAACAGAAAGGTGGAATGCAAGGAAATAAGGCCGCTCAAAGCTCATAGCTGATAGCTCAAAGGCAGTGAATAGTGAATAGTTAAAAACACAATGACGAAGGACGAGGGAAGACCGCTACGCTGGACCGTGATTTACGGTGACTTGCGTTCTGAACCCTGCGTTTGACACTCTATCAGTTGTATTTTTTGCGCCTTTGACATTTTCTTGATACGAGCTTCTTTTTTAAGAGCATCTGACAAACTTGAATACCCCCTGATGAAAACTAATCTGACCGGACGACGACTGCGGGTATATTTGGCCCCGTTCCTGCCGCTGTTATGATTATTGATTCTCTTCATTAGTCGAGCCGGTATACAAAGTCCCGTCGGCACACTCCAGAATATAGACGTAATATTACTTTTCTGAGCCCACAATCTGTATCAAAACAGGCGTACAAGAAATTTGCAAGACTAAAATTCCTGGCTGACAAAAGAGTTGTCGAGTCATTGGGTCATCGAGTCGTAAGGAATAAGAAAGGTTAAAGGTAAAAGGTTAAATGAATAAAAACTATACACTATTCACCTGTCCTCGCTCAGCGGGGGCTAACGACTATTCACTGCCTTTTTGCAATTCACTATATGAACTAAAGGAAGGGTGTTCAATACAGATGCGGCCATAATAGCGCCATGCTCCGTAAAAGCAAAGGGTAATTTGCGGCGACCACCCCAACCCGAACTTGATGTCGCA
>CAZXVZ010000250.1:0-3699 GCA_964644085.1 uncultured Syntrophus sp. | reverse complement strand
TGAATCGGAGCCCTAATATAAAAAACATGAACTCAGCAAGATAACTGAGAATTGGAGGTGGACTGGACGATATTTTAAGTACAGGCGCGAGATAACGATCGATAGCTCGCAGTTGTGACTCCTGGGCGGAGCTTGACAAAAAACCGCATCCCGCTAATAATTGTATACAGACAGGAAGTTCACAACGCTGATATCGGGTAGAAGCTATCTATGAAGAAAACCCTTGAACAACTCTTTCGCGAATTACACCAAAGCATCCCGCACATGAGCTTTGCCGTCCGGTTCTGGGACGGCGAGGTGTTTCGGGGCGGCGACGGCGAACCTTCATTTACCATAATCTTCAAGACCAGCAAAGCGGCAAGGCGGATCTTCAGCAGAGGCAGTCTCGGATTCGGCGAAGAATATATGGAGGGTAATATCGTCGTTGACGGCAATTTAAAGGAGCTCCTTCGGCTTGGTATGGACCCGCGTTTCCAGAATATGAAGATCTCGCCCAAAACAAAGCTCGCGATATTAATAAACCACTTCAAATCGCTGAATACCGCAAAAGGTTCGCCAAAAAACATTTCCCACCACTATGACAAGGGTAACGATTTCTACCGCCTTTACCTTGATGATAGTATGACCTATTCCTGTGCCTATTTTCGTGATTCCAACGATTCCCTTGAACAGGCACAACAACAAAAATACGAGCATATCTGCAGAAAGCTGAATCTCGCGGAAGGGGACAATCTCCTGGACGTCGGCTGCGGGTGGGGCGGCATGCTCATCTATGCGGCAAAGAACTATGGGGTCAGGGGTGTGGGATGCACACTTTCCGCCGAACAGGCGCGGCATGCTCAAGAAAAGATTAAAGACGAGGGTCTTCAAGACAAACTTCACATCGTTTTGGAGGATTACCGTAATGTAAACGGTCTGTTCGATAAATTTGTCTCCATAGGCATGTTCGAACACGTTGGCCGTGACTTTATCCCGACATTTATGCGGAAGATACGCACACTCCTGAAACCGGGGGCCGCAGGTCTTCTCCATACTATCGGAAAAGAAAAAGATACCCCCAGGGATGGCTGGGTCATGAAATACATTTTTCCAGGCGGTTATATCCCTGTTCTCGATCATGTTATCAGAGTTATGGGTGAAAACAGCCTTGTAGCTCTCGATATTGAAAATCTGCGGCTTCATTATGCCGCCACACTCGACGAATGGGCACGGCGTTTTGAAACACACGCGGACCAGGTTAAAGAAAGGTTGGGCGATATCTTCGTCAGGACCTGGCGTCTTTATCTCAACGGCAGTGCTGTGGCTTTTCGTTATGGAGAACTGCGCCTCTACCAGATTCTCTTTACCAATGGTTTAAATAATAGTTTTCCCTCGACATTGGAACATCTCTACCGGTAGGCTTTCCCGGGAACGGTCATCACATCAACTGAAGTGCAGGTGTCGTTGGATCGAAGGGAATAGGAAAGGTACAAGGCGAAGGGTGAAGGGTATGAGGCTAAATGAAAAATTATTCACTATTCATTATCGACTATTCACCGCGGTATTACTATCCACTTTAATTTCTGTTGACAATTCTTGCACATGAAATAAAATGTAATGATCATAACTTATGAATGATACTGCCAAAAATTGTCTACGTATCCTGGGCCTTTCTGAGACTGCCACCATCTACGATGTCAAGCAGGCATACCAGCATATATTGAAGAATATTCAGTCCGGGAGTGTTCCTTTTGAAAACGCGAAAGAAATTCTCTGGTCATACGATTACCTCTTGGAATATTTTCGCAAAGAAGCCACATCCGATTCCAAAGGAAAAGCTGATTATCACAGTAAAGCCCTGAACGGACGCGAGACAAAAAAGATGAATAAACTGTTTTATGTCTTCATCATCATTATTATCGTTATCGCCGGCGTTTACGTTGTTTACAACAAGGGATTGTTCCAGTCCGGCAAAGCGGCCAAAACTGAAACAGACACGGCATCGATTGTCAAAAAAATCAAGCCGTCCATTGTTACCATCAAAATAAGTGACCTGGGAAACGGTTCCGGCTTTGTCGTCAGCAATGACGGCTACATCGTCACAAATGCTTACGTAATGAAGGAAACAAATGCTATCGCGATTTTTTCAGACGGTTTTCAAACGGAAGCAAAGCTTATCTCCCTTGATGAGGAACGAGATTTTGCTCTTGTTAAGGCGCAAGCCAACCGTAATTACGAGTTTCTTCAATTGGGCGACAGCAGCACATGTAATGAAGGCGATACGGTTATCGCGGCGGGTGCACCTTTAAGTCTTGAATTTTCTTTCACCAAAGGCATTATCAGTTCAATTAATCGCACATTGCCGTTCCTAAAAGCAAATCTTATTCAGACCGACGCTGCAATAAATCCCGGCAACAGTGGTGGCCCTCTTGTTAATAATGACGGTGAAGTTATCGGTATAAATTTTCTTAAACTTGCCAATTTGACCGTTGAAGGTATCGGTTTTGCCGTTTCTATTAACGATGTTAAAGAACATATCGCCAACAAGCGACCCATGTCTGACATTGAACTGACCGGAGCTATCGCGCGCGCGGAAAAAAAACTTGAAGAATATAGCCGGATTCCCAATGATGAAACGAACAAAATGAAAGACAAAATCATAGAGGAACAATGGGAAAGAGAACGAAGGCGCAGGGAGTCCAACGAAAAGGTTGAAGCGGCCAACGAGGAACTTCAGGAACAAAAAGAAAAAGTGGAGAAGCAGTTATGGGAGCAAGCTGAAGAGGCCAGAAGACGTCAACAGGAAAATCTTGAAGCCAGAAGAAAGTCTCTTTCGGATTGTCTCCACAACGCTACGTATCAATATCAAAGTGTCTGGAATGAGCATTGTAAAAATATTAATCAACGGGATAATTGCTCGCTGCCGACAAATATCGCCGGTATTATTGAGCAGAGGCACCATCAAATGCGTAATGAATGTTACCGTCTCAATCCGTAATAGGAATCAAAAATAGGTCATAAACAAAAAGAGGTTGGAGAAAAACATCTCCAACCTCTCGTTATTTTTGGTTGCGGGGACCGGATTTGAACCAGTGACCTTCGGGTTATGAGCCCGACGAGCTACCAGACTGCTCCACCCCGCTATTGATTGGCATATATTAAGGGAAGTTCAGCGCAAAGTCAATACTATTTATTCCATCTCTTTATTCCATCGAGAAATACCGGCTGGCTTTTTGATAATCTTCAACAGGCAGAAATGGCAATGCATGAACCGCTTAAGTCATAGGTGGGAATGACTGAGCCTTTGAAAAAAAGAAGAAAAATAAGAATACCGGCAATAACACAAGAAATCATATACCCTTTTTTTGACCAGTCGAAATTCAGGATGAACTGACAGATAACGACAAGCCCGAAGGCAAGACAAAATGGGCAGAACGTCTGATAGGCAATCTGAAATCCGATAAGGTATATTTCAATGCCAAAAGCCACTGACGCAAGGAGTGTGATACCGAAATTCCACTTTAATATATTCAAAATAATGAATACAATCATGGAAAAGATACCCGCATATTTAAGGTCGATGCCGAAAATTCCCCCTTGGAGATACGAACAGGCGCCGCCACAATAACTGTAGAACAGGACAATAGCGATTCCGATTACGGAAAGGATGATATTAGATCGGAAGAGCACACGTCTGAACTCCAGTCACCGCTCATTATC
>CAZXVZ010000249.1:0-3710 GCA_964644085.1 uncultured Syntrophus sp. | reverse complement strand
AGCAGGAAAGACTAAAAATTATAGGGCCAGGTCACAAATCCACAAAGGATCTTATTCGTCTCGCCATAGAAAACCTCCATGAGGCAGAAGCTGTCGCCCTCGATGAGGCGTTCAGGAGGGCGCTGCATCTTAAAACTAATCCTGTACGTGTCGAAGTGTATGATATTTCACATATCCATGGAAAGAACCCTACAGGTGTTATGGTTGTTTTCGAAGACTTCAAGGCATCTAAAAAAGACTATCGGGTATTCCATATCAGAGGCGAATCAACGATGGACGATATTGCCATGATTGATGAAGTCCTGAGGAGGAGAATAAAAGATCTCGCGCTGGGCCCTTTACCGGACTTGTTTCTTATCGACGGAGGCAGGGGACAGCTGGCCGCTGCAAAACGTGTCTTGCAACAGCAGGACATTCACAAAGATATAGCCTCTATCGCAAAGGGGGAACGAAGAAAAAGGATGGAAGACCTCGTCTACCTGCCGGGAAGGAAGAATCCCCTTCCCCTGTCAAAGGCGTCACCGGTTTTCAAGGAGATCGTAAAGATGCGCGACGAGGCACACAGATTTGCCTTGGCTTCCCATCGCAGATGGAAACAGAGGGAGGATTTCCCCGAAAAACAATAATCAATAATAAAGTATCTTAACGGGGATAAAAAAAGAAAATATCAAGATCGATAAATCGTTTTCTTATAAACGGGGATAAAGAAAGGGCAGGGGTTCTCCCCGCCCTGTTTTTTCAGACCTTACCAACAAGAATCAGAGATACGACAAAAGCGTAAATAACAAGAGATTCGATCAATGCCAGACCGATAATCATGGGGGCAAAGATCTTTCCAGAGGCACCCGGATTCCTGGCAATACCTTCAAGGGCTGCGGCAACACCTTTACCCTGGCCCAAGGCGCCACCGAAAGCCGCGATACCAAGACCGATACCGGCTGCTATTGCCGCTGCCTGTTTTACCGATGAATCAAGCCCTGCTGCCGCTGCTTCAGCCGCGAGCGCCACGGTGCAAGAGAGGAAGAGAAACATCCCGAAAAGCATAGCAATTGTCAAAAATTTTTTCATACACATACCCCTTTCTTTATATTATTTTTACTATATCAATGTTCTTCATGAGCGATTGCCCCTGAAAAATAAACCATGGAGAGAAGTATAAACACAAAAGCCTGGACAAAACAGACGAAGAGGCCGAGAAACATGATTGGTATGGGCACAAGAAAAGGAACGAGACTAAAAAAGATCGCCGTTGCGAAATGATCACCGGTCATGTTCCCGAAAAGCCTGAGACCAAGGGATAGAGGTCTTGCGAAATGGCCAATGAGTTCAATGGGACACATGATAATGCTGAGAAGTGCATTCGCGGGCCACGGCCATGAGGGATTAATAAAAACAAAATGTTTCAAATATTTGATTCCATGTTCTCTGAATCCATAGTAATGGGTCATGACAAACACAGTCAGCGAGCACGCAAAGGTTGTGTTTGTATTGTCTGTTGCCGGGAGAAACCCGGGGATAAGACCGGAGAGGTTATTGAAAAGGATAAACAACGCCAGCGTTCCAATGAGAAGCATGAACTGCGGCCCCCGTGGCCCCATGGTCTCGGTGACGAGATTGGAAATAAACTCCACGATCATTTCCATGAGATTACGGAAAGTGAACTTTGAGCTTGGTACAGGATCATCTCCGCGCTGTTTAAGCTGGCGATAGGCTATGATAACAATAAGAAGGAGGATGATTGATACGATTATTCCATTCGATACATGGGGCGGGAGATGATTTAGAAAAGGTATGTAAGATGCCCAGGCGAATCCTTCATGTTCCATTATTCGTAGTCCTCTCTGCGTGGGGTTTAGGAACGGGCCGGAACTGGCTGATAAGGATAGAAACAAACACCGTCGATAGCCCGATCAGAAAATATATAAGACGGACATTTCCGTAAAGAACAACAACCGCGAGTGCTCCCAGGATAAGGAGGAATTTCAGAGGGAGCCTGACGAATAGATCTTTCTTATCAAAGATTTTTTTAATGAGAAGATTTTCGATGATCTTTTTCAAAAGCCGGAAATTGAGAACAACGATAGCGCTTGCAACAGCGAAACTGAAGACTGCCATAAGTTCACGGGTCACCGCGTAAATGACCAGAGACCCGATTATGAGAATGGCCACATTGGTTCGCTCAACTTCGCTGATTGTTATCTCTCTCATCTTCCCTTTTTAATCGTTTATAGGCACTATAAACTGCCCGGAAAGCGGCAATAATGCCGAACACCATAAAAATAAATGTAAGATACGGATAGGTAGTGAAATATTTATCGAGGTAATGGCCGATAACAAGTCCAATAACGACACAAAGACCCATCTCAATTCCGAGGGAACTGTAACTGAGAAGGGTTTTTGTAACGTTATCTTTATCATTTCTCCAGATCATTCCATTTATTATATCGTACTTTTGTATCACAGGAACTCTATGATAGTCAACGTTTTTCTCGTGAAAAATGCTTAGCATGTGCAATTATGCACATGAATATCCTCTTTACACCTATGCGTAATTTTGTTTTGAATTTCTTTGCCTTTTTGTGATATATAAACAGTCTCGCGGTATCCTTATGGGCCGTTAGCTCAGTCTGGTAGAGCAGCTGACTCTTAATCAGGAGGTCGAAGGTTCGAATCCTTCACGGCCCAAATATTTCAATAGGTTACAAAGCAATATTTTCTGATATTTCCTCAATTTGTCACGCATTGTCACGCACCTCACAGGTCAATACCTCTCTCAATAATTTCTTTTTGGTGAGCCTGTGATAATTTAGCGTAAATCTGCGTCGTGCTTAGCTCTTTGTGTCCCATTATCTTTGATACGGCCTCCAGGTCGCCGGTAATATTATAGACGTGTGTCCCGAAACAATGCCTCAATAGGTGTGGGTATATTCGCTTCGTCACCCCTGCTTTTTTCTTCGCCCGTGCGATTGCTTTCCTGATATCCACCATAGTAGCGCCGGTTCTCCTGCTCGGAAACACCAACGGGTTGTCGCCAGTGCGTGACATTTTGTGTGACAACAGGGCATCGTGTACGGCCGGGTGCATTGCCACGATTCTGATCGCGTCGCCTTTGCCCACGACTATAAGCGACTTTGACTCGAACGATACTCGGTCCCACGTCAAAGTAAAAACTTCTTTCTTCCGCAAGCCAGCTCCATAGAGTAGGGTAAAGAGCGCCTTGTAAAATGGATCCATGGCGCCTATGAATGCTTTGATTTCGTCGCTTGTCAGAATGGTGGGAAGGGCAGCTTTATAGGGCAGGCGCTCAAACTTCAGGGGGTATCCCGCCCACTTACAGAGAGCTGCCAGACAGAGCAGTTCAAGATTTATCGCCCTGTTCCCGCCTTTTGCCGATTTTGATTTGATCTCTTGCTTTCTTTTCGTCTTGTACTGCCGCACAAGGCTTTCCGGTACGCAATCCACAAACAGGTTGCCGAAATGAGGGATAATGTGGCTGTAAAACATCTTTTTCTTGTCTTTATACGTGACAGGAGATTGGTGCAGCCTTACGTCCTCAAGGTATTGCGGGGTTAGCGTCGCTATGGTGAGCTTATCGAAAGGCTTTTCCTTGCCCAACTCGCGCCTCATGGCATGTTCCATCTCCCACGCTTCTTCTTCTCGATCGTCTCGTAGTCCCTTGATTCTCCGTCACGTCTCTGAGTGGTATACCC
>CAZXVZ010000248.1:0-3713 GCA_964644085.1 uncultured Syntrophus sp. | reverse complement strand
AGGGGCTGCGCTACCTCACTCTTGATGATGAGTTGACACTTTTGTCGGCACGGGAAGACCCCGTCGGTATGATCCGCAGCATAGATCGGGCGGTGATCGATGAAATCCAACGTGTGCCCCAGTTGCTACTGGCCATCAAAAAAAGCGTCGACCAAGATCGACGTCCCGGACGTTTCCTGTTGACCGGCTCGGCTAACCTGATGGCGCTGCCGATTGTGGCTGATTCGCTGGCCGGTCGGATGGAAACCTTATCGCTGTTACCCTTGTCGCAGAGCGAAATTGAGTCATGTTCGGCGAACTGGGTGGATGCGGTTTTTGCAGGGCGAATCCTCCAAACAGCACAGCCTGCCTTGGGTGACGATCTTATCGAGCGGGTGCTGCGCGGCGGTTATCCTGAAGCTATTTTCAGGGCATCTGCCAAGCGTCGATTGGCGTGGGCACGGCAGTATATCGATGCCATCATCCAGCGAGATGTTCGCGATGTGGCAGGTATCGAGAAACTGGATCAGTTGCCGCGTTTCCTGCGTGCCTTGGCGCAGACGGTCGGCCAGATGTGCAACTACTCCCAGCTCGGCGGCCAGGTGGGGCTGGATGGCAAGACAGCGTCTCGTTATGTCGGCGTTTTCGAGCAGATGTATTTGCTCAAACGCATCGACGTCTGGTCCCGCAACCGGCTCAATCGTGTGGTCAAGACCCCAAAGCTTCAGTTCATCGATTCCGGCCTGCTGGTAACACTGCTTGATTTGACAACTGAGGAAGTGCAGCGGGATCGCACGCGGTTTGGCAATGTGCTCGAAACCTTTGTGTTTGGTGAATTGTTCAAACATGCGACCACGGCAGATGATGACCACCACCTGATGTACTACCGCGATGCCGACAAGTTCGAGGTCGATGTCGTGATCGAGAATGCCGCTGGAAAGCTGGTGTGTATTGAGGTGAAAGCCGCAGCGACCATCAAAGAAAGTGACCTGCGCGGTCTGAAAAAGCTCGCCGGCATCGCGGGAGATCAATTCAAGATGGGCGTGCTGCTCTACGACGGCACGGACACAATGCCCTTATCGACCCTGTGGGGCGTCTAACTGGGGGCGGGAGCGTGTCCTGGTTTCTTTATAATCCTTTTATCCCCTAATCCCTAATCCTGGTTTTTTTATAATCCATACTCCTTACCCCTTACTCCTTACTCCTGAGCAACAGGGCTCTGTCCCTCGTTAATAAGACGTGTTTTGACTTTGGGCATATTTTTGTTTAAGGTACAAGTACGAACTTGGTAGAGAGGCATCTGAAGTAGCCCCCGTTTTAACCGGACACCTTGAAACTGGAAATAGGTTGTAGTTGTAGATATAGTAATACAACTGCAATCAGGAAGAAGGTGCCCATGAATTCTGTTGAAGTCATTACAACCATCCAGCGCCGCCGGCGTTGGTCCCCTGCAGAGAAGAAGGCCATCGTGGAAGAGGCAGAAAGACCGGGGATGAGCATATCAGCGGTGGCCCGCACGTACGATCTGCATCCGAACCAGTTGTTCAAATGGCGTCGTCTGCTGCATGAAGGTGCACTCTCCGCAGTGAAGGCGGGAGAGGGAGTTGTTCCCGTATCAGAGGCGAAGGAACTACGCTTCCGGATTCGCGAGCTGGAGAGACTGCTAGGCCGCAAGACGATGGAGGTGGAGATCCTCAAGGATGCGGTTCGGATAGCCCGCGAAAAAAAACTGATCTCGCGCGTTCCCTTGTTGGAGAAGGACGATATCCGGTGAAGGTGATTGCAGAGACGATGAACGTATCGCGGACACATCAATACGAGAAGAGGACAACGAACCCCAAAGGGGGCACATGTTTGTATCATAAGGCCGATGATGCCCGATACCTGCCCCTGATACGTGCGATCATAGATGAACGGGCCACCTATGGATACCGACGGGTGACGGCTGTAATGAATCGCATGCTCAAGGCCGAAGGCAAGGAAAGTGTCAATCACAAACGGGTGTATCGAATCATGAAGAAGAACCATCTGTTGTTGCAGCGTCATACGGGGCGACCCGTGCGCGTTCATGACGGGACCGTTCGGATGATCCGCAGCAACATGCGGTGGTGTTCGGATGCCTTTGAGATAGCCTGCTGGAACGGTGAACGGGTTCGGGTAGCCTTCAGCATGGACTGTTGTGATCGTGAGATTATGAGCTATGTCGCCACTACGGGAGGTATCTGCGGTGATATGATACGGGATCTGATGGCGGAATCGATTGAGGCCCGGTTCGGGCTGGTTGACAGAGTCCCCGGCCCTGTTCAATGGTTGAGTGATAATGGTCCTGCCTATATTGCCCGAGAGACACGAAACTTTGCCCGGATGATGGGGTTGGAGGTGTGTACGACCCCCTATTACAGTCCCCAGTCCAATGGGATGGCGGAATCGTTTGTCAAGACCTTCAAACGGGACTATGTCCATATGAATCCCTTGCATGATGCAGAGACAGTGTTGAAGATAATCCCGGAGTGGTTCCGGGATTACAATGAATATCATCCCCACAAGGGGTTGAAAATGCAGTCGCCCAGGGAGTATAGAAAAAACCAACGTACGTTAGAACAGTGTCCGGTCAATTAGGGGCAACTCCATTATGTACAAGAACAATATCAAACTAATTCTAAGGAGTAGCTATGAGTAACCCAATTATTGAAGATCTCCTTTGGAGACACTCTACCAAGAAATACGATGCCAGCAAAAAGGTTCCTCAAGAGGATCTTGATGTGCTCTTTGAGGCAATGCGCCTCTCTGCATCATCTATTAACTCACAACCATGGAAGTTTGTAGTTATTGAGAGCAGTGAAGCAAAAGAACGCATGCATAAAACATTTGCTCGGAAATTTCAATTTAACCAGCCCCATGTTTTTGATAGCTCGCAAATCATTCTCTTCGCTTACAATCCACGCTACACGCGGGATGATTATGCTGAAGTTGTAGATAAAGGCATTGAGGACAAGCGAACCAAGCCAGAAGATCGAGAGAATGCTTTTGGGAGCTTTATGTTTGCTGAGCTTAATACCGACGAAACTGGAAACACACGTAGTTGGACAAAAGCACAAACCTATATTGCCCTTGGAAACACGTTGCATACTTTAGCTCGTCTCAAAATAGATTCCACTCCTATGGAGGGCATTGATACTGATCTAGTAAACGAGGAGTTTAAAAAGGAGCTTGATGGCTATCGGTGCGATGTGGCTTTGGCCATTGGGTATCATCATCCACAAGAGGACTACAACGCAAAACTCCCCAAGTCTCGACGTAGCTTAGATAGTCTTTTAGTGCGTATATAATCACATAACCTGATGCAGCCGATCTCATACCTCGGCGGCTGATCCAGGCGTTAGCAGGTATTGAAGAATACCTTACACCTCAAGCTGAATAAAGACAGAGATGGCTTGAATAATAAGGTTCTCATTGCCACTCAATAGCATCCTGGGTACTATGGCTAACCCGTAAGGGGCAAATTAACTGCAAAGGAGGAGACTATGCAGAAAAACTCAGAGATCTCCAGACGCGCCTTCCTGGCCGTAGCAGGGGGCGCAATAATAAACATAGGGTTACCCGGAGTTTTCATTAAACTCTCGGACGCTGAGCAACACGCTCTTGCCGCAAACACGAGACCAGACGGCAGGCCACGTCTCCCTCCCGGGCAAGTTGCAGTCAAAAAGATTAAGGATATGGGGGGTAGGCCCGGA
>CAZXVZ010000247.1:0-3745 GCA_964644085.1 uncultured Syntrophus sp. | reverse complement strand
CGATGGAATCTCGTGACTGGAGTTCAGACGTGTGCTCTTCCGATCTCCTTCGAGAGGCTTCCCCCTCCCCGGTTATACCGATCGCCCACGGCTTCCTCAGAGCAACTAATCAGGAAATCGACATCGCCAGGCTGAATTTCTGCGCGTTTGAAAAGGTGCTTCAATGCCAGCGCACCGGATGCCTTCGTCAGAAGATTCTCCATGAGCACATGGGCTTTAAGGGTATCGTCCGCGTCATGGTCCCTCCGCAGGCACCCTATCACTTCGCCATTGGAATATAGCGGAAGTGCAGCATCTCCGTTAATTTTTTCGGTGATCTTCTCTTCGGAAACCCCGCCGCCCAATTTCTTCAGGTCTTCTTCGGATATAAAATGATGGGACGCAACGCTGTCCCGTATCTTCTCAATAAAAGAAGATGTTAGCCAAACCAGATCAAAGTCATCGGCCATTTTTATCCAGCCGTAAAATTGTTCTTCGGGAAGTATCTCTCCAAACGGACCTTCTTTTTTGACATGGTCCACAGGGTGCTCGTACCAGGGCTGAGAAATACCGTGGAGGCCGTCCGGATGCATATTACCTATAAATACCTGATTCGGCGGATAGGCTACTGCTTCTTGAAATGTCCTCACGCGGGAATAGATTTTTTTTTCAAGGTCACTGCCTGCTCCCCCTGATAACGCAATGTCCCTGATAGGTTTTGAGCCATACCGAACAAAGCTGGGGACATGCACCAAGGCATACGCGCACTCTTTCACCACTACAGCCATATTAACTACCTCCTCATCTTCTGCTGTTCATCAGATCAACTTCGCAATCTTATCTTCGACGACGCCAATGTCAATATTACCGCCAACTCGTTCTATTTCTTTCCCTCCCTGAAAGAACAAGAGAGCGGGAAGGCCCATAACTTTTAGCTCTATGCAGAGCCTTCGATTCTTGGGTGCCTCTACCTTAGCGAACTTTATCTTTCCACTATATTTGTCTTCAAGTGCCTCAACCTGAGGCAGCAATTTCATACAGGGCACTCACTGAGGTCCCCAAAAATCCACCACGACTGGCATCTCGGTCTGCAGAACTTCTTCATTAAATGTCTCTTTTGTGATTTCCTTCATAATGATAACCTCCTTGCTATGAATGACCTTCCTGATCTCGTTTTTCTTTGTCCACTGAGGGCATATTTGTAAGCATCTGCAAAGCGTCCACAACTATCCTCCGCCGTATTGCCTTTTCATCGGCTTCCGATGCACTAGGATCTCCAAGGGGGTTTGTAATGCCGACACCTTGCACTACCCTGTTTGCATGAAGTGTGCGGGCTGTAGGGATAAGGGCGGTGACCAGAACAGTTGGTATTCCAGCTCTTTCAATCTCTTTTTCGAGCACTGCACCGCAGCGCGTACCCGTTCCTCAGGTCGACGTCAGTATGACTCCGGAGATTTGCTTCGATAGTAATTCGCTGGCCATCTCTTTACCTATACGCCGGGCGTTTTCTATCGTGGTAGCAACACCGGTCGTTACAAAAAAGGTGGGGAAAAGCTTTTTGAAAGCCCCCTCTGCTTCCAGTTCTTTCATGACATCAACAGGCAGCAGGCGGTTCGGATCTTTATTGACAAACGTCGTATCGAATCCTCTGTGTATTGACTCAAACCTCAACGGCGCAAGGTCGTCGATGCTATACTTACCCCATCGGCTCGCCCTTGCGCTTTCTATTTTATCAGGATTTTCCTTGGGGACTAAGCCTCCTTCTGTAATAAGGGCAATTGTGGCTGTTTGCAGGTCAGCAATGGCGCGAGCAGGCGATACTGCGTCAAGATCAGGAAATGCTATCTCTGTCTCGAAAGACAAGCCTTTTATTTTTTTCAGCAAGAGATCAACCGCCCGTTCCGCTGCAAGTCTATCGGATACAACGTTCAGTTTCACTCCCTGCGGTATGTACCCTTCATCGCTCGGTTGTCCAATGTGCTCGCGGTTAAGAAGCTTCAGGCCCAGTTCGATCATTTTCGGCATGGCCTTGGCCATTCCAACTGCACTGTTTGCGGTTTCAATTATGTAGATGCCTTTCCTGTAAAGGTCTGCGCCAGGATTTTCCCGAAACATTCCCGTAACAGCCGGTAAGCCCAGATCATTTTTTACACGGTGCACTATCTCACCGCACGCGATCCCATAACGGCCGGCGTTGAATGCCGGCCCCGCCACAAAGAGGTCGCATGGCCGTGTTTTGATCATGACAAGCAATTCCTCGGCAGCACTTTCCGGATTTTCAGCAAAATAATTGTCGCCACAGATTACCGTGGCAACTACTTTTCCCCGTTCCTTGAGAATACGCTCGATGAGGAGGCCGGGGCCTACAGGACCTTCAACAATCTTGGGAGGGAAACCAGCCTTATCCTCACCGCCGATCTGTCCAAAAAACTGATTTATGTAATGTATGACTCGTATCATAATCAGTGGGCCTCCGTAGTGAGATGGGTTAAGCCTAACTGGCTTATGCTGTTTGCAACAACACGTATCGGGATATGGAGCTTGCCATCAAGCCTACCATGAAAATCGAGCATTTCAAGGCCTCCGATCACCTTGTTCATGGCAGGCAGGTCAATCATTGCGTCGATGTTCCCGACGCTGATCATCGCATCTGCATTAGAAGAATGAGCAAGAAGAGGAAATTCACCGGCTCCGTCCGGTCCCAGCCACTCGTTGTCTACAAGAACAGTCTTGATGCCGAGTTTTTCACATTCATCGCAATTCTGCATGAGATCGACATCTGTATGACCACCACCCTCTTTCGTAATAACCACACCGTCAACACCTAATATGTTCTTCAGAAGCCCCGCTGCCATCATGGAGGTTCGTTTTATTTCAGTCATGGAGACCGGCTCTGGCGCAATTACGACACCACCAAAATCAATTTCTTTCCCGTGACGTCTGTAGAGATCTTTGATAACAGGATGATTAAGGTGACCATACGTATAATTTTTCAGAGACCCGCTAATATCATAATGGCCGCAAACAATCGCACCATCAAGAATCTCATTTGGATGGAGGATGGTCGGATAATAACGCCTGCTATTGTAACCATAGACAAAAGGTTCCCGCAAATCCCCGTGACTGTGGAGTTGAAAAAGGTAACCCAATCTGGGCAATGATGCAGCGCTGCTCTTTAAGCGCAGATCAAATACCTTTTTTTCATTTGGCATCATCTCCTTTACCGCTCTCGCGAGATAGACGGAGGCTTTCAAACCAGCTTGCTTCATGGCTAAGCCATATTCAAGGGGCAATATTCCGGAAACCGGTTCTGTCAAAACACAGACATTATGGGTTTTGGAATAAGGCGTCAACATGGCCCCTTCACCACTCATGTCAATCAAGTTACCGTAAAAGCCCTGAATCGAACCCACTTCAATAACTGCAGCACCTCGTAGCACCTGTGTAATCCCTGTTCCGACCGGTTCCAGCCAGTCAAGCATTCCAGGAAAATATGATGGGACATGCCCTTTAATTCTGGGCTCTATAGCATCCAGAACATTAGTTATCCGTATTGATTCTCCGGGCTGGGCAAGCTCTATGCCGGCGATCTTAAGCCGATCATCTGACGAGATCGTGCGTATCAATTCATCTTTATTGATACTGAGAACGCCTTCCGACCATTCCGTTTTGCCGGCAAATTGTATGCTTTTGACATCAAAGTATTCCAGTTCAAGCCTCATGTTATCTCATCTCCAGTATATACTTCTCAAGATTCACTGCCGCC
>CAZXVZ010000246.1:0-3780 GCA_964644085.1 uncultured Syntrophus sp. | reverse complement strand
AAATTTGGTATTTGTAATGTGGTGCTTGGTCATTCTTCATTTTTATCTTGTAATTTAGTTATTGGTCATTGCTGCCATGAATGTTTCTATCTATGAATAGAAATCTCATCCTTCCTGTTGATGCTGAATTGTTGGTCCCGCATCGGCGGCCAACCTGCATGATAGATCGTCTTGTTGAATACGCAGACGAATCGGGTGTTGTAGAAGCCCTCATAGGCCCGGATAATCTTCTTGTCGATGAAGGTGGAATCCTTGACCACACAGCATATATGGAACTTATCGCTCAGGCATACGCGGCGTACAAAGGTTATCGCGACTTGCTTCATGGAGAACAGGTCAAAAAAGGATTTCTCGTTGTTGTGAAACGTTTGGAATGTAAGGGAGACATTTTCCCGGGAGATCTTTTGAGGATCAATGTCACAACGGTCAGTGAAGTCGGTGACTTTGCCGTGGCTGAAGGAACAATAAAGAGGGGGGATGAGATAATGGCAACTGGAGGCCTGACTCTCTGGATACCCTGATGTCAAGTCGCCTTCATTCATATGGCTTTGTTGCCTTCGTCGTCGAAAATCCTCACATACTTAAATGTGTGCTCCGGTTTTTTCCTCCTTGTCGCCTCGCTCTATTTTTGAGTGCGACTTGACATAGTAGCATATAGGATTAAAAAAATGCCGAACACAGAATATGAAACCAATAAGCAAGACAACAATCTAAAAAACACAATCGTAATATTTGTGATCTTCTGCTTTGTTCTATTGCTTCCGCTTATGGTTTGTGCTCAGGAACAGCAGGGACAGCAGGAACAGCAGGTGACACAGGAACTTTCAAAAGGACCGGTCAAAGAGCCGTCCGGAGGCAAAGCTAAGGCACTCGCGAGCATTGAAAAGACGGTTTCCGCAATACATGCCGTTACCAGCGAATTCAGGCAGGAAAGACGTCTCGCCATGCTTAAGGAACCTGTCGTTTCCACCGGGCGTTTTTACTACGAAAAACCGGACAGACTGCGCTGGGAATTCTTGACTCCCGATCAGTCGGGTTTTTTCATTAACGGCAAAATCGCGAAACAGTGGAAGGGGAAGAACAGTTCTCCTGAGACTTTTGATCTGCAGCAGAATCCTGTTGTAAACCTTATCGTCGATCAACTCCTTGCGTGGACAAAAGCCGACTTTTCCTGGATAGAAAAACGTTACGTTATTTCTGTCGCGAAGGAAAATCCCATAGTGCTGAAACTTGTGCCAAGATCATCAAGGGAGAAAAAATACATTGACCGCATCCTCGTATCCTTTGAGGAAGACACGAATTATACCAATGCTGTCGATATTATCGAAAAAGGCGGTGACTCAACGCACATAGGATTCTCCAACATGATTGTAAATAGCCTGCCGCCGAAGGAACTTTTCGAATAATCGAAACATAAATGACAAAAACTGATTTTTCTTTGTTCAGGATCTGCTATGAATTTTTTGCGGGACGCAGGATAACACTGTATGTCCTGACCTTTGCTGTTATTGTTGCTGCCGGACTTATCCTGAGGAATATCACCATGAACGAGGATATCGCTCCACTTTTGCCTGATGGCGACAGCGATGCGGCGCGTGATTTTGCTCTGCTTCAAAAGGCACCTTTTGCTGATAAGGTTCTTATCAGCCTCATGGCCGGGTCGGAAACAGACAAACAGAAACTCGTTGATACTGCCGATAAATTGACACAAGCCATGACGCAGCCGTATTTTGCTGGTGCCGTTTCCGGTCCAGCCATTTCTTCAGGTGAGGCTATGCCTGAATGGATTATGAATGCTATCCCGAATACATTTACCGCGAAAGACCAATCAATACTGGAAGGAATCTTAACTCCCAGCGTTGTCCGGGAGCGTCTTAATGCTGCTTACGGTCAGCTTACCTCACAGGCAGGCATGATGTCTAAGCCTCTTGTGCAGATTGATCCTCTGGAGTTAAGAAGTCTTGTTTTCAAAAAACTCTCACATGTCAATATAATCCCCGGCATGCAGCTCTATAACAACCACTTTATCAGTGATGACGGCAAAAACACACTCATTGTAGCCAGAACACCGATGAAAATTACGGACTCAAAAGGTTCGAAGGAGATGCTGGAACAGTTGCGGGGACTTATCAGCAAGATTGTTCCCGCTGATATCAAGGCTTTTACCATGAGCGCCCACGCTTACACGACAGCAAATGCGGAATCAGTCAAGGGCGATCTTGCCCTCATCCTCTGCTCCGCCTCTGTTGCTATTTTTCTGCTCATCATGTACTTTCTGAGAAGCTGGAAGGGGATACTTGTTTTCCTTGTCCCTTCATCCGTGCTTTGTCTCGCCACGGCAGGCACCCTCCTCATGTATGATTCCGTATCTGCCGTGACCATAGCTTTTGGATCGGTACTGCTGGGTATTTCTGATGATTATCCCATACTGGTCTATTTTGCCTTTTCAAGAAAAGAACGTAATCCCGGCAGTGTTGTTGGTAATGTTGCGAAGCCGGTCCTTTTCGGCGGTCTGACGACCATTGTTACCTTCAGCGTCATGCTCCTCTCGAACCTTCCCGGTCAACGTCAACTGGCGGTTTTTTGCATGACCGGCGTTGCCGTCTCACTGATATTTTCACTCATTGTCCTTCCTCAATTGCTCCAAGGGCTGCCGGGGGAGAGACGCTATTTCGGAAACAAGCCCCGAAGGACTTTTGCCGCGTCCCGCAAATGGGTAATTTTTTTTTGGATCGGGATTTCGGCCATCTGTCTTTGGCAGGCCACAGGTCTTCACTTTAATGGCGACCTGAGGATGCTCAATGTGGTGCCCAAAGAAATGAAAGAAACTGAACAATATTTCGAGAAGACATGGGGCAATTTTCAGGATAATGCCATCATCTTTGCTGAAGGCAGTGATCTGCAATCGTCACTTCAGGTCAATGACAGCCTCTTTAGCTATCTTTCGGAGAAAATACCCGCAGATAAAATTATCAGTTTGGCCCCCGTCTTTCCTTCAGAGAGGACTAAGACAGCGAACAGAAAGAGATGGAAAGATTTCTGGGGGGCCGGAAATGAAAAGCTTGCAAAAAGTCTTCTTGCCGATGAGGGAAGCAAGGCGGGATTTTCTGCAAATGCCTTTACCCCATTCTTTGACGCGCTCGCGAGAGAACCGGCGTCTCTTACGGCGAATGATCTGAGTGCTATTGGCCTCGATGAATTGTATAACTCTCTTGTCCTCAAAGAAAAAGACAAAATACTTACATTAACACTTACCCCTGATACAAAAGAGATCGTGGACCTCATCGGCAAAGATAAAAACAGACCCGAAGGAGTGCGTCTGGTCTCTCAGGGCCGTTTCAGAGAGGTCATCAGCAAAGCCCTTGTTGACAATTTTACGCGCTATATCATTCTCGCGCTTCTGGTAATTATTATTTCGGTGAGTATCCTTTTCAGAAACCTTAAAAAGATTGTCCTTGCCCTCATGCCCGTGGCGACCGGTCTGGTCTTCATGCTCGGCGCTATGGGCCTTATGGGAATTGAATTCAATCTTTTCAATGTCGTTGCGACTATTCTTGTCATCGGCCTCGGAATCGATCTTGGAATCTTCATGGTTTGTAATCTTTCGGAAGGATATGAGCACACGGCGACGCTTGGTATTCTCCTGGGTGGTCTCACGAGCTTTGTGGGCCTCGGCGCCCTGACGCTTGCCCGTCATCCTGCCATGAGTTCGATCGGGATTACAGTCCTCCTCGGCCTCTGCGGCGTTATCCCGTCAGCCCTCTTCGTCATCCCGGCATT
>CAZXVZ010000245.1:0-3849 GCA_964644085.1 uncultured Syntrophus sp. | reverse complement strand
TTCAACTCATCAAATTTCTTTTTAAGACGGCGATTAAATTCACGCCCGACACGCCATTGTTTTATAGGCAAGGTTGTTGTGCGGGCTTTTATGATGATGGAGGAACTTGCAAATTGGTCAAGCCCCATGATCTCAACAGGTTCCAATATGTCTTCCTTGAACTCAGGGTCATTTCGTAATTCCTCGTCGATGATCTTTATTACTTTTATCACCTCATCAACATCCTCGCGGTATGCCACACCTATATCGAAAACATAGCGGGAATAATCCTTTGTCATATTGGTTACCACGTCGATATGGCCATTGGGTACATAGTGGACATTTCCGGCAATATCCCGGAGAATGGTTGTACGCAGCGTCACTTTTTCAACAACCCCCCCCTTTCCGGCTATGTTTATTACATCTCCAACCCTGATCTGGTCTTCAAGAAGGATGAAGAAACCGCTGATAACATCTTTTACAAGACTCTGAGCACCGAAACCGACGGCCAGCCCAACAATGCCTGCCGCGGCAAGCACAGGACCGATGTCTATACCCAGCTCTCTGAGGATTGTCATGGCGGCGACAATAATAATAGCAAGGTCCATAACGTATCTGATTATGGTACCCAGTGTGTGTGTCCGCTTCTGAAACTCTCCGTCCTCTTTCTGCCTGACAACAAATCTGATAATACGCTTTGACAGTCTTTTTGTAAGCGTGAGAGCCGCGAATGTGAGAATTAATATTAATAAAACATGAAGACCGCTCGTCAACGACCAATCAATGGCCTTTTGAAAAAATACCTGTATATTCATTTATTCTCCTTTGCTTTCACCTACCTCCATTGTAAACCATATTGCACTGAGTTTTATGGTTTATTATCAGAAAAGAACATTTTTTATGGGAAATATGCTTTGAGCACATATTCCTGCATCATTCGCTGTGTGTTGAAGAAGGAACCGTTGAGCGCGATAGCATTCCGCATGACGCGAACAAAACCCGGGTAGTCCTTATAGAAAAGTGGGAGAATAACCTTTTCCAGTTTTTCGTAAAGGTATCCAGCATCTTTTTGGCTGTCCCTTTTTCGGCCGTATGCACCACCGTCATTTCCTATTGACCAGCCCGTAATCCCCTCAATAGCGCCTTCAACCCACCATCCGTCAAGTATGCTAAGGCTTGGTACACCATTCAGAGCTGCCTTCATACCGCTTGTTCCTGATGCTTCCAAGGGCGGTTCAGGCGTATTCAGCCACAGATCAACTCCTGCCGTTATCATTTGGCCGAGCCGGATGTCGTAATTCTCGAGGTAAACAATCTTGATTTTGTCTTCGAGTCTCCTGCCTGCCTCAACAACGCGTCTGATAAGTTCCTTGCCGCCTTCATCCCGGGGATGGGCCTTGCCGGCATAGATTACCTGAAAAGAACCTCTCTGTGTAGCAATGTCAACCAGCCTCTCCATGTCATAAAGGAACAGATCAGCCCTCTTGTATGCTGTGGCCCTTCTCGCGAAACCTATTGTGAACACATCCTCACTCAGACGGGCATGTGTTATATTATTGGCATAAAAAATTATATCACGTTTTGCCTTTCTGTGCGCCTCGATAAATTCAGGCTCCGGTATACTCAGCGCGTACCGAAGGCTGAAATTGTCTTCCCTCCAACCGGGGATGTGCTGGTCATAGAGCCTCTGAAAATGAGGAGACATCCAGGTTGCCGCATGGACACCGTTCGTTATAGAGTCAATAGCATACCCCTCAAAGATGAGGCCCGACACCTCTCTGTGTCTTTTAGCAACTCCGTTTACATAATGACTCAGGTTGAGTGCCAGATACGTCATGTTTAGCCGGTCCTGAAAAATCACAATATCCTTGAGGTCAAAAAAATCTTCGCGGGGGCCAATCACAGAACGCACAAGATTCAGAGGAAACTGATCATGTCCCGCGGGAACAGGAGTGTGGGTTGTAAAAACGCACAAACCTCGTACCGCTTCCACATCTTCATAACTGATTCGGTTCCTGCCTTTCTTTTGAGCGTTTTCATCGAGAAGTTCAAGAGTGAGAAACGCTGCATGACCTTCGTTCATGTGGAACCTTTCTATATCATCGTATCCTTGCTCTCTCAATATCCGGACTCCGCCGATACCTAGGACGATCTCCTGACAAAGACGATAGCGTTCATCCCCTCCATACAGGAAATCTGTAATGCCTCTGTCTTCGTCGGAGTTTTCCGGTAAATCCGTGTCGAGAAAATAGACCGGAACTACATGCCCGGTAACTCCCTTCACATTGAAAACCCAGGCACGAAGATGAACCTTTCGCCCCTCTATGACAACATAACTCTTCCGTGGCAGCTCATTTAAGAAATGGTCGATGAACCATGGCGAGGGTCTTTCGCCTTGTTGCCCCTCTGTATCGATCACCTGCTGAAAATATCCTTTCCGGTGAAGCAACGTGACACCGACCAAGGGTATACGCAGGTCTGCGGCTGAACGCATCGTGTCTCCCGCGAGGACGCCGAGGCCGCCGCTGTAAGTATGCATTTCATATGTAAGCCCTATTTCCATCGAAAAATACGCTATGGTAGACATTCTCTGATCCTTTCACTATTCTATATTTTCAAGGCTCACAAAGAGTTCCTTGCCAAATTTGGTATTATCTCTGTCCACGGCGGCTTTCAGAGTCACAAAATCGAGATGATGAGCGGCAGGTTTTTTTGCTATCTGTAATAGTGAAGTATTTCAAGGGCCATCCTCCAGAAAAGAAAATCGCACGCAGAAAATTTATTATCTCATTACCTTTAATAATCAAAAAATCTACTGTGCATTCTTAGTTGTTCTCATTTAAAAAAAACTGCCACCTGATCTTATATCTCAGGTGGCGATTCGGCCACTCTTTTTTTCCTTCAAAAATAACTTACATCCCTGAACCTTCTGGATGCTGACAATAATTTGAATATCAATTGCCGTTCCAATAGCTACTTGAACATCTTAAACAGATTAATCGTGAAAGTCAAACACGGAACCGACCCGCAATATAACGTCCTGTGATCGGATTTGAAATATTTATTTTTTCCAAAACTGCCACCAGGGTGTCTTCTTTTTCTTCAACATGTCGGTCTCACTTTCCTGTAAGCTGAAATAAGGCAGGAGCAAATCCTCCATGGTGTAAAAACCTTTCGGTTTGCCTTCCAGGTTCTGCGCGGCGAACAATATACCGTTACCGAAAGCCTCCCGGGTAATTGACTCATGTTTCAAACGCACTGTTTGATACGGAAAACCGAATAATATTTCATGGACACCGATAATTCCTCCGGCTCTCACTGTTTTAATACTTTCATCAGGCAAAGCCAGCTCTTGTGCTATAATTTTGGCTGTCCCCGAGACTTCGGGTTTCTTTTTATAATGTTCTTCAATTATCTCAATATCTGTATACGGCGCGATATTTTTCAGAATTTTTGCTGCTATTATCATGAAATTGATACCCAGTGTAATATTTGGCGAATACAAAACAGGTGTTCTTGAGGACAACGCCCTCAATTTATCTATCTGTTCCTGAGGATATTGCGAAATCGCACTAATGATCGTGGTTCCTCGCTTACCTGCTGCATTTCCATAATAATCAAGTCCGTCCTCAGAAGAAAAGTCAACTATTGCATCCACCGGCTGTTCGTTAAGCAGTTGATCCGCCGAGAATTCATCTTTTGAATAGATTAATCCTGGTTCATCGGAATTAACTCCAAGAAACTCAGGCACAGAACGGTGTTCAAGTACTTTTGACCTTCTCACTACCCACTGCAAATTGGTTATTTTTGATTCCAGCAAGACAGAAGCAACCGCCCGTCCTGTTTTTCCGAAACCAATGAGACCTACGT
>CAZXVZ010000244.1:0-3877 GCA_964644085.1 uncultured Syntrophus sp. | reverse complement strand
AGGTTGGATCAGAGCCAACAAAAACGACCTGCAACTTGTGAAAGATATGGGTCTCAGGGAAACGGGTATTCTCACGAGTGTTTCCGATTACCACATCTTCATGAAACTGAATAAGAACAGGTCACAGGCTTTTAATGATTATCTGAAGATTGTGGAAAGCACGCTGGCGCACGGGGTTATCCCGAGATGCCACTTTGAGGATATCACGCGGGCCGATATTTATGGATTTTGTGTCCCTTTCGCACAGGCGCTCATGAATATGTCCGAACAGGCAAAAGTTCCCGTAAAGATAAGGCTCTGCGATACTCTTGGCCTCGGTATCACCTATCCGGGGTCGGCTCTCCCGAGATCAATAGGGAAGATCATACGTGCCATGATCGATGATGCCGGTGTGCCCTCGGAATGTCTTGAATGGCATGGACACAACGATTTCTATAAGGTGATCATTAACAGCGTCAGCGCCTGGCTTTATGGCTGTGCCTTTGTCAATGGCACATTGCTTGGTATCGGAGAGAGGACCGGAAATGCGCCCATAGAAAGTCTCATCATGGAATATATCGCTCTTATGGGGGAAGATGCCGGAATAGATACGACGGTGATTACCGAGATTAGGAACTATTTCGAAAAAGAACTGCACCATCATGTACCGAAAAATCAGCCCTTCATCGGCCTTGATTTTAACGCTACCTCTGCCGGAGTTCATATTGACGGCATACTCAAGAATGAGGAAATATATTCGTCTTTTGATACAAGCAAGATTCTGAACAGACCTATTGCGGTTAATATAACTGATAAATCAGGTCTCGCTGGTATTGCGCACTGGATCAATTCTCATTTCGCCCTTGTCGGCAAAGACAGGGTGGAAAAGACGGATCCGGGCATCGCGAGGATTAACAAATGGATTACAAGACAATATGATGAAGGCCGGGTGACCTCTATATCCGAAGAAGAGATTGAACATCAGGCAAGACTTCACATCCCGGGCATTTTTGTGTCTGAATTTGCTATTTTGAAAAACAGGGCATACGAAATGGCTGCCCATCTTATCGAACGCTATATTGAAGATGCCTCCATCAAGAGCATGGAACCGGAAAAACAGGAGTTGGTCCTGAAAAATGTTGTCCGTGATTTCCCTTTTATTCAGTTTGCCTATATTGTTAACAGCGACGGTATAAAAACAACGAGAAACATAACACAGGCGGCCGACAGGGCAAAATATCACAAAATCGGTCTCCATGAGGACTTTTCAGACAGAGATTGGTTTATACAGCCGATGAAGACCGGAAAAATCGAGGTTACTGACATTTATTCTTCAAAAATCACAGGCGCACTCTGCGTGACAGTCTCTGGTCCTATAAGGGATGAAGTCGGAGAGATTGTTGGTGTTCTCGGTTTTGACATACGTTTTGAAGATCTCACAAAATCGGAAGTGGAATAGTTATATGGGTAAGACATTAGCTGAAAAAATATTGAGTATGAATACACAGTCGGATTTATCCCAGGGGCAGTATGCCATTGTTAATGTGGACAGGGTTCTCCTCCAGGATGGCACAGCGCCACTCGCTATAAAGAAGTTCAAAGACATGAAATTCGACAGACTCTTTGACAACTCAAGGGTGACTTTTTTTATTGATCACGGATCACCTAGTCCCAGAATGGAGCTTTCTAATGATCATGCGATTATCCGGGACTTTGTCCGGACTCATGGGGCGCAAATAAGCGATATAGGGGAGGGGATTTGTCATCAGGTCATGGCGGAATCCATTCTTCAACCGGGTGAGATCCTTGTCGGGGCAGACTCACACACGTGCACTGGAGGAGGGCTTACCGCGTTTGCTACAGGTATGGGTTCCACAGACATTGCTGTTGCTATGGGACTGGGCAAGACCTGGATGCGCGTGCCGGAGAGTTTTCAGTTTATCATCAATGGAAAGTTTCCCGCAGGGGTATTCGTAAAAGATCTGATTCTCAAGATCATTGGAATGATTGGAGCTGACGGTGCAACCTACAAAGCAATGGAATTTGCCGGTGAAACCGTTGGGCGGCTCAATGTTGAAGACAGATTAACCGTATCGAACATGGCTGTAGAAGCAGGCGCGAAATGCGGGCTTTTTCCTGCCGACGCGATGACCGCTTTATATCTTGAAAAAAGAAACCATAGGATGGCGTACAGGGAGATTAAACCCGACACAGATGCCCGATATGAAAAAGTTTATGAGATTAACACGGAAAAACTGGTCCCGATGGTGAGTATGCCTGACCTTGTTGACAATGTGAGCGCCATTGAGGAAAAAGGTGTTGCGGGCAAGCCCGTGAATCAGGTATTTATAGGAACCTGCACGAATGGACGGTTTGAAGACCTGCGTATCGCGTCTATGATCATGAAAGGCAAGAAGAAGCACAGGGATGTGAGGTTTATTGTTTGCCCCGCGTCAAGAGCTGTTTACAGCCGTGCTATTCGCGAAGGCGTGATAGGTGTGCTCATGGAAGCGGGAGCGGTCATTTTGTCTCCGGGTTGCGGTCCCTGCATTGGAGTCCATCAGGGTATTCTTGCCGATGGTGATGTCTGTGTTTCTACGGCGAACAGAAATTTCCTTGGTAGAATGGGAAACCCGAAAGCGGGGATTATTCTTGCCTCACCTGCAACAGCTGCCGCCAGCGCTATTACAGGGCGACTGACAGACCCGAGGGAGGTCCTTCATGATCATTAGAGGAAAAGTGTGGAAATTCGGAGACGATATCTCGACAGACCACATCATTCCGGGAAGGTTTTACCATCTCAGGTCAAACCTGACAGAACTTACAAAGCATGTATTTGATGATATATCGCCAGGATTTTCCGAAAAGGTCACAAAGGGCGATGTGATTATTGCCGGTAAGAATTTCGGTCTTGGTTCGAGCAGGGAACACGCTCCGATCACCATTAAAATGGCGGGTATTGATGCTATTGTGGCGGAATCATTCGCCCGGATTTTTTACAGAAATGCCATTAATGTAGGCCTCGCGGCAATTATTTGCCCTGTTGGCGATATTGAAGAAGGAAGTTTAGTGGAAATTATGCTTGATGAAGGAATTTTGATTGACACTAAAAACGGGAAGAAAAAGCGTTTTTCACCGTTGCCTAAAATCATGAGAGACATCTTGAATGAGGGTGGGCTTGATTACTATATTAAAAAATACGGAGCATTGAGAATTTGATCGAAACTGTTGTGATACCTTACATAGCCGGGGATGGCACAGGTGAAGATATCTGGAACGCCTCGAAAGATATTTTCGAAGAAGCCCTCCTGAAAGGGTCGGAGCGAAAGAGAAAGATTGAATGGATCTCCCTTATGGCGGGGATCAAGTCCCTTGAAAAAGGGAACGAACTTTTGCCTCAAGAAACTCTTGAAATCATTAAGAAACACAAAATAGCCATAAAAGGCCCCCTGACGACCCCTGTAGGGGGTGGATTCAGGAGCGTTAATGTCTATCTCAGGCAAATTTTTGATCTCTATGTCTGCATGCGTCCTGTTCGTTATTTCAAAGGTCTGCCGAGTCCGCTCAAAGCGCCGGAAAAAATTGATATTATCGTTTTCAGGGAAAACACGGAAGACATTTATAAAGGAATCGAGTGGAAAGAGGGGACAAAAGAGGTAAAAGAGCTTATCGATTTCTTAAATGAAAGAATGGGTGTGCAGCTTACTTCTGATACAGGGATTGGAATTAAGCCAATAAGCCGGGGAGGGACAACACGTTTTACGAGGTGGGTTATTGATTATGCCATACGGAATAAGAGAAAATCAATCACCGCTGTCCATAAAGGAAACATCATGAAATATACAGAGGGGAGATCGGAAGAGCGTCGTGTAGGGAAAGAGTGTAGGATAGGGTGGTG
>CAZXVZ010000243.1:0-3969 GCA_964644085.1 uncultured Syntrophus sp. | reverse complement strand
GCCATATCATTACAGAAAGTTATAGAGACTGGTGCACTTTATTTACGAAAGAACCGATATTTTAATCAGGAAGAAGGCGACAAGTTTCTTCAGTACGCGGTGGGCATTGATAGGGAATGGAGTGGTGCGGTACGATCCTGGGATACATTCTACCTTCTCTTGCAATATAACAATGAAATAAAGACGTTCAGCGATAGGGCGCTCACTACTTCAATACCGGATTTCCGCCGGGCTTTTAATAACACGATCATAGGTAGGGCAAAATACACTATCGATGCGCAGAAAATATGGGCCGTGAATTTGGAAGGCACGTATAATTTCACTGACAGGGACAGCTATGTAGAATCAGCTATAGCATTGCGTAAAGATCGGGTTGAAGTCGAAGGAGGTCTAGGAATTATGTTTGGGGGGAAAAGAAGTTTTTGGGGTACATACCAAGAGAATAAGAGAATATTTGTTAAAATGCGCTATGCATTTTAAGGGGCCATTAAAGAATTCAGGGGGGGGATGAGTGGATTGCCCTTGATATGGGACAGTCTTACTTGGGCAATGAGGGACATCTTCAATTATCCCAAATTATTCATTAAAAATAAAATTGCTAATTTATTAGGATTGTAACTTCGCTAAATAAAAGCAAAATAGGCCATATTTTTCTATTGCTATGCATTAGAAAATGATTCGACTTCGCATTCTTCTTTATCCTTATGTTTCTGATAGTTTACAAACAACTGCATATGTCTATTACATGATTTGGGATTATTCAATAACTATTTGCGAAGACGCTAAGGTTGCTGTTTTTGCTTTCCTCGACTATTTCTGACAAATTAGGTAAATAGGGACATCACAAGTAATTCTGTTATTGACTTATTACTTTTAATAAGTTTTTATTATTAATAATGTGGCGGATCAGAGAACATAAGGAAATTACAAGGATATGTCCGAAACTACCCGTCAATGTGCTCAAAAAATATGAACTCTGGAAAACTATTATTTTCCGTCATGGGCCGGATAAATTGAAAGAGTTTCCGGGTTTTCACGATGAGAAATTGTACGGAGCGAGGAAAGGGCAGAGATCATCACGCTTATCATTACAGGATAGGGTAATATATTCGGTTGAACGACATATTGCAACGGTCTTTGTTCTGGAGATAATACCTCACGATTATTAGGAGAAATCATGAAGAAAAAACACGATGAATTTGTGGTGGCACAGCCCCACGTCCCTCTATCAACAGGCGAGGTTATACGCATGCTCAGAGAGCTAAAAGGTTGGACACAAGCAGAACTTGGCCGACTTTCCGGCATAAGCGCTACTAATATTAGTCTTCTGGAAAACGGAAAAGTGGATATAGGAAAGAAAAGGGCTGAACAATTAGCTAGAACCTTCAATGTCCATCCGGCTATCTTCATGTTTCCAGAGTACGAAGGAAAAGAAATAGGTAAAGCAGCATTGGAAGAAAACCGGGAATTGCCACACTGTTGAGGCAAGTTGGTAAAATGAACGAGGGAACAAAATGAGCGACATTATTAAACGAATCAGGCAAGAGTTAAGGGCAAAAGCGGATGAAGAAATCAAGAAGAGCGGGGAGAGGTTTTTCAAAGAGCGGGTCAAATTCTATGGGATGAGAACTCCGGACGTGAGTAAACTCGCAAAAGAGTATTTTAAAGAGATTAAGAAGCAGAACAAAGCGGAGATTTTCAAACTCTGCGAAGAGCTATGGAAATCTGGTTATATGGAGGAGTCATTTATTGCCTGTGCCTGGTCATATGCCCTGAGGAAACAGTATGAGCCGAAAGATTTCATAGTTTTTGAAAGATGGGTGAAAGACTATGTCAGCAACTGGGCTGCCTGCGATACGTTCTGCAACCATACCGTCGGCGCCTTTATTGAAATGTATCCGGAGTATCTGTTGAGATTGAAGAAATGGGCCGCATCTTCTAACCGCTGGGTGCGGCGCGCCTCTGCCGTGTCCCTTATTATTCCTGCCAGGAACGGAAAATTCCTGAAGAATGTTTTTCAAATCGCCGGTATCCTCCTTTTAGATGAAGATGACATGGTGCAGAAAGGGTATGGATGGGTGTTGAAGGTTGCGAGCCAGGCGCACCAGAAAGAAGTCTTTGACTTTGTGATGGCTCATAAAGTAACCATGCCGAGGACTGCTCTGCGCTACGCCATTGAAAAAATGCCGAAAGAATTAAAAAAGAAGGCAATGAAAAAATGACAATGAATAAAAATTGCTTGACAAAAAAAGGCGAATCTAATATTATTCTTCCACCGATATGAAGAAACAGACCGCATCAATCCGGGCTTACTATTATTACTATTATACCAAGGGAGAAATCTGCCTGTAGATTGATCGGATTATATTTCGATTACGAGCCGCGGGCAGAGATGTCCGCGGCTTTTTTTGTGGTTCGATAACACCTGTTGAGGTTTTGAATGGAAAGAGATGTGAATCCAAAAACTAAGAAAGTTTTCCACAGGATAAGCGGTGCGCCGAAATGTTCTCCACAAACACATTCGCTTTACTCCTGCGGCTGCGCTCATTCGCTTTCGACTGCGGAACTTTTGCTCACGCAAAAAGCCGAGCTTCCTTGTCTCAAGAGGGTTTGTTCGAGGAAATTCAACACACCGCTTAATGGGAAATGTTGGGAAAGTTTCTTTATAGGCAACAATTCAGCCGGCTATTACTACTATTATTATCGCGGAGATCCGCCCTAGGCCAGTCCTTAAGTTTATTTGAGGCCCTGCGCGGATTAAACCGTTCGGGGCCTTTTTTTGTGTTTTTGAGAGTGATTTACAACGAAAGAAGGAGGAGACAATATGTTAGACGCATTATTCAGACCAAAGGCAGTAGCGGTTGTGGGAGCATCAGCGAAGGAACTCAATGTAGGTAACAGGATCATCAAGAACCTCGTCGATTTCGGGTTCACGGGGAGCATCTATCCGATTAACCCGAAGGTAGATGAAATACGGGGGGTGAAAGCCTATAAATCGATTCTCGACGTGCCGACTGAGGTTGACGTAGTACATTTACCAATTCCTGCTGCTTCGGTACCGCCTGTAATTGATGAGTGCGGCCGGAAGGGGGTCAAATTTGTCATTCTCAATGGCGGAGGATTTGCCGAGACAGGCCCTATGGGAGCCGCCATTGAAGAGGAGTGTATCGCAAAGGCAAAGAAGCACAATATCAGGATATTTGGCCCCAACTGTCAGGGGATCATCAACACGGCCTCAGAATCACGGGCATACTGCAACTTTACTTTTACAAAACCCGATCCAGGCGTGGTTTCTCTGATTGCCCTTTCGGGAGGTGTGGCGGAACTGCTCCATCAAACTCTCTTTCATATAGGTGTTGGAACAAGAATGTATGCATCCAATGGAAACGCCTGTGATGTTTCTATCCCTGAAATTTTAGATTATTATGGCAAGGATGAAGGGACACAGGCGATTGTGCTCTATGTTGAAGGTCTGCGCGATCCTGATGTATTTCTGAAAACTGCAAAAGAAGTTGTGGCAAAGAAGCCGATTCTTGCCATGAAAGCAGGCCGCACGGAAGACGGCGCTAAAGCGGCAGCATGTCACACGGGAGGATTGGTGAAAAAGGACATCACAACTGATCTTATCTTTGAAAAGGCAGGAGTCCTCTGTTTTCATGATGAACATGAACTTTGTCAGGCGGCAGCGGTATTTACGACTCAACCCATTCCAAAGGGTAACAGGGTGGGTGTTATTACCAATACAGGCGGCCCTTCAGTGATTGCCACCGATGTGCTTGTCGGTGGTGGCCTTACCATACCGGTTCTCTCTGAAAAATCAACGGCGATTTTAAAAGAAAAACTGCTCAAGGAAGTAACGGTAAGAAACCCCATAGATGTGCTTGCTACTGCTAATGCTGACCATTTCCGGGCGGCGCTTGATGTGCTTATGGACGACGACAATATTGACAGTGTCTACATCAGCATGGT
>CAZXVZ010000242.1:0-4009 GCA_964644085.1 uncultured Syntrophus sp. | reverse complement strand
AACCGGGGACCTACGCATGGCCGCTCATGTTCTCAACCCAGCCTGTGTGAATGTGGGCATCAAAGCGTACGCTCCGTTTATTCATCTTCTTTGTTTGCTCATGTTGTTTGTTTATGCGCCTTTTATCTGTATGGGGGCCGAGTCAATGATCATCGTTTCCGTTACACTTAATGAAGAAGCAAAAGGAGAATTTTTTGTACAGGAAACAAGCGGCGGCGATTATCTGATGACACCTGATGATCTCAAGGCAATTGGCCTCGCTGACCCGAAAGGAACGATAAACACGGTGAACGGGAAACCTTATATGTCCCTTAGATCCATCCAGGGCATTTCATTTCTGCTGAATGAAAATACAGTCTCTCTTGAGATCACCGTATCACCTGAGCTACTGCAGAAAAACGTTATTGACCTGAAACCCAAAATTAGCGAAAAAGTCATATACTCGAAGGACACCAGTTTTTTTCTTAATTACGGCCTCAACTATACTGCAGGTAGCAGTTCAGGTTTAAACTCTTTCAGCGCAGCCAACCAGTTCGGCTCCCGCTTCGGAGATTTTCTCTTTATCACCGACTCTTCCTTTACGGATAATAGAGACAGCTCACGGTTTGTACGGCTTATGAGCAGTATGATTTACGAAACACGAAAGGATTTTAACAGACTTCTTATTGGGGACACGTATGCCACTTCAGGTAATCTTGGGAGTTCCGTCAATATTGGAGGCATAAGCTTTTCCAGGAATTACGGAATAGACCCATACTTTATCAAGCAACCTACGGCAGGTTACCTCGGATATATATCTCTGCCATCCGAGGTCGATGTATATGTCGACGGGTCCCGTGTGAAATCGGAACGATTTTCACCGGGTGGAATCGACCTGAGAAACATCATAGCCTACAACGGCGCCCACAATCTTGAAATTGTTGTGAAAGACGCCTTCGGGCGAGAGCAAAGACTCCTTTATCCCTTCTATAGCGCCGATACATTATTGCAAAAAGGGCTCCATGATTTCAATTACAACGTCGGTTTTCTGAGAGATAACTTTGGCCAGAAAAGCAACGAATACAACAGACTGGCATTCCTCGCTTCACACAAATACGGCTTTACCAATGCCATAACAACAGGCTTCCGGGCGGAGGGTCTTTCAGATCTTTATAACCTTAGCCCCATTGTTACGTTTGTCTTCAAGGATCTGGGTCTCTTTACCCTTCAATATTCGCAAAGCCTGGGGAGGAAAAACCATACAGGATCAGCCGCTTCGTTCCGTCATAATTTTCAGAAGAAGGGTTTCTCTATAAACTCCCTGCTCAACGCGTATACCAAGCATTATTCCACTATTTCCTCTGCTATTTCTCCAACAAACGATAAAACACGGTATGAGATCGGGGCAGGTATAGGATATGGCATAGGCTCTTTCGGCGCCGTCTCACTGGACTATGCATGCATAAAAAAATATCAGGGCACCAACTCACAAACAGTTTCAATCAACTATTCCAGAAACATCACCCGAAATGCATCTCTTTATCTGTCCTTGATGCATACAGAAGGTGGCGGCTCAAATAATAGGGCTATCCTGGGTATAACTTATTTTCCCCGGAAGGAAACAGCCCTTTCCCTGAACCTGCAAAAGGACAGGAATTCGGATTCCGAGGTACTCCAGATACAGAAAAATACCCCTGCCGGTGAAGGATACGGATACAGGGCATCATTAAGGAGGACGAAGGACGAGAATGGCGAAGTCACCAGCATTAATCCCTATGTCCAGTACAATGGGAAATACGGTATCTACAGCGCGGAATATTTCAGAGAAGAAGGTAATAAAGCCCCTGATGAGTATTACACCCAGCTTTCCATGTCTGGCAGTATCGGTTATACGGGAAGGTCTTTTGGTCTGGGCAGGCCCATATACGATAGCTTCGGCATTGTGAAAGTGGGCGACCTGTCAGGAGTGCCTGTCTTCCACAATAACCAGGAGATCGGAAAAACAGACTCAACAGGCAAGGCTTTCCTCCCAAGTCTTCATTCATATCAAAACAATCGCATCACCATAGACGACACGGCTGTTCCTATCCAATATTCAATCGCGGGAGTCACCAAACAGGTATCGCCGCCTTTCAGAAGCGGCTCTTTCCTGTCTTTTGACGTAACAAAAATCCAGTCCATAACCGGCTTTCTCTTGATGAAGAAGGATGGTGTTACAGCGCCGGTCGAATACAGTGAAGTGCGCATGGATGTAAATGGGCGGCCGATGACCTTTGTCACTGCCAAGGGCGGCGAGTTTTATATGGAAAACATCCCGCCAGGAAAGTATAAGGCCTTTCTTTCCTCTCAGGGTAAATCCTTCTCTTTTGACGTAATAATACCAAAAACCGATAATGCGTTAATAGAGCTTGGAGGTGTTATCATTGAAGATACTCATTAAATGTATTTTTATTCTCTGTGTTTTATTTCTGAGTAGTGAATTATGGGGGGCCACCTGCACCGTTTCAACAACGAGTGCCAATTTCGGCAACTATGATACACTTTTGGCAACGCCGACCGATACTACCGGCACTGTGCGCATTTCATGTTCGTTTGGTTGGTTTGAGTATCAAGCCATCGTGGTTGTTGCGATTGGTCCCAGCAGCAATGGCAATTTCAACCCGAGAACAATGACGCACGGGGCAGATCTTTTGAATTATGATCTGTATATTGCTCAATGGACACCAGTCTGGGGGAACGGTACTTCTTTTGGTTCAACAAGATCTGTGACCCTGACCAACCCGTCCTGGTTTTTTCCGGGTTCATCCTCTACCAACCTGACAGCTTACGGAAGGATACCCGCGGGTCAGGATGTCTCTGTAGGCGCATATACCGATACTCTCACGGTCACCGCCACCTATTAACCCAAATCATGCATTAGAACATCTGTAAGGCGGTCTCGCTGACCGTGTAATATCGAATAATCCATCCAACCATGCACGTTTTTCTCTCGCAAGGGCAATCTTCAGGATGTTCTGTCGAGAGTGCTTTGAAATCCATGCTCCTAATGCAAAGCATTTGAAACGGAGTGTTTTCAGTGTTGATTGCGCTCTTTCACGAAGGATGATCTGTCTGAAGAGGCTCAAGAGATTATAGGCAACCATGATGAGGCGGAAGGCTGCTTCAGTGGCAAAGAAGGAACTCAGACAGAAGCTGTCGATTCCGAAGTCATACTTGAGTTCTTTGATCCTGTTCTCTGCATCGGATCTGTCCCGGTAGAGTTTCCATACAATCTGCGCAGGCAGATCGAGGTTGGTAACGAATACGCTGTATCGGTATCGTTCGTCCATTCCATCCCAGAGTAAAAGCTTCCCGCTCGATTTGGGGTGCTTTGACAGGTTTTTCCTCACGGCAATCATGCGGCGGGGGCAAGACCATCCGGGAAGGCGGAAGGACCATTCCGTTACTTCTATACCATCATGGAGGGATACCCATCCCTTCTGGCGGAATACTTCATGTTTAATGGGTTTGTAGAACTTAACCGCTGTAATGTAATTGAGATTTCTCTTTTCACAATAGTCCATAAGACCGTTGGAGAAGAAACCGCTGTCTGCACGGATAAGCCCTATCTTCTTATTCGAGAGAATAGAAAACGTCTCATCGAGAAACGGGCGGTAATTGCTCAAATCCGCCGTATTGCCCGGGCCTAAGCCAGGCATTCACTACCATTCTCATTTCAGGCGTAAAGGCAATAAGGGGATGATGGGAAGGCCGCCCTGGTTTACGGGGGTTATAGCCAACCTTTGCCCCTTCCTGTTCTCCGTACCGCGTAACAACGCTGCTGTCCAGATCAAGGGTCATGTTGTTGAAGTGAAGTTGTTCGAAGAACCACCGTTGCAGGGAAGGGAAAACGGCATCGTTTCGCTTCCAGGTGAACTTATGGAAGAACCTGCTGTAGGTGCTCTGTGAGGGTACTTCTTTCCATGAGAATATCTTTTTTAGTACCTTGTCGTATCTCAACCAGGAACTATGGGTGAATCTGCTTGCCCCT
>CAZXVZ010000241.1:0-4050 GCA_964644085.1 uncultured Syntrophus sp. | reverse complement strand
TGGATTGTAATTGTTGCAGTAAATGTTGTTGTAACATCATAGGCCCCCTTTTTGGGTATTTATTCTTCTACAATATTGTGTTCGTCATCATATTCAACCTGCTTTGCTATATTTTTCACGTAATTTTGGCTTTTCTATTTTACCTGTCGGGTTTCGCGGTACTTTATCAAAAATGATATGATGCGGACGTTTGTACCGGGGCAGATTTTTTTCACAATATGCGCGCACTTCTTCTTCCGTCAGAGTTTCTCCTTCAAGAATATCGACGATTGCGGCAGGCACTTCAACCAATCTGTCATGTGGCACCCCTATGAGCGCCACATCATGTATTTTCGGATGTTTCAGGAGAATGTCTTCCACTTCTCCCGGATAGATATTTTCTCCTCCACTGATGATCAAATCTTTTTTCCTGTCTACAAGATAGATAAACCCCTCCTCGTCAATTCTCCCCAGGTCGCCGGTAAAAAGCCAGCCATCGCGGATTACCTTTGCAGTCAGTTCGGGATTCTTATAATATTCCTTCATGACACCCGCGCCTTTAACAACAAGTTCCCCCACTTCCCCTTGCTTTACATCAAACCCGTTTTCATCAACAATTTTGGCGTCCCACATCAGTGTCGGCTTCCCAATCGCGCCCACTTTCCTTTCATTCTCCATCCCGAGATGGATAATACCGGGACCCATACTCTCGCTTAGTCCAAAATTTGTGTCATAGAGCATGTGAGGAAAATATTCCTTGATACGCTTTACCAAAACCGGCGGAATAGGCTGTGCTCCCATGTGCGTCAGACGCCAGGAACTCAGATCATAGTCTTCAATTTTCAGTGTCTTTTTATCAAATGCTTCTATAAGGTCCGTCGCCCACGGTACCAGCAAGAATGCAACCGATATCCGTTCGCTTGCCACGGCCTCTACAATGAACTGAGGGCTTACCTGTTCAGTCAGCAATACGCTGCAACCGCCCACCAAGAGCATACCAAGCATGTGCGCTATCGCCACATGATACATGGGAGGCATCATGAGAAAACGGTCTGACTGGACCAGCTGATGATTGGTAGCTTCAGATATAGCCGAACACATGATACTTTTCTGTTGGATCAGTACCGGTTTCGGAGCTCCTGTCGTACCTGACGTAAAATAAAGGGCACAAGGATCTTCATCTTCCAGTTTTACTTTTACCGGTACAGCCGATCCGTTTTTAATTATCTCCTCCATGGTCTCCATGTCTTTTGCCGGTGTGCCACTAATACAGATATATTTCTTTATTGTACTTAAGTCATTGCGGAGTTTATCCACTCTGTGAGTAAACTCTTCATCAAAAAGAAAGACAACCGGTTCAGCGGTTTTGGCGCAAAACCGGATATCATCGTCGGTAAAGCGGAAATTAAGAGGGGTAATCCATGCGCCGGTTTTGATAACAGCAAAGTATATTTCCAACCAGTTTAAAGAATTCTTTCCAAGAAGAAATACCTTATCACCTTTTTGTACACCCATCTGAATAAGCCTATTCGCGAGCCTGTTGGTTCTCTCCTCAAACTTTGACCAGCTAATCTCCCTCTTCGAACGCGATACGGGCTTTAATTCAATAAATACAGGAGCCTGAGGCGCTGACCGCGCGTATTTCTCGATTACTTCAGTAATATTCATTTCTCGCCACCTCCCAAATAATGTTGAATGCTAATAACAATGTGTAAAAATAATCCCGTAGGTTGCTGAAGTTTCATTTCTTCCTTGATTGTACGATGAAGAATAACAAACCATCCGGTTGCTCCTAATTACCGCCCAACCAGTCGGTATTAATCCGACTGGTAAGATTGTATTACCGGTGCAATGTATTGTCAAGAACTATTTTAGAAAGTTTTATAAAAAATGACAAAGATTTGGCTACGTATTGTACCTAAACAACATTATGAACTAATCTTCGACAGTGAACGGTCAACCATGCTAATTCGAGTAATATTAATTGCCGATATTACATCCTCTCAATATATTTTGAATTGAGATTTGAAAATTCATTGGTGAAATATTCATTACGAAATTTCATCGCCCATCGATTCGTTGAAAGCAGCCTGCATTCCACACCTGCCATACTTTTCACCCCCATTTCGGCAATGGCCATTAAAATGATTCCAAGCCAGAGGGCTGACCCCATTACATATATATATGCCATAGCTTCTATTTTTATGAATCTTTTGAAGATAAAAGGCAGAATGGCAACAAAAATGATTATCCCACCGATGGCTTCTAATGTTCTGAATATAGAGATTTTTTTGGCGCAGATTCCACAAAGCCTTACCGGAAGAGTCTTTTGTCCTAAACCGGCCGTAAGGAGACCTTTTAAACCCTTCCTTATTTTAAGGTCAAAGACCACACCGTCACTATCTTTCAAGGTGTCACCGCAATGTGGGCATCTTTGCGGCCATGCCAGTGAGTCAATTTTATTTACCTTTACTGCTGTTTTTATCATTTATACCTCCTCATTGTAACGCCGCACACGATTAATCGTTGAATAGACGCGCTCTTCCACACATTGCAACACGCTCATTCAGGTTTTCCACAGGCTCTGCATCAGTCCAATCATGCTCTACCTTTTAGAAATCCGTCTCGTTCCTCAATCATTTTTATTTTCACATCGTGATACTTTGACAGGCAAATAACGGCCACCAATGATCCAATTAACGCCCAGAGCATATCCGATTGAGTGTCCCACGCGTAACCCTGTGTGCCTAAAAATGCTTCACCAGATTCACCGGTTAAAAGTGCAGTCCACCATTCAATAAGCTCATAGAGGGCGCTTATTGCCAGCGCCATCGATATCGCAAATACACCTGTCCACGCTTGGATTCTGACTATATTCAATCGCATAAATAGTCCCCGCGCTATCAGGGCGGGAAAGAAACCCTGTGCGAAATGACCCACTTTATCATAGTTATTGCGCGTCCCGTTTACCCATTCCTTTATCCAAGGAAAGAGCGGTACCTCAGCATACGTATAGTGTCCACCGATGAAAAGGATACAACAGTGTTTCAGTATCATGGTATAGATGAAATCGGTAAAACGGAATTTTTTATATGTAACACGCAAAACAATAAACCCGGCCACGCCGGGGACTACTTCCAGCACCCATGTAAAATAATCTTTTGGTTTTATTGCTGACCAGACAAGGACCGCGAAAAAAATAATTGATAAAAGAAAGAGATATTTGTCTTTTTTCACGAATCCTTCACTCGCATCATCTTTGACACATATCGGCACTTTTTCACTTCTGATTTCATGTACCACATATCATGCAATCAGGGTTTCTTTCCACCTTAATCTCTCTAAAACTCATATCAGCCACGGAAATAAAAAGCAGCCTTCCCGCAAGTAAGCCTTCCATCCCAAGTAATATTTTTACCGCCTCCATGGCCTGTAAAGACCCTACTATTCCGGGGAGAGGCCCTATTACACCGTCAACACCCTTCTGCGTTTTTGTATCGGGAAAAAGACATTCGAAACAGGGTGTTTTTCCGGGTATGAATGTGGTGATCATACCGTCAAATTTGCTGACACCACCGTAAATGAAAGGGAGGTTCTTTTTATGGGAGGCATAGTTAAGGATTCTTCTTGTCTCAATATTATCTGTGGCATCTATAATGATCGAACAATCACCGACAAGTTCAATAATATTTTCTTTTTTCACCTCGATATTCATTGGTCTGACAGCGCAGTGAGGATTGAGGGCTTCCAGTTTTTTCTTAGCGGACAAGACTTTCGGCATTCCGATATCAGCCGTACTGTGAACAATCTGACGATTCAGGTTCGTCATCTCCACGGTATCCCGATCAACAATGACAAGCTCACCAATACCGGCGGCCGCAAGATAATAGGAAGAGATTGACCCGAGCCCACCCATCCCGGCAATAAATATTCTGGCAGACCTTATTTTTTTCTGTCCCGCTTCACCAATATCAGAAATAATAATTTGCCGCTGATATCGAGCCAATTCTTTATCGGAAAATAACTCTTCTTTCTTTGTCACCGGTTTTTTCCTGTCCCCAATAAACTTCT
>CAZXVZ010000240.1:0-4056 GCA_964644085.1 uncultured Syntrophus sp. | reverse complement strand
CATACCGGAATGGAGAAAAAAATCCTCATAGGTAATGGCAAGGACCTTTTTCTCAGGCGCGCATTTTCTTATCCCGTGGGCCATGTTGATGGAAGATGCAGGGCCCAGTTTATCACGGACAACACAGAACCCATAAATTGTCTCATCAGGTTTAGGGCCCCTGTGTGCCATGCCTGCCGGCCCCTTGCTGACACTTGATCGGTCAGGAATCTGGAATTCAATTGCCGGAAATGTTTCAGATATGAACACTTCATCCGTATCGGCAATGAAATCCATGACAAGCTTTTCCGGGAGAGGATAGACTGTTGCTATCTTGAGAATGCTTGTGTCGTCATCATAAAATTCATTGTATGACAGTCTGTCGGTAATAAGACCTGTTTTGCCCTTAAGGATTTTTTTATTCCCTTCGTATTGTTCGTGTTCAGCCCGTATTTTTTCAATTTTGTCATTTAGCTCTTTATGAAGTTCATATCTGAATTTCGGTGTCGCAGCCCAGCGGGCAGGCGTCTTTACAAACCCGGCTTGTCTTAGGGTCGTTGGGTCGTTGGGTCGTCGGGTCGTTCCAAAACCTGGTCTTTGAACCTTTAACCTTTCACCTGTGTTCTCAAAAGGTGCTGCCTGAATAATAACCGGTATCTTATATTTTTCAGAGATATAATAGCCATACTCAACAGCACGGGCAAATTCGTCAGAGTCTTCCGTCACGATGAGGGGCAGTTTTGAAAACAGACCAAAAGGTGTAACCTCTTGATCGTTCTCCTGCACAGCAATTACGAGAAAACCTCCGGCCACGCCCGTATAGGCAGAACTCATAAGGGGGTCAAGGGCCTCGTAAAGGCCTTCTGAAGAGACAAGACAGGCAGTTTTTTTCGATGCCCAACTGCATGTGAGCGCCAATTCAAAGGCAGTCTTCTCGTTGATCGAGGCTTCGCAATGGAAAGACGGAATATCCGCTGCCAGGTCTTTAATTGTCTTTTCAGCAACTCGGCTTGTCATATAGAGAAACTGCACATTGTTTGCTAACAAGACCTTACATATTCTTTCATGCATAGACGCTCGAACTCCTTTATGCCAGTTCTCTCAGTATTTCAATCCCCTTCAGTAGATTTTCTTCACTGGCCGCGAAGGAAATACGCACATGCGATTTTCTGTTCGAAAAGACACTGCCGGGTACAATGAAGAGCTTTTTCTCCAGTGCCCTCTCGACAAAGGCATCGCCGTCTCCTCCGGGCACTTCAGGAAAAATGAAATACGCGCCGTTAGGCTTCATCACGGTGTATTTATCTTTAATACCTTCATAGACAAGATCACGCTTTCTCCGGTACCCCTCAATCATAGAATCAGTGCTATAATCAAGGGCCTTGAGGGCCGCCTTCTGAGCAAAGGAGTTGACGCTGCTGAAAACATACTGCTGCATGGTAACCATGCACTGGATAATCTCGCTCGGGCCAGCCACATATCCCAGCCTCCAGCCTGTCATGCCCCATGTCTTTGAAAAACCACCAAAGGTCAACGTATTTTCGAAAAGCCGGCCCAGATAGGGGCCATGATCACCATCAAAAACAAATCTTTCGTAGATATCATCGGAAAAAACCATGATATTCTTTTCCCGTGCCACCCGTGCGACCATTTCCAGTTCTTCACGCGAATAGACCATACCCGTGGGATTATTGGGACTGTTGATGAGAATTGCCTTCGTTTTGTCCGTTATAGCTCTCCTGAGTTCTTCCTCTCTGAGCGAAAAATCAGGGTAGGTATTAAAAAAGACAGGTCTCCCGCCGAGCAGTGCCACCTGATACTCGTAGAGCACAAAATAGGGATCGGGGATAATGATCTCGTCAAGAGGATTGAGAGTAACCATAAGGGCAAGGAGCAACCCGCCTGTCACTCCAGCGGTAATGATTACGTCTTCACAGATGATACCTTTCTGACGCAGATGATAGAGGACCTTCTCCCTCAGTTCGGGGATACCACCGGACGGCGTGTATTTATTGAAGCCTGCCCGTATCCATTGGATACCCTCTTCTTTTATGATCTCCGGAATATCAAAATCAGGCTCCCCGATGCTGAGGTTGATGGGGTCTTTGATTTTATTTGCAAGGTCAAAAATTTTTCGCACACCTGAGGGCCGGACACTTCTCACCCTGTCAGAAAGCACATATTACTCCTTTTCCCTGGTGGACTTGAGCAATTCTGCAATACGCTGGAGCTTTGATTTCGCAAGACCGCCAAATACTTTATTCAATTGTTCATCGGTAAACCGTTCTTTTAGCAGGGCTATTATATCGGCCCTTTCCTGCCAGCAATCGATAATATTACGGCAAGGTAATCCGTCATTGGCAGAAAAACAATACGAAATTTCGATCACCATACCCAATTGAGTGCAATAAATATCCATAGTAAAAAAAGGTTTAAGGTTAAAGGTAAGAGGTTAAAGGTTTCGAAAACAATATAGAAATTCGGATTTGTAGTTTTCCTTTTTCCTCACACCTTTCTCCGTGTGCCTTGTACCTTTTACCTTTTACCTTTCTCCTTTTACCTTGTACCTGCTTTTCTTATTTCAGTTTCGGATATTGTTCCAGGTCTTTTAATAGCTTCTGTATCTCCTCATTGGGCAATACATAATCCTGAAGTTTACCTGACAAATAGGCTTCATAAGACGGGAGGTCTATAATCCCGTGACCGCTGAAATTAAACAGTATGACCTTCTCCTTTCCTTCTTCTTTCGCCTTCTTTGCCTCATCGATAGCGCACGCGATAGCGTGGTTTGTCTCGGGCGCGGGAATGAACCCTTCTGTCCGGGCGAAGGTAATGCCGGCGGCAAAGGTTTCAAGCTGGTTATAGGCCCTCGCCTCAATAAGACCGTCTCTGTGGAGTTTGCTCACAAGAGGAGCCATGCCATGATATCTGAGCCCTCCCGCGTGAATGGGGGCAGGCACAAAATTATGCCCGATGGAATACATGGGCAGAAGCGGTGTTGTCATAGCAGTATCACCGAAATCATAGACGTACCCGCCTCTCGTCAGAGATGGGCACGATGTCGGCTCTGACGCAATGATACGGATATTCTTGCCGTGGATCTTATCACGGACGAAGGGAAAAGAAACACCCGCAAAATTGCTCCCGCCACCCGCGCAGCCGATGACCACGTCAGGATAATCCCCGGCGATAGCCAGCTGTTTCTCCGCTTCAAGACCGATGATGGTCTGATGCATCATGACGTGGTTGAGAACGCTCCCAAGAGAATATTTCGTGTTTTGCGACGTGACAGCGTCCTCTATAGCTTCGCTGATTGCCATGCCGAGGCTTCCCGGATGGTCAGGGTTTCCTTCGAGGAATTTTCTTCCCGCGTTTGTATCAGGACTGGGACTCGGTATACATTTGGCGCCCCATGTCTCCATCATGACCCTGCGGTATGGCTTCTGGTTGTAACTCACCCGGACCATGTACACCTTCACTTCAAGACCGAACTGGTTGCCAGCATAGGCAAGGGCGCTCCCCCACTGGCCTGCCCCTGTCTCTGTCGTTAGCCTCTTTATCCCGGCGACTTTATTATAATAGGCTTGTGCCAGTGCCGTATTCGGTTTGTGACTGCCTGGAGGGCTTGTACCTTCGTTTTTGAAGTATATCTTTGCCGGTGTTCCGAGGAATTTCTCCAGAGCCGTTGCCCTGCAGAGCGGGCTTGGCCTCCACATGAGAAGCCGTTCCAAAATCTCGTCCGGAATATTGATCCAGCGTTCAGTGCTCACTTCCTGTTCGATGAGGTTCATGGGAAATATAGCTCCCAGCATATCCGGCGTGATCGGTTCACCTGTCGCAGGATTGAGAGGCGGCGGCAACGGGCTGGGCAAATCCGCCTGAATGTTGTACCATGCCCTCGGCATATCTTTTTCACTTAAAAATATTTTCTTATCCATAAACTCCTCCTCTTTTTTTATTCATCTATAAATAAGGCCATGAGTGTGTCCCATGGCCTTAAATTAAAACGGCCATGGACAGTGTGAAACCGTCCATGGCCAGTCATTTACGGCTTCACACCTACGATAACTGCCACCA
>CAZXVZ010000239.1:0-4062 GCA_964644085.1 uncultured Syntrophus sp. | reverse complement strand
TGTGTCACCGAAGAAGTTCTTCTTCACCACCTTGTAACGCATGATCGCTTCCAGTTCGTGAAGTCTGCCGTGTTTTTTCACGCTGTCGAGAAAATATTGATAAAAGGCCCATGTGTCTTTTTCGGCTGAACGGTTCTCCGCCATAGCTATCTTGCGCAATGTGGCAAACACGCCGGCTATATCGATATCGTTCGGGCAGCGAACAGAACAGGTGGTGCACTGAAGGCATGTCCAGATGGCAGCTGATGAAAGCACTCTTTCCCTGTCACCGAGGATGATATGCCTGATGATCCTATGGGGATAAATATCCATGTCACGGGCAACAGGACAGCCAGTCGTGCACTTGTAGCATTGATAACAAGCCGAGATTTTTTCTCCTGATTTGTCTTCAATCTCCTTAAGAAAAGAAAGGTTGTTCACATTACACCAGCCTTTTGCATGTTCCGATACAATGGTGATTCGAAGCGTTTACTTAAGATGATGCGGTCCCTGGTTACACTATGTGACATATATATCGACAGATAGAAATGATTATATACCATAAGTCTCCGGAAAAAGAAAAATAAACGCTACTCTGTTCTTTCTCAAACCTACATTATGTTACTACAAGTTATATGCCATATCTATAACTAACTGATATAACAAAATAATATAAATTACACAAATTTAATCAAATTTTCTCTAATTTGATATATAGTAATAATTACGAAATATCGTAAATCGTGTAATGTTCTTTTAATTTGCCAATATAGGTGTAGAATTGTGATTGTTATTTTTTCTTGAAATTGCATGAAGATTAAAGGCGAATGAGCGGATCTAATGGATCATTGAGTCGATGAGCCACGAGTGTATTGAGCCGTTGGGCTTTTATGTCCTCAGTTCATTTGTTGTGGAACCGGATATGAGTATAAAATGAAGAAACGGAAATTTTGATGAATCACCCCCGGTAAGTGTTGAAGAATAGGACAAAGCAATAGGGAATTTTTGCGGCGCCCACGAAGGAATATTCAAACTCTCATACTGTTGCCTGAAAGACTCTCTTCAAATTTAATACAGGGTTTCTTTACAATGGTTGAACGGCATATGAAAGATAAGTATCTATATCAACCCTTTTTCCTTGAAACTTCTATATGTATCTTTTCCGATGATGATGTGGTCGAGAACATCAATTCCGATAATCCTGCCGGCGTCGACGAGCCGCCGGGTGATGCGCATGTCTTCGTCTGAAGGATCAGGGTCACCAGAAGGATGGTTGTGAACAAGGATGACAGAGGATGCGCTATGTCGTATCGCGTCCCGAAAGACTTCCCGCGGATGAACAAGGCTTGCGCTTAAAGTGCCCGTGGACACGCCGGTGATGGTGATAATTTTGTTCCGTGTGTTGAGAATAATGAGCTTGAAATGTTCTTTTGCTTTATCTTTAATGGAGGCTCGAATGACTTTCACAACAGCTTCAGGATTTGTAATATCGTAGGTTTCGTGAAGAGATTCTTTCTCCAGTTCCTGCCGCTTTCCCAGTTCAAAGGCCGCTTTCAACTGTGCTGCCTTCGCGGTGCCGATCCCTTTAATGGCGCCAAGCTCCTCCATGGTTGCTTCGCTTATGCTTCTGACGCTTCCGAACCTTGAGATCAGTTCCTGAGCAATGGACATGACGGATTTTCCCGATACACCACGCCCTATAACAAGTGCCAGAAGTTCCTGCGCGGAGAGCGCGTCAGAGCCGTGTTTCTGAAGTCTTTCGCGCGGTCTTTCCTGTCTCGGCAGATCGTGAACAGTAAATGAATCGTTCAGTTTCATGAATCCCCCACCCTCATAAGAATAGAATATCTTAACGCCAGAATAATAAAATAATAAAGGCCATATTTCAACTGTACCTTTCAAGGCCGGGACTTTTTTTCTTGATATTGATTGTGGTATACATTTGTCATGGAAAATCCGAAGGTACGGTGGGTTGAAACGATCCCCTTTGCTCAGGAAGGAAAGGAATTTTTTATCCTCAGGGATACCGAGGGGATCACTGAAAATGCCCTGGTTGTGTCAAAAGAAATGGCATTCATGATTTCTCTCATGGATGGTTCCCGGACAGCGCGGGATATACAGGTTGATTTTATGAGAGCAGCCGGTGAGCTTGTCTATATCGAGAAGATTGAGGAACTGATCGACACCCTGGATTCCCATTTTCTTCTTTTGAACGAGAATTACAGGAATCATTACAATAAACTGAGAGAAGAATATGAAAAATCACCCGTAAGAAAAGCTGCCCTTGCGGGCAAGGGTTATTCATCGAACAAGATGGAACTACTTGCTTATCTTGATGAAATGATAAAAAACGGGACTAACGGTACAATACAGGGTGAAATTACAGGTATTGTCGCGCCCCATATAGACTATTCAAGAGGAATGGGCGTGTATCAAAAAACGTACCCTTATTTGAAGGGTTGTTTCAAACCTCTTCTCGTTATCTTTGGCACATGTCATCACCCCACGGAGAAGATATTGAGCATTTCACTGAAAGATTATGAAACACCCCTTGAGATTATCCGTAACGCGAAAGGGCTTGGAGCTTTAATTCGCGAGAATGATGTCCTCAGGGAATATATCGACGAATGGCCGCACAGAAATGAACATTCAATTGAACTGCAGCTTCCGTTTGTTCAATTTATGATGCAGCATGATATTGAAATATTGCCTGTTCTTACCGGATCTATGCACGAATATATAGAAGGAGAAAGAAAAACTGATGATGGAGAAATCGATGAAATTGTGAAAAATCTGAAAGGAGTGCTTGCGGCATACGGAAAACCTTTTATCATCCTTTCCGGCGCCGATCTTGCCCATATTGGATTGCAGTTCGGCGACAGGTTCGAGCTGGATATTGGAGTGCTTGCCCGATCAAAGGCGCGTGACGAACTGATCCTGGAATCAATAAAAAAATCTGACGCGGAAGGATTTCTTAACATCATAAAGGAAGAAAAAGACGCGAGGCGTATATGTGGACTCACGCCGATTTATTTTCAATTGAAACTGCTCGAGGAAAGCAGGTGCGATATTGTCGGCTACGATCAGTGGACTGACGGTAAGTCATCAGTAAGTTTTGCCGGCGGTATTTTTTATAAATGATCGTTGCTGCTCCATATCGATTTATCCTGGTTTGGGTTATAAGAAAGGTTGTTGTTTGTATCCTATCTTCGTCGACAAACTGGAAGTGTTTTGATTATTCATTCAGTCTCACGAGTTGTAGCCGCAAACTCCACGTTCTGAATCCGAAATCTTAAACAAATCCGAAATGCTCAAAATGCTCGTATTTCTGAAACGTTGTCGTGATATTTGGAAATTTGATATTGTTTGGGATTTAGATATTGGGATTTGGGATTTGCTCCGCTCTGCGTCGTGGTTATTCCCCAGTGATCTGTATTGTGATCTGCCGCTTTCTTGGCCGGTTGTCGAATTCGGCGAGAACCACCTGTTGCCAGGTGCCTAAAAGGAGCCTTCCCTCTTCGAATGGGATCGTAAAGGATTGTCCTGTGATTGTCGCACGGATATGACTGAACCCGTTGGCGTCACCCCACGTGTCATCATGATGATAGTGTTGGCTTGAGGGGACAATCTTTTCGTAGAATTCACCCACGTCCCTTATGAGGCCCCTTTCGTATTCAAAGGTGGTAATACCCGCGGTAGAACCTGAGACAAATACAGTCACGTTGCCGATTTTGAAACCGGTTTCTTCAAGCGCCCGGCCAAGCTCATCGGTTATATTGATTAGGTCACCTGTTTTTTTGGTTTGCAGAGTCAGCTTCTTATTGATAATTTTCAAATCAACCTTCAAGAGATGGTTTCTGAAAACGACTAAAGTGCCTCTCAAGACAGATGAAGACAGTAGTATTTTTGTAATGTTGAAAATAAATGGTCGGGAAGACAGGACTTGAACCTGCGACCCCAGCGTCCCGAACGCTGTGCTCTACCATGCTGAGCTACTTCCCGAGGATATATACATACCATGACTTGCAAGGTAAATTCCATTGATTTTTCTATTGTAGTTGTATAAGTTATTCCGCATTAAAG
>CAZXVZ010000238.1:0-4157 GCA_964644085.1 uncultured Syntrophus sp. | reverse complement strand
TTGATTGAAACAGCATGTCATCAATCGTGAAACCGTTAAGTTCCGCATAATGACGGATCGCTTTGAGCATCCGGAGCGGATCATTGGCAATTGTTTCTTTCATCGGATACCGGATGATCTTGTTTCGAATGTCTTCTATACCACCCGAAATATCAACAATCACATCTTTTTGAATATCGTAGGCAATAGCGTTCATTGTAAAGTCTCTGCGCCGGAGATCCCTTTCTATGGTTCCTTCGACGACAGTAATGTCATAAGAAGTGTCGTCCGTTACAATTCTGTATGTCTGTACCGGTTTTTTACCAAGAGTAAAAGAAGGTCTTTTAAAAAGTCCTTCGAGTATCCGAAGGTCTTTTCCATCGGTAATGGCGAGATCGTAATCTTTCGGTGTTTTGTTAAGGAACAGCTCACGTATGGCGCCACCGACCAGATAGACCGCGCCCGAAAAAGTTTGCGCGGAAATTTTTTTGATTGAATCGTTCTGTTTTATATGGAATTTCAGGATGTCAGAGGGGATATTCCCGTGTAGATCAGACCTTTTCAGCAAAATCGAGAATCCCCCGGGAAATCCTTTTTATTGAATCAACCAGATCAAGGTAGATATAAGAAGCCTGTGGTAAACAGACACCAGCTATCAGCCTGTTCTGATGAATAACGGCATATTCGTCGGCGAACATGAAGATTTTTTCCCAGCCTGATTTAATCCCGGCCTTGAGCAAGGGGTTTTTGGTAGCCATATAATCTCTCGTATTTCGAAACTGTTCTTCCATGATCGTGTACAATTCTCCAACCTCCTCGAGGGCTTTTTCGCTAAAGAGTATTTTTAAGTCTACCTTGGTCTCCATTTTATTAATAAGGTTTTCAACGGCAAATCCAATTGTCTGAAACGCGGGTATGAGGATCAAATATTGTTTTTGTGCCTCGGTCTTGTCTTTTTCTTCTATGATTTTCTGGACAAAAGCAACGGGCGATTTCAGCATTTCTTTGAATAAGGCCTTATTTTCCCTCACTATGTTCAGATTTTGTGAAAAAAATCCCTTTTTGACATTGTCCAGGATTGGAATCGCTCTTGAGAATACGTTATTGAACCATTCAACACGTCTTTTTTCTTCCATAATAAACCTCATCGCGCATATATCACGATAATCTCTTCCGCCATAAGCGCAATAAGAACAAATTGCAAAGAGTTTGGTATTTTGCAATTGTGTGTTCGATCTTCTTATAAAAGCCGTCCTGCTTTGTCGGAATCTGTCCGATGCAGCATATCAACGCAAAAAAAGCCCTTTTTTCTTACTCTGTGAAATGAAAATTACTTACAATCCTCTTAATTTTATAGCACAAAAGCACTGATCTGTCAGTCATGAATTATCTTGACAGCTAGTGCGGAGGACTAATAAAAATGTGAATGAAAATGCCAGATTTTTACTTTCTCAGAACGTAAACCGTATCGTGTTGCCGCACCCTCTCTTTGACTTTGACCCCTATATCGGTACCGGCCTCAATTTTTTCTATTGTTTCCTGATCAGACCGCATTGTTTTTATTTCCTGTTCGAAATTTGTTTTATATCCTTTGAACTTTAATCTGTCGCCTATTTTCAATTCACCGTTGGTGATTTTGATAGCCGCTACCCCCGTTTTGCCTAAATATCCTATGACTTCTCCGATAGGTATTTCTTTCTCTTTCATGGAGTTTGTGCTCCTCCTAATTTTACATTATAATGATACCATCTTATCTGAAAAAAATGAAGCTTAACTTTGTAACTGTTAGAAAGATTCTTCTCAGCATGATGAAAAAATGTCTGGAAGCCTTCAAATGGCTTGTGATAATATATTTAATAAAATAGATGGAGGGCGTTCATGTTAGATAAACCAAGCGAAAAAGAAGATGAATATATTGCCAGGATGGAATTTGAACGAAAAAAACAGATTGAAATGGAAAAGCAGAAAAAATTAGCCCAGGAAGAAAAGAATAAGCTGAAAGATCTCCACTTCATGAAATGTCCCAAGTGCGGGATGGAACTTATCGAGATAGATTACAAAGGAATAAAAATAGATGAATGTTCCCAATGCAGGGGTGTTTGGCTTGATGCCGGCGAGCTTAGTTCTGTTTCCAGAATGGAGAAGGGAACTCTCGATAAGTTCTTCAGTATTTTTTCCAAATAGGAAAGCCGTTAGAGACAGCATAGATGAAAAGGCATAATCCTAGAGTTTTTAATGAAGATATTCCCTTTTTGAATTGGACATACCGGGAAATGTGCTAAATTGTTGATATGCTGCGAAACCGTTCCTCCGGTACGATAAAACTATGGAAAATTTTGATGTCATTGTTGTAGGTGCTGGCCACGCTGGCTGCGAAGCCGCTCTTGCGGCCTCCCGCATGGGAGCAAAGACCCTCATGCTGACCATCAATATTGATCATATCGCATTTATGTCCTGTAATCCTGCTGTGGGCGGTCTCGGGAAAGGTCATCTCGTAAAGGAGATAGACGCCCTCGATGGTGAGATGGGGCTCAACGCGGATGCAAGCGGTATTCAGTTTCGCGTCCTCAATATGAAAAAAGGACCAGCTGTCCGATCCACCCGTATCCAGGCCGATAAGGCCCGGTACGCTCTGAGAATGAAAAGGCGTCTTGAACAACAGGAAGGTCTTTTTGTCAGACAGGGCATGGTAGAGAAACTCATCGTCGATAACAACGCGGTGCACGGTGTTGAGACGCAATGGGGTGAAAAATTTTTTGGAAAAACAGTTGTCGTTACAACAGGTACATTTCTTGGCGGTCTTATCCACGTGGGCCTTGAACATTTTGAAGCAGGTAGAATGGGCGATCTCGCTTCCATCGGCCTCTCAGGGAATTTAAAGAGCCTCGGTTTTGAGTTGGGGAGGCTTAAGACAGGTACCTGTCCCAGATTGGACGGGCGCACAATCGATTTCTCGAAGATGGAACCCCAGCACAGTGATGATCCGCCTCAACCCTTTTCTTTTCTTACCCAAAGCATAAGGGGTACGCTCGTGCCCTGCTGGCTTACTTATACAAACGGTAAAACACACGAGATTATCCGTTCAGGCTTTGACCGGTCACCCCTTTATACAGGAAAAATAAAGGGAACAGGGGTACGATACTGTCCTTCCATTGAAGATAAGATTGTCAGGTTTGCAGACAAGGAACGTCATCGGATTTTCATAGAGCCAGAGGGGCTTGATACAATTGAATTTTATCCGAATGGGCTTGCTACCAGTCTGCCCCTCGATATTCAGATCGTTATGCTCCGGACCATACCGGGTCTCGAAACAGCAGAGATAACTCGTCCAGGCTACGGTATTGAGTACGACTTTGTTTTTCCGACACAACTTTATCCGACACTGGAGACAAAAATCGTCAAAAATTTATTTTTCGCGGGCCAGATCAATGGTACAACCGGATATGAAGAAGCAGCAGCGCAGGGTCTGATTGCCGGCGTAAACGCGACATTGAAAGTACGTGGTGATGGCAAAGGAGAATTTATTCTCGGCCGAGACGACGCGTATATAGGTGTCCTCATAGACGATCTTGTGACCCGCGGCGTTGATGAACCTTACAGGATGTTTACTTCACGGGCTGAACACCGGCTCCTGCTCAGAGAGGATAATGCCGATTTGAGGCTCACAGAGAAAGGCTATCAAATAGGTCTTGTGAGCGAAACGCGGTATAAAGAAGTTCTGGAGAAAAAATCAAAAATAGCGAAAGCGCATGAAATGCTCCGTGCCGTTCGCTTGAAACCTACAAAAGAGATAAATGCAATGTTAAGAGACGCAGGCATTGAAGAGATTAAAAACCCCATGACCCTTCAGGAGCTTCTGAAGAAGCCGGGAGTCACAATCGACCATATAAAGAATATTAAAGCGGGATTTGACGAAATAGAGAAAGATATTGCCTATCAGGTTGAGTTAAGCATCAAATATCGCGGATACACGGACAGGCAGATGGAGATGATAGAGAAAACAAAAAAACTGGAAGGCAGGAGAATTCCTTCCGATATAATCTACGCCGAGGTATCAGGTCTTTCCAGGGAAGTTGTGGAGAGGTTCAACCGGGTAAAACCCTTCACCCTTGGCCAGGCCTCCCGTATTCCCAGATCGGAAGAGCGTCGTGTAGGGAAAGAGTGTAGGATAGGGTGTA
>CAZXVZ010000237.1:0-4192 GCA_964644085.1 uncultured Syntrophus sp. | reverse complement strand
TACCATTATGTCTTATAAATACTTAATTATTGGTTGTAATCTCTCGGTAACATAAGAGAAATCTATACCCCAACAAATAAAATACCCGGTGCTGCCCTGCCGGGTATTTTATTTCACGCCATTTGTAATAAATTTAACGGTCAAGAATTATTCGTAACAGCTTTTTTTGAGCTTTTTCTTCTTGAAATTGTGTTGCAATTGCGGGAGAATGGACTCATTGCCGATGAGTGTTGAAAAACATATGCTGCAAAAATGGGTAGCAGGCGCTGAAGTCAGATTCAAAAAGACTCGGAAACGGTTCGCTAAAGTCCCCCTTGTAAGACGTATCGGTAAGTTATCTGAACGTACCCGAGATTATATTCTTGCCGAAAAGATTGACCTTACAAAAGCCCGAAACTTTTCAGCTCAGGAAACATCTGAAGACATACTTTTTGCGTCTGTCCAGTTACCAATCATCGGCAAACGGGGAATAGGCAATGATATAGGAATAGCTGTTGCCAGTTTTGATTACACCGACAGGGAAGGCGATGAGCACAAGATAATCGCTGTCTGCGCCTACACTGTCAGCGGTGTAGTCAGGAAAACCCGGGAGCTTAAACATGCAATCATGATCCCCATGGCCTGACCGATAGACAAGAGACGGAAAAATGATGAAAAAAACAACCTTCAGCATAGCGAAAATGGACTGCCCTTCGGAAGAACAGCTAATACGGGCAAAATTGGAAGGAATCTCAAATATTAGAAGCCTGAAGTTTGATATATCGGGACGGAAATTGGAAGTGTTTCACTCCGGAGACCAAGACGATATCCTTGTTGTGCTTGAAAGTCTCAAACTAGACACAGGGCTTGTCGCTACAGAAGGCGCAGGAATAATGGATGGGGCAGAAGACCACCACATGCAAAAACGTGTTTTAAGGCAGGTCCTTTTCATCAATGTTTTCTTTTTTATCCTTGAAATAATTTCAGGTTTCCTGGCAGGCTCAATGGGACTTGTTGCCGATAGTCTTGATATGTTTGCCGACAGTATCGTTTATGGCCTTTCCCTGTATGCGGTAGGGGGAACGGTTACCCGGAAAAAGAATATTGCCGGCGTGGCGGGCTATTTCCAGTTAATACTTGCCCTATCGGGTTTCGTGGAGGTTATACGCCGTTTCTTAGGCCACGAAGAGACACCTGACTTTTCCGTGATGATTATCATATCCTTCCTTGCTCTTGCCGGCAATACCATTTCCCTTCTCCTGCTTAAAAAATCAAAAAGCAGGGAAGCACATATGCGGGCAAGCATGATTTTTACATCTACCGATGTGATAGCAAATCTCGGTGTCATCACAGCGGGTCTATTTGTATCTTTTACAGGGTCGAACATACCTGATTTGACCGTGGGAGCCATTATTTTCGTGCTTGTGGTCAGAGGTGCCTGCAGAATATTGCGGCTCTCCAGATAATTCTTTCTTATCAGGTTAGTTATCTTTTTTGTGCTGTGACGATATAGCGAGAATACCGTCTCCGTGGACATCTTCGATGTCAAACCACCATTTTCGGGAATAATCAGGTTTGCCATAACCGAAGAGGTCATCACCCCATATGGCGAGGCTCCTGGCAAGCGATGATTTTTGCATAGTCCAGCCTACGGCGCGGTGAAACAGTGTATGGGGCTTATTCCACGGGCAGACTTTAAAGCAGGTACCGCAACCGGATCCTTTGGCGTTGCCCACTCTCATTTTTGTGCATGCTTCCACGTTAACAGGCCATTTTTCATATCCGTTATGCATAATCTTATTTCCGTGGCTTAGCGCGCCAGACGGACATTCGCGGGCGCATTTCCTGCATTTGGAGCAAAAGTCCTGTAAGCCGAAGTCGATGGGTTTGTCGGGGGATAAAGGCAAATCTGTGGTTACGATAGCCGCCTTGAAACGGGCGCCGAGAAAGGGGTTTACCACACAATCTCCTATCCGGCTCATTTCACCAAGCCCTGCCCAGAGAAGGATGGGCGGTAGCACGACCTGATAATTCAACGCGAAATGAGCTCTCGCTGGATAACCAAGTCTTCTGATATATTCCGCCAGAACTAATGCTATGAAGCCCGAGGTGGAGTAACCGAGCATGCTCATAGCGTTGCTGATCCAGTCGCTGCCCGTGAAAGCCAGTGATGTAGGCAAGTCTTGATCGATGAGAATGGCAATGGCGTTTTTGTGGGTAAGATTAACGGGTATTCCCCCATCCGTTTTGCCTGTCCAGTCAAAATTATGGGTGTAGATTGCGTAGGAAGGCAGCGCGCATATTCCCACCAGGTCAGCGCGTAAAAAATATGCCGTATTCTTAATGTGACGGGAAAGCATTACAGGGTCCTCAGGAATAGGCGCTCTCTGCTTCGCGATCACCCCATCGACAAATTCTCTCATGAGGTTCATCATCCAGCGCTGAGCGCCTGACAAAGGATGTTTGTTGACAAACCGGGCAACTTCATGCTGCAGATTCGGGCCGTAGATGCCTCGACGTGCCTTCGTTAGTCCAGCATCCAATTCACTTACGGGTTTCACCTGGTCATCATGGATCGCTGTGGTAGGACGGTCGACGCGTTTCAATCTGTCTACAGGAAATGGCTCGCGATTTAATCGTTCAGAATGTGACATGGCAGACGTATCTTAACATGAAAATAAGCTGTTAACAATTGGTTAGAGCAACAAGCATGCATAAAATTTATCTTGACAAAAATGGACATAGTGTCTAAAATATAGACAATTAGTATTTTATATGGAGGAATAGTCCATATGGGTGTTACAGAACGGAGAAGACGGGAGAGGGATGTTAGACGTGAATTGGCAATAGACGCGGCGATGAATATCTACGAGGAAGAAGGATACCACGCTATTACTATGGAAAAAATAGCGGAAAAATCTGAACTAAGCCGTGCCGCACTGTACCTCTATTTTAAAAATAAAGACGAAATAATAATAAGTGCAGTGCTTACCCATGCTGACTATTTTGCCCGTGTTCTCCAGGAAGTCTATGACAAACGGGAGACCATGAAAGAAGAACTGCTGGATGGACTGTGGGAATGCTTCAAAAGGTTCTATGAAAAAGATCCGGTGGTTTTTACGGCTTGGCAGCTATTCCACCAGAGTGAGATGATCGGAAACCTCGCTCAGGAACTGCGTGATGTTCTTCATGAATCCGGCGCCAAGGTGGTTGCTCTTCAGCATAAAATAGTCGAATATGCTATAGCTGAAAAGATTTTCATTGAGTGTGATCACCGAGCCCTCTCGGAAGTTATATGGTCCACATTTTTAGGAATAATATACGTCGAACGAAGCAAACATGTGCTTTCACATAAAAGCCATATGGCTCATACTCAGAATTTGGCAAGAGAGGTTCTGTCACGAGGTATTTTGAATCCGTTACATAAGAAAAAGAAAAGAGGCATGAAAGACTGATAAAAAAATAATAGATAAGAGGAGGTATCGATCAATGACGGCTACAGTAAAAGATATTTTACGGAGAAAGGGCAGCGAGGTGGTAACAGTATCACAAGAAACCCCTGTATATGACGCGCTCGCGCTGATGAAGGAAAGAGGAATAGGCGCTCTGGTTGTAACAGACACGAAAGATAAGGTTGTCGGTATTATTTCTGATAGGGACTGCACACAGAAAATTATTCTGGAAAGAAAGCCGGCCAAAAGTACACCTGTTATGAAAATCATGACCCGGGATCTTATCAGCACGAAGCCTGACGAGACAGCTGAAAAATGTCTGGCCGTCATGCTGGAGAAACGCGTCAGGCATCTTCCTGTCTTTGACGGAGACAAAATGATAGGACTTGTTTCTATCGGTGACGCCGTTAAATCCATTGTGAAGAAACAATATATTGAGATCAGACATCTCAACAACTATATCACCGGGACCTACGTCTGATATTGTGATATTTTATTAAAGGGTAATCAAACATCATGATGTTTGATTACCCCTAATTTTTTAGAACATTTTATCATAGAGCCCGCTCGGTGTTGCTTAACACTGTCAACGTTTTCATGAAATAGACTTTTTCCGAGTTCATCGACTTGATGTTGTTATCCCGCATATCCAATCAAGGACAGCAACAGGTTTTTACATTTCTCCGCCTTTTAACGCAATAAATAAATATTTATCGGCCCCAGCCCAGGTATATTACTGACAAGTGCCCATTAGTATGTTA
>CAZXVZ010000236.1:0-4246 GCA_964644085.1 uncultured Syntrophus sp. | reverse complement strand
TCATCGGAACAGGGCACATTCTGTGCCGGTCGAGAACCGGCAGGTACTGCACTATGTAAAAGTGCGGCACGTTCATGGCGCACTGATATCGCTGACCCAGACCTGATTGGGGGCTTCTGCCGTGAATGTCTGCTGAAGCAGATTGTCTGCAACGGGCAGTGTGTGTTTCGAATCAGTGGTAGCTTTGAACTTCTTTATCTGTTTGCAGCGTATCCCGAGGTTCTTTCGTATCGTCCTTATCCTGCAAATACCCACTATAATGCCGTGCTCTGCGAGATCGCGCTGAATGGTTTCAGGACCTGCAACCTGACGGTTTCTTGCATGGGCTGCTTGTATCTCAATTGCAATCCGTGCTTCATCCTGAGCATGTTTGGAAGGCAGACGGGAAGACCAAGCATAATAACCGCTTGGCGATACATTGAGCATCCGGCACAGAAAGGGAATGGTATAAGAAAGCCGCAGTTTATTCATGAGCGCGTACCTGACTGCGGCTCCTTTGCAAAGTACCCTAAAGGGCATACATACGCTGCCGCTTTTCGCAAGAAATCACGTTCCATCTTTACCTGGGCAAGTTCTCTTTTGACTCTGGCTAATTCTATTTCCGTTTCCGATAAGGTTTTCTTTGTATTACCTACCAGAGAAAGTCTTCCCTTTTTCGCTTCTCTGACCCAGTAGGTTATTGTTGATTTGGGAATCGAAAAATTCTGTGCCACTTCATATGCACTGAGGTTATGTTCCAATACCATTCTTACCGCTTCCTCACGGAACTCTTTTGTGTATACCGCATTGGGGATTCTTTCCATTGTGATACCTCCGTTTGTATTTTACTTTAAATTTGGTATCCACGAAAGTCATCATACATCAACGATAGTTTTTACAACAAAATAGTAGACTTTCTGATCGCCGAGTACATAAGCCAAAAAGAAGAAAATATTGCGCTCAAGAGAAAAGAGATGGACTTTAAAGCGGAAAGATTAAGGCTGCGAGAGGAAGCGCTTACATTCAAGAAAGACCGTTTTGAATCATGGAAAAGACTGATGGAAGATAAAGGAAGGGAAAAAGAAAATCGGTTAAGACTCAAAATCCAACTCCAAAGAGAAAAATACGAATTTAGAAAACAACAGTTTTTCTTCGCAGGGGGCCAACGAGGAATTTCCGGAGACGCTGACACCGGGAGTTGACCGGCTGATGGGGGAGGGCGGTATCGGCCAGGGTTCCATGGATTGAATATTTATGAACATGAAGACCGGTAAATGTGGTACACTTACCCCGGCAGTGATTTTATCATCGGTCTGCCCGTTTGTATTCATCGCGTCAACCCACTCATAATTGAGCGAAGTATGGCGGTAAACATCCGGTCCTGCAACGACAGGGACATGGATTGTTATAAAGAAATGTCACAAAGAAAAAGGAGTCACATGAGTTTTAATGCATTCAAGTTTCACCCGTATATAGCGGCCAGTTTCCCAGTGCTCGGCTACATAACCCCGACGCCTATTCAGGCCAAAGCGATCCCGCCTGTCCTTGAAGGTCAGGACGTCATGGGTCTTGCCCAGACAGGGACTGGTAAGACCGCGGCCTTCGTGCTGCCCATACTGGAGCGTCTTCTCCGAGGCCCCCGTGGAAAGATCCGGAGCCTGATCATTGCGCCAACCCGCGAATTGGCAGAACAGATCCATGTCTCAATTGGAGAGATGGGTGCCAGAACACACCTGAAAAGTTGCACAGTTTACGGCGGTGTGAGTGTTAACCCGCAGATTCAGAAATTACGCGCAGGTGTTGATATCGTCGTGGCCTGTCCCGGTCGATTACTCGATCACATGGCCCAGAAAACGATTAACCTCGCCGGCTTGGAAGTCCTCGTCCTGGACGAAGCCGACCGGATGTTCGACATGGGTTTTCTCCCCGATGTCCGTCGGATCATTAAGCAACTGCCAACGAAGCGCCAGACCCTGATGTTTTCCGCCACCATGGCCGACGATATCCGGAAGCTGGCGAATGAGGTGCTGCGAAACCCGGTCACCGTGCAGATCGGACATTCAGCGCCCGTAAATTCTGTGTCCCATGTGCTCTATCCCGTTGAGCAGCATTTGAAAACAGCGCTCCTCATGGAACTGCTGAAGCAGACCGACACTGAGTCCATCCTGATCTTCACACGCACCAAATACAGGGCAAAGCGTATCGGGGAACAGCTTGTGAAAGCGGGATACCGGGCCGCGTCACTCCAGGGAAATCTTTCACAGAACAAGCGACAGGATGCGCTCGATGGCTTCCGCAACGGCTCCTACCAGATCCTCGTGGCTACTGATATCGCTGCGCGTGGCATAGATGTCTCAAGCATATCGCACGTCATAAACTACGATGTCCCGGATACAACTGATGCCTATACTCATCGTATCGGCAGGACCGGCCGCGCTGCAAAGACCGGCGATGCGTTCACCTTCATTTGCCCTGAAAACGAGTTTATCATTAAGAGTATTGAGCGGGTTCTTGGCGAGAAAATCGAACGCCGTTTGTTGAAGGGGTTTGACTACAAGAAATCAGCACCTGTCCGTGATGTGGAGTTTGCGCGACCACCACGCGAGCCTCGCCGCCGGACCCAGCCGAAAACAGATCGGGCGCCGGCCCGTGCGGGTTCCTTCATGCGCCCAAAAACGCATTAGGTGTTGCCGGTATCCTGATTCTGCCTGCTATTTTGCCATACAGCTCATTAAGGAGTCTCGCGCATCCTCGATCGCCGGCAGGCGCTTCACTTTTTTCAATGTGATGCCAAGGCCGCCCGCGATGGGTTTGAAGAACTCATAGACTGTTTCCTTACGCACCATGATTGCCTTCGGAAGTATCTTTACTTTGTCGAGAAGTGCCAGAAGATTTTCTAAAAACTTGACTTCAAATTCATCGTGTAGCGCAAGGCAGAAATTGAGGACGTAGTTGTCGCTGTGCACCGTGTAAAGAGCAACGTAGGGATAGAAAGGTCGTTCTCCTTCCTGTACAACGAATGGAGCGTAGAAGAAGTCCACCTCCCAGGTATTTTCCACGTTTCGAGATCCTTTCTTTATCTTCGCCAAATGGAGGTCATCGACAGATACCGAAACAGGCTTGGATTCGTAAGGCGCGGGTTTGTGCCACTTCTCGTGCCAGACAGGTTTGCCGTCCTCCACTGCAACATAATATACCAGATACGTGCTTTTTTCAGGCGGGGCAAGGGTACCGGGATATTCCCTGAGCCGTTCTGCCATACCCATGGCGCGGCGGATTGCCAATTCCAAAAACTGAGCCTCTGTCCCGGTGAGGTGCCAAGGAAGAAAGCCCGGAAGATGGCTGCGAAAGCAGGGCCACGACTGCCTTCCCCTGAATTTGAGCCCCAGCGATTTGATGACGGCAAAGTCCTTATCGTCGAGCATCTGCCGGTCGTCAAAGGTTATGGCGAGGCATTTTTGTCCGGCAAAGAGATCATCATCCTCCATGGTAATTTTTCCTGACTGGAGTCCCTCGTACAGGGCCAGACCTTCGCTGCCGAGATAGACGAGGAGACCGAGAACCTCTCCCAAAGCACCCATAATACAGCAATAACCTATTTCCCCGGTTTCCGGGTTTTCCACTCCGAAAACCTCAGAATCTTCCATCCACTGCCACGGCGCAAGCTCCTTAAACATCCTGGCCGCTTCGTAAAGGCTTTTCCATTCTTCCATAGTAGGTGCAGCGGGGGTCATCTGATCTCCGTATTTTGATCGCTTAATCTTCTACCATATTTCTTGAATAGAAGACAGCGAATGTTGAAAAAAGGGCACAGGGGATGGCTGAACCAGAGTGGATTTTGAACGAGGTAGTAATACGGTTAATCGTATTAGGTCGCGGGATCATGGTACAACTATATCATTGAAAATCATGATGGGAGGCGTTGATTTTCAAGAAAAGAAGGTAGATCTCCTTGACTCATCAAGCGATTGAGGCGTATTCTGATTTGGTTTAAATGATATACTCTATTAACCCTCTGATATGCATATGGAACTGGACGATATGAACCGCTTCGGCATGTTTTCCTGGTTCGGGTACCCCATGCCCTTTGAGGAGAGGTTGGATATGATCAGAAGGGCGGGTTTTGATGCCACCGGTTTCTGGCTTGGCCCCGAAGAGGAACTCGTGGCAAAGGGGAAGGCCGATCTGCTCCCGGATCTCATACGGTCGAGAGGTCTGTTCTTGGATTATGTTCATGCACCCGATATCGGGTGTAACGATGTGTGGG
>CAZXVZ010000235.1:0-4250 GCA_964644085.1 uncultured Syntrophus sp. | reverse complement strand
TGATACTTTCAGAAAGAAAACACACATTCGGTTTAGTAGACCAAGGAAATTATCAGGAAAGCAAAAAGGCCGGAATAATCCGGCCCGTTGTTAATCGATTTACGGAGAATATTTATGTCAATTCGGAAGTCAAAATAGAATGGTGATGACGATGAGGAGGAAACCGGAGTGTGCTACAAGTACACGAGGATTTTCAACGAAGAGGAGGCGCCATTATATGCAGGCAGCCGAATTGACATCAGAAGAAACGGCCTATGTGGAGGGTCACAGCATTCAACCCCCTATTATCTATATTCAGGTGCGCGTTCGAAATATGATACAACCGCAACGCCACAATAAATGGTTGTCCTGACGACGTATTGATCTCAGTACCGATGCCGAGCTGGGGATTGAAATTAAACCTTGTGCCATGTCCTTTCCAGAGATAATCTATGTAGACACCGCTGATACCGCCCTCCACATAGGGTTTAAAAATCTTTGTGGCAAGGGCGTTGATATAATAAAGAGAAAAGATACCAGCGGACATAATGAGCCGCTTTTCAGGGTATGTTGTGCTACCCAGACTGCCTTCAATCTTGAACCGGAGGGCTTCCGGCGCCCTGTGAGGAAATATTTTATCATGATCAAACAAGACGAAACCGGAAACCTGAACAAAACGAATGCTCTTGCGCAGATCGTACGTATCCCCTCCCACAACGGCCATGCCGCGGCGGTTACGTATATCATCAGGTTTTTCCGCCGCGCTCGCGCACACTGCTTGTCCGCGCAATAAGAGGAGAAGAGCTGAAAGAAACACCACGAATACAAAGTACCTTTGAATATTCATCGCAATCCCCCTATGGAAAAGAGAATGTATCGTTTCTCTTTTTCACGCATTTTTTCTAAGCGTAATTATCCCGAATAGGCCTTCCTTGTCAATCTTAAGGCAATTAATAGCCTTGTCATCCATATTCATTTCCTCTATCCCAACATTCCCCGATAGTGGCTTACATAGCGTCCCTGATTTGCATGACAGAGCGGCTATGGCCATATCGAAAGCCGGGCCAATGGGGAGGCTCCCGTAGACTGGCGTGTACGATGCAACCCGTGCATTCTCTGGTATAAATTCTTTATAATACCTACCGCATTGTTTATGACCGTCTGCGCCGATGAAAAGCAACGTATCATCTGTTAATGTCAAAGGGACTCTATCACATCTACCCATTATCACATCTTCGATGCGGCCATAGCCGGAAATCACCTCTTCATCTCTCGTAAGCAGAAAGAAAGCGGCCCCTTCGCCGGGAATAGCCGTTTGAGAATTATATTCAAATGGTTTTATTTCGTGATCACCCATAGCCCTGTCCCCGTAGTAGCGGTACCAGCAATACCCTATGACATCGCAATATTCATCGACAGCGCCGAAAAGGATTGAATCAACGCGTTTCTCTTCAAGCCAGCGTTTTGCTGTGATAAGGGCCGCCTGCACGGACATCTCAAACTGGCTTACCGAGAGGTCCGGTCCTGTTATCCCCAGCATCATGGAAACATTAGCAACAGCAGCGTTTTGTACGGAATTCGAGAAATATGTTGGTGACGCAAGATTATCTCCATCATAGATAAAAGAATCAAGAAATGCGAATGTGGTATAGCCGGCGCCATACCCCGATGCGATGATGATGCCCATCCTTGAACGATCGTCCTGTAACTTTCCCGCATCTTCTAGGGCAAGGTGGGCCCCGAGGAGGGCCATTTTTGAATAATGGTCAACACGCCTCAAGACCCTCTTATTTACGAAATCGTCAAGCTTTGACGTTTCGGCCAGTAAGACAGGTATATCACGGGGACCGGCCGACGTTTTTATCTGAACGTGATGTATTGGACTTCTTCCCTGAGATATTGCTAACATCAGGGATTCCATGCCGCAGCCAAAACCACCGACAACACCGATACCTTCAACGGCAATTTTCACGACTCCCCTCCTTCCAGCCCTATGGCCAATACTCCGTTGTGTCCTCCGAAAGCAAGTGACTCTGACAAGGCCACCGCACCTGACACTTTTGTATCTTCCATTACCGGCCCGGCGGGCAGCAGAGGGTCACGTGTTGTCAGTCCGGCGTTCCTTGGTATCTTTCCTGTTTCGAGACAGGCTACGGTAAAAGCCGCTTCGATAGCTCCTGCCGCACCGAGAGTATGCCCCGTGTAACCTTTCGTAGAAACAAAGGGTACACCCGGCAATACATCCGCGAGGACCAGAGATTCTGTTCTGTCATTGTCAAGAGTACCTGTGCCGTGGGCGTTGACAAAGGCAATATCTTTTGCTGAGATACCGCCCTGTGCCATAGCTTCCGCTATGGCCCGTCTGAGTCCCCGACCTTCAGGATGCGGAGCGGTAAGATGGTGGGCATCACAGGAAGCGCCATAGCCGAGAACAAAGGCCCGGGCCTTACCGCCACGTTCCCGCTTTGTCGCGTCAGATTCAAGGACGAGCATTGCGGCGCCTTCACCGAGGTTAAGTCCTTTGCGTTCCTTGTCAAAAGGTTTACAGGGTACAGTGTCGGTAATCATGAGGGAAATGAAACCATTATAGGTCACGTGGCAGAGTTCATCGGTCCCTCCTGCAAGGACAATATCACACAGTCCGCTGTCGATCCAGAGCGCCGCAAGCCCCACGGCATCAGTGCCGGAAGAACAGGCATTTACAACGGTCTGGCATGGACCACAGAGTTCAAATTCGCGTGCAATGATTGCCGCTGGATTGCTGTTGAGAAATCTGGTAATGTTAATCATATCCGGTTCCTCTTGCTTGAGATAGCTCCGGTAAAAGGCCTCATTATTCATGGTTGTCCCCACCGTTGTTCCTACACAAACCCCGACACGTTTCCCGCGAAGAATATCTCTGTCAAGGCCGGCGTTTTCAACAGCTTCGCGGGCAGTTATCAGGGCCAGCTTCCCTGTCCGTGTTATGTCCGGTATACCCCGTGCTTCTATCGACATGAAATCGTCGGCAAGTTCAAATGCGGGGTAAGGAATATGGTGGTTGTGACTAAAATGTTTGGGGGGCAGAGGGTTTTTCCGTTCCCGGAAGAGACCTTCCATGCATTCCGTAAGTGTGTTTCCCGGGGCACAGATACAACCCAGACCTGTTATCGCCACAGGTGATATTCTTCTCATTTTGGCATCCTTTCTTCGACATACGCGGTCAATGTATTAATCGATTGAAATGCCGCCTTTCCTTCATCAAGGTTTTGCACTATAACACCGAAATGTTTTTCCAGGAGTACGACAATCTCGACGGCATCAAGTGAATCAAGACCAAGGCCTTCACCGAATAATGGCGCGTCATCTTCAATCTCTTCAGGATCTACCTCTTCCAGATTCAGTTCTTCAACAATAACCTTCTTCAGTCTTTCTTTAATCGTCATATGACCTTCCTTTATCTAAAATATATATGTAAATATTTTTTACAGTATTATTTGTTTGTTTTTACTATTCACTATCGACTATTCACTGCCTTTCTCATTTTCCGGGGCTTGCGTCGCCCCCTCCACGAGCAAAGCTCGATGGAGCCTCCCCTTCTCGCCGGCTGTGCGGGCTAAATGGTTTCTCTTTGCGCTTGCTTTAAGGTTCTTTACTATGCACTATTCACTATCGACTATTCACTGCCTTTCTCATTTTCCCACATATCAAAAAAATTAAAAAACTGGTAGGGATGCCGCTCAGTGTATGACTCCAGCGATTCGGCAAATTGCGCGGCATAAGGGCGGTACGCATCTCCTCCCCTTCCAGCGCGTGACGGTACCCTGATTATCCGGTCAAGAGCTAGTTCGTAGCTGTCGGAGCCGCTCTTATGAGAAAAGAGCACGGCAATAGGAGCGCCTGTGGCTGACGCAATCTTAAAGGCGCTATATGGTAAACGGACTTTACCTCCTAAAAAATCTACCGGGACAGTGTTTTTATCATTGCCGAATACCCTGTCGCCCATAATAGAGAGTATCTCCCCTTTTTTGAGGACTTCCACCATTTCCAGCACCCCGCCCATATAACTGAGCGGATCTATAATGCGAAAGGGGCTTGACATTCCGCTATGCTCAAAATACTGCCTGTCCACGTCTCCTTCCTCGTGGTGGAGCAGAAGGCTGACAGGTGTATTAAAAACCCGCAGACGCTCCATAGTAGCCTGCCAGCAACCAACATGGGCAGTAAGCAAGATTACACCCTTTCTTTCACCGATTAGATTCATAACTTTTTCCTGATCATCAAAAGTAATA
>CAZXVZ010000234.1:0-4262 GCA_964644085.1 uncultured Syntrophus sp. | reverse complement strand
CTTCACAATTCGGGCAACTTCGAGTGCTTCTTCAGCGTAGGTTGTAAAGAGCGATGAGATGCCCACAACATCAGGTTGTTGAGTCTCTATTACCTGTCTGATTTCCTTCGTATTCATTCCAAAACGGTAATATGAACGAAAAAGAGAAAAAGGCGAATAGGTATCCTGACGAAAAAAAGTTTTTAATTCCGGGAAAGGATGTTCTTTGAGCATCTTCTTCTTGTTGATTCTGAGATCGACAATAGAGACGTCGCAGATATCTTTGATCTTTGTTCCAAGGTAGAGCAGTGACAGGGGATAGGTCCTGATCGATGTGTCATAGAAATCTTCAATGGGTGGTTGAACGAGAAGCACTTTCATCGAAAACAGTATAGTAAAATGGTGGGGAAAAATGTAGCAAAAAAGTTTTGAGAAAGATCTTTGAAATAGTGATATATTGTCGGTAAGAAAGTAACTCTGATTTCCCGTGAGGAAGGTCATATGGTGCCGGAATATCCTACGCAAACACGCTCCCTCAAGCTCCTGCGGGCGCAATTACGGGGGCTTGCGTCGCCCCCTCCACGGGCATAAGCCCGATGGAGCCTCCCCTTCTTGCCCGCTGTGCGGTCTATTATATGCTCCCACTCGGCTGCGGAACTTTTGCTTTCGCAAAAGACCGAGCTTCCTTGCCTCGCGAGGGTTTGCTTCAGGAAACCCGACATACCGCTCAATGACAAATCTGGGATGAAGGTATGTGGCATACGAATATTTTTAAGGAGGTAAGCACAATGGCGCAGGATCCGAAGATTGGTTACAAAGTAGTGGGTGTCGTTACCGGTGTAAAAGGGAAATGCAGTGCCGGCCATACCGTGGGAGAAACCTTTGAAATCAGCTGCCACAATCCTGCCGGACTGTGCGGCTTCTTCTACCATGACCTTTTTCCGACACTTTCAACGTTCCAGTTCGGCGGAGCCATGCCGTGGTGGCAGGGAGATGCTATCGAAGTCCAGTGTCCTGATAGCCATAACCTGGTGACGATGAAACTGACGAGATCGAAATAGTAAAACTTCACTCACCGCGGGTCAGCGGGTATACGTATGAACGATTATTATTTCCGGTCCAGGGCCCGCAGAAGTTCCATTGCCTTTCGTGCTTCATCCGTTGAGAGGCTTCCGACACCGCAGCTTGTGGTGATAAGTAAATTGTCCTGAAGAGCGATACCTGTCACCGCATTCATTTTAGCGCGGAACTTATCGATAATTTCATTGAGAGAAGCCGTCGTAGAAACAGCAAGGCCTTCTGCTACAGACGGTACTATACCGGGGGCGATCTGTCCCCCGCGGCTAAGAAAACGTCGAAGATCATCTTCATAGTAAAAAACCGTGTCGAGATAGGTATAAGCATCATAATTTATAATATCGATATTGGAGCTGAATGGTACCGACCAATCCGTATTAGCGCAAACATGAATACCCGTTTTTGCGTCTAACCCGTCTGTGACCTCATTCAGGGCCGACAGGACATCTTCCTTTGAAACTGAAACATAGGCGGAGCCGAAAGACACCAAGTAGGGCTCATCAAAAAAAATAACGATTTCCTTTTCGGGATAAGCGGTCTGGATGGCGTTAATCATCCATTTTGCCTTCATATGGACAGCTTTCTTAATAATGTCATAGAAGGCATTATTGTATATGATAGACGCGTCGTGTTCATCTTTCAGGCCAAGGCCCATGCTGAAAGGCCCGGTGATCTGACATTTGATATACCGAGCGTTCTCCCTGATTTCTGTGAGTCTTTCGAGAAAACGGTAAAACCCGGGCGCCACATTTTCAGTAATCCGAAATGCGTCAAGAACATTATCCGCCGCGTCGTTATAAAACTGTTCGATACCCTCGACCTTTTGCGTATCCACGTAAACCGTATTCTTCTGAGCATCGAAGACAACGGAAGGGACACCCTCGAGAAACGCGGTATACATATTTTCAAGGGGTGATCTTTTTGGAAGCTGGGGCCAGAAGGGAATTTCCACGCAGGTGGAAAATATGAGATCGATAGCCTCATCAACACTGGTAAATGGAAAACTGCCGATACCGGTAATCACACTGCCTCCAGAATATAGAATATTATTTTTGAACTACCATCACCTTGTTCTATCGCATCGGGAACAAAACAATTGCATTCTTTTATCATTCCGACGGATGCCGGAATCCATTTGAGAGACTGTATACCGGATCAAGTCCGGCATGACAAACCTTACTGTATTTAACTGCCGGGATAATATAACCCGGATTCCGGGCACATACTCTTAACGACGACCGCCTAATATGCCGCCAAGTACCCCGCGCAATATCTGACGGCCGATTTGGCTTCCCACAGTGCGGGCAGCCTGCTTGGCCATGGTTTCCACCATTCCCTGGCGGCGTTTGGTTCCCCACAGGAACTCGCCGATTATACCGCGGTCCTTTTCCGATTTTTCAGTCCCGGTTTCTTTTGTCTTTGTTTCAGCACTTTCTTTTTCGGAGACGCGCTGGGTGAGAATTTCGTATGCCGACTCCCGGTTAACCGGCGTATCGTACTTACCGCCTATCGGGCTCCGTGACCATATAACCTTGCGCTCTTCAGGGGTTATGGCTCCTATCCGGCAGCGAGGCGGACAAACCAGAGTCCGTTCCACAGGCATCGGCACACCTTTTTCCTGCAGCGTGGAGATCAAGGCTTCACCGACGCCGAGCTGTGATATAACCTCTGCGACATTCAATTTCGGATTGGGAACAAAGGTTTCCGCGGCAGTCCGAACAGCCTTTTGGTCTCGAGGGGTAAAGGCTCGAAGCGCGTGTTGGATCCGGTTTCCCATTTGACCGAGGATCTCATTGGGTACATCATCGGGAAACTGTGAGCAGAAATAAACGCCGACACCCTTTGAGCGAATAATCCTCACAACCTGCTCGATCCGCTGGCGAAGTGTGGCCGGCGCGTCGTCAAAGAGCAGATGGGCTTCATCAAAGAAAAAGACCAGTTTGGGTCTCTCCAGATCACCAACCTCAGGCAGATTTTCGAAGAGCTCAGACAGGAGCCACAGCAGGAAGCTTGAATACAACCGTGGTTTCAGGATAAGCTGGTCTGCGGCAAGAATACTGATAATGCCCCGGCCGGAAAGATCGGTGCGCATCAGATCGCTCAATTCCAGTGCCGGTTCTCCAAACAATGCTTGTCCGCCCTCACGTTCAAGCGTCAACAGGGAGCGCTGAATAGCGGCTATTGATTGCGTATTAACCAGTCCATACTGTGTTGAAACCTCCTTGCGCTTATCTGATATGAAGTTAAGAAGTGCCCGCAGATCGTCAAGATCAAGAAGCAATAAACCCTGGTCATCGGCCAGCTTGAAGGCTATCTCCAGCATGCCTGTCTGGGTATCATTAAGTTCAAGGATACGGCCCAACAGACCGGGGCCAATCTCACTGATTGTAGTACGCACTGGATGGCCGGACTTTCCGTAAAGATCCCAGAGCAATACCGGACTTGCTTCATTCGCATAGCCATCAATTCCTATCTGGGCAACGCGCTGCTGAATCTTTTCATTCATTGCGCCTGCCATTGCCAGCCCGGCCACGTCACCTTTTACATCGGCCATGAATACCGGAACGCCCAACCGTGAGAAACCTTCAGCCAAGACCAGGAGAGAAATAGTCTTACCTGTGCCGGTCGCCCCGGCCACCAGACCGTGCCGGTTACCATATTTAGCAAGCAGATGAACAGGGTGGTCACCTTTTCCGATGAGAATCTGATCCATTACATAACCTCCTTCCTTAGAATCCGGCTTATACTCTAAAACAAATCAGTAACACATTATACGAATGCCATTGTTAAAAAGACATTTCACCATTTGCACGGTAACAAGCGGTGAATATTTCAGCACAAGGCAAGTATATCACTCCTGCAAAAAAAAATCTAAATATCGAAAAAGCGTAAAACTTTCGTGAAGTAAAAACAGTGTGGATAAAGTATTTACAAATAAACACTGATTAATACCATTTTGCATTCAATCACTTATCCAAAATTATGTATTAGGACATACCGGTATCCGGTTGCCCCTTGAAAACACGCTCCCTCAAGCTCCAGCGGCTGCAATTACGGGGGCTTGGGTCGCCCCCTCCAGAGGGGCATAAGCCGCCCGATGGAGCCACCCCTTCTTGTCCGCTGTGCGTACTGTTCTACGCTCCCACTCGACTTCGAAACTTTTGCCTTGAGGCAAAAGACCAAGCTTTCTCGCCTCTCGACGGTTT
>CAZXVZ010000233.1:0-4279 GCA_964644085.1 uncultured Syntrophus sp. | reverse complement strand
AGAAAGCTCTTCTTTTTTGATGATTTCTTTTACCAGCCACCGTTTGTCTTTACTGACAGGCCTCACTTCCATAATCATGACTTCATCACCTATCTTGCAGGTGTTGGTTTCATCATGGGCCTTATACCGAATTTTCCTCTTTATGAACTTTTGATATTTGGGATGTTTGAGGAATTTTTCGACTTCCACGACAATGGTCTTGTTCATCTTGTCCTTCACGACAATCCCTGTCATCTTTCTCTTGTTCGCTGTCTGTTTCAATTCCATATATGGACCTCTTAGGCGTTTAATTCCTTCTGTCGCAAAATTGTTTCGATTTTTGCCACATCCTTCTTCAGGAGCTTTAACCTTGCTGTATTCTCAAGCTGCCCCGTCGAGTGCTGGAATCGCAGATTGAAAAGCTCTTCTTTTGTGTCTTTTTTCTTTTTTAAGAGTTCTTCTTTTGTCATCTCTTTCAGATCTTTCGATTTCATTGCTCCTCACTTCTCGTGACAAACTTTGTTCCGATAGGAAGTTTAAAAGAGGCAATCCTCAAAGCTTCCCTTGCTTTATCTTCGGGGACTCCCGTAATTTCGTAAAGGATTTTTCCCGGTATGACAACGGCCACCCACCCTTCATTAGCCCCTTTTCCTTTTCCCATCCTGGTTTCTGCCGGTTTTTTCGTTATCGGCTTATCGGGAAATACACGGATCCATACTTTACCCGTTCTTTTTACGTATCTTGTCAGGGCAATTCTGGCTGCTTCAATCTGCCTGGCCGTAACCCAGCCTGCTTCTGTCGCCTGAAGGCCATAATCTCCAAAATTGACTTCATTACCTCTGCGGGCAACACCTTTCATTTTACCTTTCATCTGCTTTCTGTATTTCACTCGCTTCGGCGCAAGCATTACCGTGCCTCCTGATAAATTTCACCTTTAAAAACCCAGACTTTTACTCCTATGATACCGTATTTCGTTGTTGCCACAGCATATCCGTAATCTATGTCAGCCCGGATGGTCTGAAGAGGCACGCGGCCTTCTCTGTACCATTCTGTTCTGGCCATTTCTGCGCCGGCAAGGCGTCCCGCGCACATAGCCTTGATACCTTTGGCGCCAAACTTCATAGCCTGCAAAACGTTCTTTTTCATGGCCCTTCTAAAGGAAACTCTCCGCTCCATCTGGAGGGCAATATTTTCAGCCACAAGCTGTGCGTCCACTTCAGGTCTTTTAACTTCTGTTATGTTAAGGATTACCTCTTTATCGGTAATCCGCTGGAGTTCTTTCTTGAGGTTCTCGATTTCAGCGCCTTTCCTTCCGATAACGAGCCCGGGTCTTGACGTATAAATATTTATCTTTGCCCGTTTGTCCTTATTGGCAGCCCTTTCTATCTCTATCTTTGAGATACCGGCCTGATAAAGCTTCTTTTTCAGAAAAGTCTTTATCGTAATATCTTCGTGGAGAAACTTCGCGTAGTTTTTCGCTGCAAACCACTTGGAATCCCATGTCCTGATTGTCCCAAGCCTGAAACCGTACGGATGTGTCTTTTGACCCAATTGAACCTCCAGTTTTATGATTCGTCCAAGACGAGCGTAATATGACTCATTCTCTTCCTGACTTTCGTCGCCCTTCCCATGGCTCTCGGAAGAAATCTTTTCAGCGTTGGCCCGCCATCGACCATAACTGTTTTTACATAGAGATTGTCGATGTCGACATACTTTTTCTGCTTGGCGTTGGCCAAGGCACTGTCGAGAAGTTTTTTCAATATAAAAGAGGCTTTCTGCGGCATATAAGCAAGAAGCCCCATGGCTTCATTGACGTTTTTTGTCTTTATTACATCCGCCACAAGTCTTACTTTCCGCGGGGATATCCTTGTCATTCTTATCTTTGCCTTGATTTCCATAGTTCTATTCCTTTTTCTTTACCACTTTAGCTTTCCTGTCCCCGGAATGGCCATGGAATGTCCTCGTAGGAGAAAACTCGCCCAGTTTGTGACCAACCATTTCCTCTGTAACAAAGACAGGTATAAACTTCTTACCGTTGTGGACCGCAAAGGTGTGTCCCACAAAATCAGGTGTAATGGTCGACCTTCTTGACCATGTTTTGATGACCTTTGAACCTTTTGTCCCCTTTGCTTCATCAACCTTCTTTGCCAGCTTTTTGTCTAAAAATGGCCCTTTATTGAGAGACCTTGCCACAAAAACCTCCCTAACCTCTGAGTTTTATAATAAACTTATCAGTTCTTTTGTTCTTTCTCGTTTTAAGACCCTTTGCCAGTTGTCCCCAAGGTGAACAGGGGTGCCGTCCGCCTTTGGACCTTCCTTCACCACCGCCGAGAGGGTGGTCCACAGGGTTCATTGCCGTTCCTCTTACGGTCGGTCTTGTGCCCTGCCATCTTGGCTTACCGGCTTTTCCTACAGTAATATTTTCATGGTCTATATTACCAACCTGCCCTATCGTCGCGGTACAAACCAGATTGACAAGCCTCACACCGCCGGAAGGAAGCCTCACGTGACCATAGCCCCCCTCTTTCGCGACAAGCTGCGCGTAACTTCCCGCGCTGCGCGCCAACTGCCCGCCTTTGCCCGGTTTCATCTCAACGTTATGAACAAAGGTTCCCAGAGGAATATGCTTTAAGGGAAGCGTGTTACCTTCCTTGATTTCCGTATCCGGTTTCTGGCTTGAGATTATCATTTCGCCCACTTTTAATCCGAGGGGTGCGATGATATATCTTTTTTCGCCGTCTACATAATGGATGAGGGCGATATTAGCCGATCTGTTGGGATCGTACTCTATGCTGTGGACTTTACCGGGAATCTCAAGTTTATTCCGCTTGAAATCAATAATCCGGTATCTCTTCTTATGTCCGCCACCGATATGACGGGTGGTAATCTTTCCACTGTGGTTTCTGCCACCTGTTTTCTTAAGTGTGGCAAGCAGAGTTTTTTCCGGTTTCGTCTTCGTAATCTCATCAAAGGTGAGACCGCTCATAAATCGCCTGCCGGCTGAAGTTGGTTTATATTCCTTTACGCCCATTACGCACCTTCAAAAATCGTTATTTTATCTTTCGGGCTGAGTTTCACAACAGCTTTTTTCCAATCAGGCTTCTTTCCCGCAAAGCGTCCCAGCCTCTTTTTCTTCCCCTCAAAGTTGGAGACATGCACAGAAACTACCTTTACCTTGAAAAGCTTCTCAACGGCCTTCTTGATTTCTATTTTATTGGCGTCTCTCTGTACCTCAAAAATATATTGGTTGCCGACATCTTTCAGCAGTGTACTTTTTTCCGTTATGATCGGACGGACAACAATATCATATTCGTTCATGATGCCAGCACCTCTTCTATTTTCCGTAACGCGTCAAGCGTTAAAACAAGCTGCTCGTGCTTTATAATATCGTAAACATTTAACCCCTCCACTCTGAGCACTTTCAGGTGAGGGATATTCCTCGCTGATTTTTCAATTGCTTCATCTTTCATGCCGATAACGAAAAGCGGCTTCGTGAGACTTAACATCTTCACTATGCCGTTGAAGGTCTTCGTACTGATACCGGATAACTCGATCTTATCGAGCACTTTCATCGCGGAACCTGTATAGCGAACGGTCAGCGCGGACTTCATGGCACCACGTCTCATCTTTTTCGTGAGCGTGTAACTGTAGTCTCTCTGTTGCGGCCCAAAGACGATACCGCCGCCAACCATAAGAGGGGAACGGGAACTGCCACGCCGGGCATTGCCTGTACCTTTCTGTTTGTAGGGCTTCTTCCCGCCGCCGGTTACGTCCTTTCTTGTTTTTGTCTGGACCGTTCCGCGCCGTCTGCTTGCGAGCTGCATTTTCACGACATCATGGATGAGGTGCGGTTTTACATCGCAATTAAAGACTTCATCCTTGATTTCAACATCTCCTACTTTCGCACCTTTCATATCCAGCAATTCTGTTACCGCCATGGAAAACTCCTATGATTTTATCTCCACATCGACCCCGGCTGCTAATTCCAGCTTCATAAGGGCATCAACCGTCTGCTGCGTGGGGTCAACGATGTCCATTAACCGCTTATGCGTCCTCACTTCAAACTGCTCTCTTGATTTTTTATCAATATGGGGGGACCTGAGTACACAGTATTTCTGGATTCTCGTCGGCAGCGGCACCGGTCCGATAACTTGCGCGCCTGTCTTCTTTGCCGCGTCTACTATTTCCTTCACCGATTGATCAAGCAACCTATGATCAAAGGCCTTCAGGCATATCCTGATTCTCTGCCTCATCTTCTTCCCCTTTATTCTATAATCTCGGTAACAACACCGGCACCCAC
>CAZXVZ010000232.1:0-4284 GCA_964644085.1 uncultured Syntrophus sp. | reverse complement strand
GACACGACCAATCATCAAACGCGGGAGAAGACCGGAGTATGAGATGGAACAGGTGCTGCCCGGAGAAGATCCTGATGACCCGGATACCGATCCCATCCTCGAGGCTGTCGATCTTAACCAAGCCGGTGACTACCGCAAAGCTGACCGCCTGCTCATGGATACCCTCGCCGCCGATCTCCGCTGCCTCGATGCCCACGCCCATTTGGGGAACTTCGCCTTTAATCGCGATCCCGACACTGCGGTCCGTCACTATGACATAGGAGTGAAGATCGGGGAGATCACCTTAGGCAAAGACTTCAATGGCCTTCTTCCCTGGGGATACGTCCACAACCGTCCCTTTCTGCGTTGTCTTGCAGGCTACGGTCTTTGCCTGTGGCGCTTTGGAAGGATGAGGGATGCAGAGAAGGTGTTTACCCGTATACTCTGGCTTAACCCCATGGACAACCAGGGTGCACGCTTCAACCTTTATAACGTGAAAGAAGGTAATGCCTGGCATGAAGATGAGTAGTAACGATATGGCAAATTGTCTTGACAGAGATGAATAAAAAGAGTGATAATGGAAAATGATGTGTAACCTTATAAGATCACAAGCCAAAGCAGGATTTGTTACGTATAGCACCTACGAATGTTGAGCCGGCGTATCCCCAGGAGATAAGGATTCCGATATGAAAGCGCGAGGTTGTTTGTGAATAATTTTAACCAAGATCAATATCTTGCTAACGCCTGCTTCGCTCTGCCTTGCGCGGGAACTTCCGTCTCTCACGCTTTGCATCGAGTACCCGACGCATTGCTTGAGCAATCTCATCCTTGGACTGTGGTTTCATCAGGAGTTCGCTGACGCCTGATGCTCTTGCAGTTTCCGGCGAAACAGTATCGTTGTGACCCGTAAAAAGAATGATGGGGATGTCTCTTCTCACCTTCAGCAGTTCCGCCGCAAGGTCTATTCCTGTGAGGTGTGGCATAGTAAAGTCCGTAATAATCAAATCAAATTTATCAGGTTCCTTTTTAAAAAGCTTCAAAGCCTCCAAGCTGCTGGTCGTTGCGATCACATCATACCCAAGTTTGATCAATCTTTCCTTATACAAATCAACGAGAAGATCTTCATCATCGACGAAAAGTACACGTTCTTCTCCTCCTCTGATTGGGACGGCCATTGCTCCCGTTTCGCTCACCTGTGATCTGATACTCGGCAAATATACCTGAAATGTTGACCCTTGTCCCGGCTCACTCCGGACAGTTATGAATCCGTTATGACTTTTTATGATGCCATGAGCAACAGAGAGTCCCAGGCCTGTACCTTCTCCTTGCTGCTTTGTAGTAAAAAAAGGATCGAATATCCGTTTTAGGATTTCAGGTTCAATCCCACAGCCGGTGTCATGGACGGTCAGGATTACATAATCGCCCGGTTGCATATCAGCAAGCGGTAGCGAATCGTCGGATGTAAATGAGACCCGTGAAGTATCTATCTCCAGGAGGCCTCCTTTTTCCCGCATCGCGTGAGCGGCATTTGTGCAAAGATTCATCAAGACCTGGTGTATCTGACCGGGGTTGGCGGAAATCGTATCATCGTCGGCAAGGTTTTTTAGTCTGATTTCAATTGTCGAAGGGAGGGTGGGCCTGAGTAGTCTGAGACCTTCTTCCAGAATCGCGTGAAGAGCCACAGGTTTCTGCTCTTGTTTACTGTGATGACTGAACATAAGTATCTGCCTCACAAGGTCCCGTCCCCTCTTGGCTCCTTTCAGCACCAGCCCTATCCTCCGGTGCACGGAGCTATCAGTGGAAGCATCTTCTTTGATCATCTCGGCAAAACCGATGATTCCTTCAAGAACGTTGTTGAAGTCATGGGCAATCCCTCCTGCCAGAGTACCCAATGCCTCCATTTTTTGGGCCTGGAGAAGCTGCAATTCGAGATGCATTTTTTCATCACGTGCACGTTTGATCTCTGTGACGTCCTGATTTGTTCCATATCTTTTGATGATACACCCTGAATCGTCCCTGATGGCTCTACTTCGTACCAGGATATTACGTATTTCACCGTCACGCCGAACAATGCGGTGCTCAAGTTCGGGAAGGAATTCAGGGCCGGACGTTGTGATTCTCTCCCGCACGATTTGAGAAACCCGCAACTGATCATCGGGATGAACAAACCGTTTGATATACTCTTCCCGAGACATCCGGTATCCACCTTCCTCCCCGGCTGTGGTATGATAAAAAGCATAGAAAGAGTCATTGAAGACAAAGACATCATCTACTGGATCTACTTCCCAGTAAACGATTTTGGCAAGGTCCATCGCTTCCGATAGGTGAAGTTGGATAGTGCGCAAGGCTTCTTCTGACCTCTTGCGTTCAGTGACGTCCCGCGCTGTTCCGATGATGTACCGTTCGCCGTCTTTACTCACATACAAAGTCTTTTTTGTTTCAATCACCCGGGCAGTGCCGTGTCCGTCAATAATTTCCTCTTCATTGGAATATTTTTCCCCTGTTTCCAGAACTCGGCGATCATGCATCCTGAAAACATCGGCTTGCTCTTCGGGGAAAAAGTCATAATCCGTCCTGCCAATCCACTCGTGGTAAGGTCTATTAAACATCTCGCAGAGCGCGTGGGTAACAAAGACATATATGTGGTTTTCATCCTTGACAAATACGGGATCTCCCATGCAATTGATAATTGTTTGAAAATACTCCACGGACATCATACGCACACTCCCCTATTTGCTCAGATACAACTTATAATCCTCATTTTTTTATGATTCCCGTGGATGACCCATTGAAACATATTCGACACCCAGTTTATATTCTTTCTGATAGACTGACGAGTTCCCGGGCTATTCTTTTGATGGAACCAATGATGTCAAGGTACAGGTACGAGGCCTTTGGCATACACGCGCCCGTAATCAGTCTCCCCTCATGCGCCACGGCGTACTCATCAGTCAGTTCCGTGATTCTCTCCATTCCCGATTTTATGTTTTCTCTCAGAATGGGATTTTTCGTGATAATCAAATCTCCTGTGTCTCTGAATTGAGTTTTCATGACTGTCAAAAGTTCCGCTATCTCCGTAATAGCCTTCACGCCGAAGATAACATCGCGCAGGAGTATCGTTTTCTTTTTGGCAATCAAGCTCCTCATCGCTAAGGCAATTTCTTGAAGAGGAACTAACAGACTCAGAAACTTTTTTTCCACCTCGTTTTTCTGTTTTTCTGTTACGATTTTTTCCGCAAACGAGAGGTTTGATGTAAGTACTTCTACAAATTGTGTTTCTCCCTGTTGCAGCATGGTTTGATTCTGTGTCACAAATCCCCTCTCGATATTCTCCAGAGCAGGAATCGTTGCCTGAAATATTTCATATAACCATTTTGTCAACTCTTTTTCTTCCATAGCTCCCCCTCAACAGAGGACTTAATTTCCATACTGTTTGGGCTGGTACTCCATTGGAACACCCCTGAACAATAGAGAGCAGGTCGGGTTCTCCCTTGACCTCAATACACCAAACTGAGTCCAAAGCTTTCTCTATTTTGTGAGAAGCACAGGACATCTGGAACCTTTGAGGACATTCCGGGCTACGCCGCCGATAAGGTATTTTGCGATACCCGATCTTCCCAGAGATGCGATCACAATCAGATCAATATTTTTATCTTTCCCTTCCGCCAGTATCTCCTCGTAAGGAACACCCTTCCGGATATTGGTGACTAGATCCACCTCTTTAGCCTGGGGGAATTTTCGAAGCTGGTCGCGCAATTTTTCTTCAGTCTCGGCTCGGTGATGATCCGTAGCTTTTTGCCGTAGTTCTTCGGGAACAATAAATTCACTTTCTGTAAGGCGTAACATATCATCATGCATAACATGGAGAAGGAAAACCTTTGCGTGATACTGCTTGGCGATATCGAGGGCCTGTTCCAGTGCCTTGTCCGAATATTCCGAAAAATCCGTTGGTACGAGAATCTTGGTTGGCACTAACATCTTGCATACCTCCTCCCCCCCTGCGCACCTCCTATCTAACCTAATTATAGCAACTCTTAATAGCTTTGGCGAAGTATTTGAAATTCACCTTTGTTTTAGAGGCTTTAGGTTAAATACCGAGGATTAGTATTTAAAATTTCGTGCATATTGCTCTTGTTGAAAAACATCGTTTCAGCCAACTATTACATATTTACTTCCGCCGTTTACAAAACGCGTTTTGCGGCTCAGCAAAACAAAGATAATACGAATTAGTTTGTGTGCCGTAGCGAGGGCCGCCCTTTAGATCGGAAGAGCACACGTCTGAACTCCAGTCACGAGATTCCATCT
>CAZXVZ010000231.1:0-4323 GCA_964644085.1 uncultured Syntrophus sp. | reverse complement strand
GTGACACACTTGATGTTAAATTCATGTACAATACTGAACTGAATGAGCTTGCTGTCCCCGTCCGCCCTGATGGCCGGATTTCCTTGCAATTAGTCCACGATGTGCCTGCTGCCGGCTTAACACCCACACAGCTAAGCACTGCTCTGAGTGAGAAATATGCCGCTGAACTCAAACAACCTGAGATAACGGTTATTGTGCGCAATTTTGGCGGTCAGAAAGTATTTGTTGATGGCGAAGTAGTTGTCTCCGGACCTGTTGATTTCAAGGGCAGGCTGACCTTATACCAGGCAATCTCGCAGGCACGAGGTCCAAGGGAAACAGCAAGGCTGAGTAATATTATTGTCATCCGTAAGGATTTTGAAGGAAAACCAATGGCGGCAAATATCGATTTGCGGAAGGTCATTGATGGGACCGACTTGAGCCAGGACATCGCCCTTATGCCCTATGATATAGTTTACGTGCCAAAATCACACATTGCCAATTGGCTCAAGTTTGTAGATGAATATATAAACCGGTCTATTCCGTCGAGAATTCCCGGATTCGCGGGCTTTTCCAATCCTTACGCCTATGCCTTTGGCGGCTTTACAAAGGTCTATCCGGATACACCGGCCGCGACTGCCGGCTCACGCTGACAGTCTGGCCAGAGGATCAAAAAAATGGAACATACAATGCAAGTTCATGAGACACATAACCTGAGAGATATTCTCACCATTATTTTCAAACATAAATACAAGATTCTGGTCATTTTTCTCATTATCCTTATAGGAGCAACGGTCTACGCTACAAAGATTCGTCAAATCTATGAGGCAAAATCAACTTTGCTTATCAAGTACGGCAGAGAGTACCTGCCCCGTCCCGAAGATGAGACAACAAGACAAGCACCCGCCGCGGTAACACCCCAAACAGTGATCAACGGTGAGATAAGCATCCTCACGAGCCTCGACCTCTACTCAAGGCTCGTAAAAAAAATGGGCGCCGTGAATATTTATCCGGAGCTCTCAAATATGTCAACAGCATCAGGTTTAACGCCGGAGAGCGCCGCTATACGATTATTACAGCAAAACATAAAGGTAACCAACATTAAAAATTCAAGCTTGATAGAGGTTTCGTTTACGCATCAAAATCCTGAGATGGTTGCCCACGTCATCAATGAGCTTGTTGATCTCTTCAAGGAAAAACACCTCGAGATATTCAGCACTGAAGGTACCGGATTTCTTGAAACCCAACTGGAAAAATCACAAAAAAAGCTGGAAGAATCCGAGATCGACCTCGCTGTTTTCAAAGAGAAAAACAGGGTTTATTCCTATGAGGAGCAAAAAAGCTCCCTGCTGTCGCAACGCACCACTATAGATTCAACACTAAAGACCACCCTGAGCCAGATCAGCGAGCTCGAGCAAAAAATCGCTTTCACGAAAAGCCCGGCATGGAATATAGACGGCGCTTCAGAATTGAGGGGCCAACTGGCAACCCTCCAGCAACGGGAGGCTCAGCTTCTTGAAAAATATAATGAGGGCAGCCGGACCCTGCAAAGTCAACGGCAGGAGATACAGGCCATTAAAGAAGCAATGAAAAAACGCACAGAAGAGCAGCGCCAAATAGAGCTCAGCAAGGCTGAAGGGGAATTGAGCGTTGTGAACGCAAAAGCTGATACCCTAAGACGTCAACTCGGACAAATTGACGGTGAGATACGAACACTTGACGCCCGTGAACGTGATTTGCGGGATCTGAGACGTGAGACGGCCCTTCGGGAACAAAACTACCAGGTCTACGCAAAAAAGTTACAGGATTCTCTGATCAGCGATGAAATGGACCGGCGTAAAATGGTTGCTATCAGCATTATTGAGAAAGCGCCTATCTTCCGGATTCCAAGGGAGCAGAAGCTTGATAAAAAACAAATGATCGCCGTAGGTTTTCTTGGCGGGATTGCCGGCGGTATTGCCCTCGCTTTTCTCCTGGAATTCATGTCTGCCGGCATGACAACCCCGATGAGTGCCGAGAGACGACTCGGAATTCCGGTAATGGTAGCAATCACGAAAAAAGAATAAGAAAGCTCATAGCTCATAGCTGTAAGCTGATAAACCAAATTCCGAAGACAATATTCATTTGATATTATAGTTATTGAGATATTTGCTTACAGCTTAGAGCTTTGAGCTATGAACAGGGATTATCTATTATGTATTTAAACTTTTATAATCTCAAAAAACAGCCCTTTCACATTACGCCTGATCCTGAGTTTCTCTATCTCAGCCCGAGCCACAGAGAAGCAAAGGCGGCAATTATTTACGGCATATCACAGAAGAAAGGTTTTGTCGCCATCATCGGGGCAGTGGGTGTCGGAAAAACAACCATTCTCAGATCCTATCTGGAAACCGCCGATAAAAAAAATCTCAAGCTCATTTATGTTTTTAATCCCCAGCTTACCTTTGAGGAACTCCTTATCACGATTTATCAGGAACTCGACCTGGATCCGGGACATCTCAGTACTCTCGAACTTGTCAATAGACTCAATGAAATTTTAATTGAAGAATATAGAGAAGGTAACACGGTTGTCTTAATTATTGACGAGGTACAGAACATGCCCGTCGACACCCTGGAAAGCCTGCGTATGCTCTCCAATCTTGAGACATCTAAAGATAAACTAATTCAAATTGTTCTCGTCGGCCAGCCTGAATTCAAGAACACACTTGATCTGCACAGATTACGGCAACTCAAACAACGTATTGTCATCCGTTCAACAATTCATACCCTTACAAAGGCCGAAAGCCATGATTATCTCAAATTCAGGTTGAAAATGGCGGGTGGAATCCCCGATAAAATTTTTTCACAACAGGCGCTTAACAAAATTGTCAATAGAGCAAAGGGCATTCCCAGGACGCTTAATATACTCTCCGATAATGCCCTTATTACAGGATTTGGTTATCAGCAAAAACCCGTTTCAGCCAGAATTGTGAAGGAGATAATCAGGGATCTTGACGGCACGGAGGGAACCTCATTTGTCCGACGCTGGATCCCTGTTGCCTTAGCCCTGGCCCTGCTCATTTTTGTGATTGCCTTTGGTTGGTCAAATATAAGCGGGCTTTTTCATAAAACCCAAACGTCACCCGTCCCCATTCAGCATGAAACAGCGAAAGCGCAATCGCCGGAAGCAAATGCCGGGGCTCCTGCAGGAACAAACACGCAACCATCCACTTTTGAAACAAACAGCCAACAAACCGAACCGGGAACTCAGCAAGCACAGTCAGAAGATCCCTCAAGAGCGATAACGCAACAAGCCACTACAGCGCCCGGGCAGGAAGTTGTTCAAACGAAAAAAACAGTAGTCCGAGGCGACACACTTATAAAACTCACAAACGAAATCTACGGAAAATCCGATAATAAGACAATTGGATTGGTCAAAGAAAAAAACCCGCAGATTACAAATCCGGATATTATCCACGAAGGCAGCACAATAATTTTTCCGGATTTACCGAAATAGCCTTTATCTACTTTCGAGAAAACAGGAGGCATAATGAGTAAAATATACGATGCTCTCGAAAACGCGCAAAAAGAAGGAGCGGCGGGTCGTATGCCTGTCGAGCCTCCACCTCCCCCTTCAATATCATTGCCCGTTGACAGGCAACGCGGAAATGCTGAAATCGACATGAGTCAGGAGATGATCGCGCTGTATCAGATGATCACCGCTTCACTGCCGGATATAGATCACCGTTCAGTCTTGATAGTCGGGTCACGCTCAAATGAAGGGGCGTCAACCATAGCGCGTGAATTGGCAAAAGCCGCGTCATTACGATTGGAAAAAAATGTCCTCCTTATTGACCTCGACAGGAGCCGCCCCGAACAGCACATATACACACGCTTCAAGACAGAAAATACTATTGGTGAGCAATCTTCAGAATCAGTAGTTGCCGCGTCACAGGATTCGACAGAAAACGATCTCCACCAGGTCGAGGAAAGCAGCCTCTTTGTCATGCCTCTTTTTCAAAAGACCATGGTTACGGCACGCACGCTTGAATCCGCGAAAAGTGTTACCTTCTGGGAACCCCTGAAAAAAAGATTTGATTTGATCATAGTAGACTCGCCCCCCGTCATGTTATTTCCCGACGGCCCAGCGATCGTTTCAAAGGTTGACGGCGTTATCCTCGTCGTGGAAGCCGAAAAAACAAAATGGCAGGTCGCCTTGAGCGTAAAGGAGAAAATAATTAAAAGCGGCGGCAACATCATAGGCACTGTTTTTAATAAGCGGAAATATTATATCCCTGATTTCATTTACAAGCACCTCTAAGATTTGTTGTTCATCCTACATTTTTTGTAGCAAATTACTTTCTG
>CAZXVZ010000230.1:0-4357 GCA_964644085.1 uncultured Syntrophus sp. | reverse complement strand
TTCTATGGACAAAAAAGTCCGTGTAGACACGGTGATCCCCGTAGATCATTGTTAATTGGAGCCCGTCTTTTCTTGACGGACTTAAAAAAAAGGATTTCTTGTATGCCGGCAATTTACCGTTCATCAGCACGCTCCATTCTTACGTATTTTCTGTTTGGGACTGGGTATTTGAGATTTGGGATTTGTTAAGATACCACATGCCGAGTTGTCCGCAGGCTCCTCCTACATCACGTCCTCTCGAATCCCGTATCATTGTGGTAAAATGTCGCCCGTATAGATAGTCGTGAAACATGGTCACTGATTTCGGGTCCGGTGTTTTGAATTCCGCGTAGGGGGACTCATTGTAAGGAATAATATTAATCTTGCACTTGACACCTTTTAGAAGATCGGCGAGTTTTTTCGCGTCTTCCGGGGAATCATTAATATCTTTTATGATAACGTATTCGAATGTGGTGCGTATCCTGTTAGGGCCCTGAAAAGACCGGACATAATCAACGATCTTTCCGACAGAATAGAGTCTGTTGATAGGCATAAGTTGCGACCGCGTCTCATCATCGGCGGCGTTCAGCGATATGGCAATACTGGCTGTCTTTAAAGGAAGTGTCTTAAGACCGTCAATGAGCCCCACCGAAGAGATGGTAATTCTCCTGTAGGAAAAATCGAGACCGATGGGTTCCTTGAGAATCGTAAGAGCCTTGAGGACGTTTTCAAGATTGTCTACAGGCTCACCCATACCCATAAAAACGATGTTCGTGATCCGTTCATCGCCGGCAGCCCTGAGATACTCCTTTATTGTCACTACCTGATTTACAATCTCAGCGGCGGTAAGATCGCGTTTGAAACCTATCTTTCCTGTCACGCAAAATTTACAACCCATCCTGCAACCGATTTGCGAAGAGATACAGAGCGTGTTCCTTTCTTTCTCCGGCATGAGAATAGTCTCGATAAAATTGCCATCCTCCAGCGCAAAGACAAACTTTCGTGAACTATCGCTTGACGGCTGCACTTCCGCTATTTCGAGCAGTTTTGTTGAAAACATATCCCCAAAAATCTTCCGGAGACTTTTGGGGATGTTGGTCATCTCCTGGAAGTGAAAAATATTTTTCGCGTAGGTCCATGCATAGAGTTGCCTCGCCCTGAATTTTTCCCTGCCAAGTGAACCGATAGAGGATTCAAGATCTTTGAGGGTCAGACCAAAAAAACTTTGCATGATGCGTTATTTCCCGCCCCTGACTACGGGCGAGAATGTGGCGTGAAGATAGTTCATGTCTTCGAGACGCTGATACTCAACCGTATCGGTGTATCTCTTAATAAAACGCGTCGACGGTTGGGGCATACCCTGTTCCTCATATTCTTCCCTTAAGAGAGGGTCACTGGCAAGCAGCATATTGAAAGACTGACCCCAATCGACTATTTTAAAAGCTATCCTATTGGCTCTATCCATGGTATACGAAATCCGTATGTCTCCGGTCGTTTCTCTGTAAGCGTACGTAACAATATTGGTGAGGACCTCTCTAACAGCGCTTTCTATTTCGCTCAACCTTTCTTCGCTGTAGCCTGCCTGTTTCGCGGCCTTAACGGCAAACTCAATATATTTGTAGATTGAGTCCGGTGAAGCCGGTTCTCTCATTTCATCAATTGCCTGCATTGCATATGGCGATCTTCCTGGTTCCTTGTCTTTTTCCACATTTACCTCCAAGTCTCACACAGAATATGCGAAATGATTTTAAAAAAGATAGCAAAAAAAATCAACTCTACCCTCATAGCGGTCAAGCAAAGGTTGCTGTCGCACCGGTATCAACAGCCAGAGCGCGTTCAATTCCGGAAACCAACCCTTCAATACCCTCTTTTTTCAGACAGGATACGGAAACCGCTTCATACCTTTTTTCAATGTTGTCAAGAACCTCTCTGTCGATTCTATCCATCTTATTGAAGACAAGGATACTTTTCTTGTGCTCCAGATTCAATGTTTTCAGAATGTCTTCAACAGAGCGAATACGTTCTTCAAAATCGGGCGCGCTGACATCGACAAGATGCAGGAGCAAGGATGCGTCTTCAAGCTCCTCAAGGGTAGCCGCAAAAGCCTTGATGAGCACCCGGGGAAGCGCATCGATAAATCCGACCGTGTCGGTAAGGATAATCTCCTTTCGTTCCGGATATTTAATGAGCCTTGTCGTAGGATTGAGCGTGCTGAATGGTTTATCCTCAACGTCAACTTTGCTTTTTGTAAGTAAATTCAAGAGCGTGGATTTACCGGAATTGGTATAACCCACTATCGAAACAACCGGTATGTGAGAGTTGCTCCTTCTCTGACGTTTCTTTTCCCTGATTTTCCTGACTTCTATCAGTTTCTTTTCGAGAAATGAAATCTTGTCCCGGATACGCCGCCTGTCCACTTCAAGCTTTGTTTCGCCGGGGCCCCTGCCGCCTATACCGCCCATAAGTCTTGAAAATGCCGTATTCTTTCCAACGAGCCTCGGGAGGATATATTTGAGCTGAGCAAGCTCCACCTGGATCATCGCTTCCCTGGTGTTCGCCCGTCTGGAAAAAATATCAAGTATGAGCTGGTTCCTGTCAATTACCTTTAATTCCGTAAGTTCTGTAATATTATTAATCTGGCCTGGAGTCAGCTCTTCGTCGAAGATAATGAGATCAGCGCCGAGCTGCTGGCATTTCATGACAATCTCTTCGCACTTGCCTTTGCCAATAAGATATTTCGGATGGAGCTCCTTGGGCCTCTGCACAATCGTGTCGAGCACGGAAATCCCTGCAGAATAGCACAGGTCTTTCATTTCCTCTATTCTTTCTCCCATGTGTTTTCCACCACCTCTGCCGGGCATCGCAACACAGACAAGCAGACACTGATCAGAACCTTTTTTCAGCACGTAAAATCTACCCCGTTCTTTTACAAATTCGTTTTCAAGATCGGTGATAAAACCGGCAAAATCAACGTCAAGATTCCGGACAGGCTGAGGTTCCATAAAATCCCACACTTTTTCCTTCCTGTTTTCGGGAACAAGATAAGCTATGTGGATAAAATCATCACGTTCTCCTCGGTGTTCGCCGATAGAGGCAACAAGGTCCAGTTGCAGGAGCGCAAGATCGTTGAGGTCTTCTTTCGATAGAAGTTCCCCATACAAATGCGTATGGACAAGCCGGACGCCGCGGAAACGAGCCCTGCCAACACGTTCGGTAGAAAGCGGAGGTATAGAGAGTCTGTGAGTGTCGCCTACGATAACATATTCAATAAGACCTCTTCGATTTATGATGAGACCGATTTGTCTCGAGATTTCTTTTGAGAGTTCCATGATCTGTTTCGCCAGATCAAAGGAAATAATTTCTGAAGGTTGTATTCTTTTTGTATAGAGATTTTCGAGCCTTCTTTTTATAAGGTGATTAAGACCCTGTGTATTTCCGTGTATGTGTATGTCGACCTCTACGCGCTTGCCACAAGATCCCGGTCAATCTCCATCCGGGCGCAGTATCCAACGCCGTCTAGCAATATGGCAACGCGCTCTTTTCCGTCAAGATGTTTTTCAAAAATACCGCTCAAACCTTTGAAGGGGCCTTCCTGTATAATAATTTTTTCCCCTTTTTTCAGTTCCTTTTTCTGTACTGTCGCGACATCTCCTTCCTCCAGCTTGCTTTTAATAAATTCTATTATTTCATCCTGAAGGGGAATTATCCTTCCGTTAAAATTAACGATATTCCTGACACCTCTTGTGTATTTTACGAGACGGAATTCGTCAACAGGATGGAACTTCACGAAAATATAACCGGGGAACATCGGTTCTACTACATGGACAAACCTGCCTTCCTTGTATTTTTTGAATTTCAATTTCGGCGACAACACTTCGATGTTCCCGCCCGAAAGGTTATTGGCGGCACGCTGCTCATTTCTTGCTTTTGTACAAACCACATACCATTTTTTCATACACTTATTATCGACGAAAATGACCTTTTTATCAAGATTAAAAAAGACCGGGGGACATTCACTCAGACTTCACGGCTAAGGGTAAATGCAAATCCTGGAACTCTACTATTCTGCCTTCTATTAAACCCAGATATTTCATTTGAACCGGTATCAGGTTACCCTTGGAAAACCGTCGAGAGGCGAGAAAGCTTGGTCTTTTGCCTGAAGGCAAAAGTTTCGAAGCCGAACGCGAGCGAGTGTTGCCGCCGGAGCATAACGAGCGTGTTTTAAAAGGATAACCGGATACCGGTGAATCCTATTGGGTTAAAGAAGAAAAAGATATTGCAACAGTTTAAGAGGAGGCATAAGTCTGCAAAAATTGTTGTATAGTTATAGCGGCAATTGTTCCATCGCCTACCGCCGCCGCGACCTGCCAGGGCGAAC
>CAZXVZ010000229.1:0-4406 GCA_964644085.1 uncultured Syntrophus sp. | reverse complement strand
TATTTTCTTCAAAAGCCTTTATTGCTTCCGCAACGGTTACACCGGTTGTTGTATATACGTCAACACCGGCCTCATTGAGGACACGAAACGCGTTCGGTCCCAGGTGACCGCTGATAACTGCCTTAGCCCCGGCGTTAACAATATTCTGCGAGGACTGAATACCTGCTCCCTGTGGTGAATTCATGTTTTGCATATTATCAACCACTTCAAATTGTTTCGTTTCTTTATCATAAAGTACAAACTTTTTGCACCGGCCAAAACGCTCATCCACTGGCCCATCAAGAGTGCCATCCATGCTTGATATAGCTATTTTCATATTTCCTCCTTCAATTTGTTTTTCGTATGCTATTGTATTGTTCTTTGCACGATTTTTCTGCACTTTGTCACATTGTTCCCTCTTGTAGCCGCAGGGAGGCAGGACGTCTTCTCCAATACTGATATTACCGCCTTCTATTTTAAGTGCTTTTCCGCTTACTACAGCGTCGGCAATCTTCTTATGAGCAGAAATAAGAAGGCGATGAAAGGTGGGTTGAGACACCTCCATTTCCTTCGCAGCATCATCCTGAGGTAGACCAAGCAAATCCTTCAACCTCATAGCCTCAAGCTCGTCATGACCAAGGAGCACTTCCTCCAGGTCAGATATACGAACTCCTGCGGGTTTAAAATATGTTACTGATGGGAGATAACCTATAGTTCTCGTGCAACGAGGCCTCGGCATTTATTCGCCCCTTTTAATTATAAGAAAATAAATAACAGAAACCATGTATTGAATATATATTCAGTTAATAAAAATGTCAAGTGAATAATTATTCATAATTGTTTCAGGTTATTCACAATATTTCTGATAGTTAGCTAAAAGGAGATAAAGGAATATTATCTTCCAATATACTATAGCGTCAGGGCATATATTTTTGCAATTTCGGACAAAAAGTTTACCGATATGGGTTCTTGCAGGTTCACATAAATGTGTCAATCCCCATATGTCTTTACAAAGCAGGCCCTCCAGAAAGGTGTTTTGCCTTATTCTTTGCAATGGGTTTTAACGGCTTCATCAGTTATTTCATTGGCCTTACATTGTATAATAACTAATCATGTTTATTGCAATTATATGAACTCTTCAACATTGCATAATACACTTATAAAATTTTATAACACACCCTTTTCTAATTTCTAATACCTTGTTATCTATACTAATTTTCATAACACAGAAAACGGTATATGCTTTGCATAATACACTTGTATGGACGTCATCAAGTTATTTATCACATGCTGGAAAACTTTTTTTCTTATTTTTTTGTCGAACGTGATTCCGAACCGTAACATTTTGTTCAATACGACAAGAACTGTCGTTATCAGTTTTGCGATTCCCCTAAATGTTGGGGCGTTTGGTAGTACTGGAATGAGAGATCAAAATTGCTTCGGATTCTAATCCGTCGATCATAAAAAGGAGGATTTTGTGTCAAAAACTAATTCGCCAAAAGACGTGATGATTTGCCCTTTCTCCGGGGGCGTATGTAAACAGTGCGCGATTTTTAGAGGCAGGCATTTCGAGCTTTGCGCATCGCATAACGCGCATCTGAGGGAGATAAGGGCCGCGAAAGCCAGGGCCTGGACAAATCGGTCCTCAGCAAAACTAGAGATGCCTGAAATTCCGAAAGATATTAAAATTAATATCGTGAATGTCGAGAATGTTGTTGAAAACAGAGACTTATAGCGAATAGCACGCATTCTTTGGAATATGAAAGCAACTCCGGATTGACGCGGCAAAACACGAAGCGTATATTAAATCGATATTTTTTATACAGCAGAAACGGCTGAGAAAGGATTATCGAGGAGTCATTCGTATATGATCTTGACCACTGGTCGAGCAAAGCGGGATGTATTTCTTTATCTTTTGCGTAAAGCTTGAACAATATAGAGAGGCTCGCCACCTCACATCATAATAATTACTGACTTTTAAAAGTCATCATCTCGTCAAAGATACCCGACCGTTCCCATTTTAACCAACAGACTATAGAAATCTTGTCTAACTCCTGAAAATAACGCGGTGACTGAAAAATATACTTTTCGGAGTAATCCTTAATTATTTTTCCGATCTCTTTGACTACCGCTTCACTTACCTTCATTGTTAGAGTCTTGCCCAGGTATGTAAAATCAACGAAAGGTCGGCCGGCATTAATCACTTTTATGGTCCCTCTTCCAAGACTCGCCCCCGTCGATACCTGAAGCCCGTCATTCAGGCAGCTAAATGGCGGTTTCATACCTGCGGAGGAGACCACCTCGACTTCATCAAATGGTGCCTTGAGAATTTCTCTGGCCCTGATACCCATCTTGGCTCCGACAAGAGACCAGAGCCCCATATGGTGATGAAACTCATTCGTCAGAACAACTGCTTTCCATTCTTCTATCCCATGTTTATTAATAATGTCATTCACGTAGGGCTTTAATGCTTCGTTAAAAAACATCGGATCAGCAGGGAATTCTCTGAAATTAACCATGCTTCGTTCAACAGCGTCGTTTGATTTTACAGACATAATTTTCCTCCGACTGTCGCTCGCGTGCTCATAGCAATAATAATCTTTATTTTGTCATCTTTTCATCAGCAAGATGCTGTCCATAAATTGTGAAATACTTTTTTGCTGCCGCCAATCTCATTTCATTTCCCTTGAAATGCTTTTAAAATTTGTTCAGTATTGTATTCAAAAACATCTTCCAGCGTAGTTGTCCCTTGTGTTGCCGGGAAGTTGATTATTTGCGCGTATCGGCAGTGAGCGTTGTCTGCAACAACTTTAGCGGCAGGCAAATGAAGGATGTCTATTACTATGTCCGGTTTTTTTGCCACAGCATCGGCTACAGCTTTAAGGGATAATTCGCCCGGTGGTATCACCTGTACTACTGAAAATCCCGCCCACCGGGCAAAGGGTTGCGCGTGAAAATGAACAACAGTCTGCTTTTCCGCCAGCAAGGCCAGCCGCTTCCTCAGGGCATCCAGTTTTTCCAGAAAACCTTTTTCCCAGTTCTTCTGCTCCTTTTCCGTATGGAGAACGGCAGCAACCTTTTTCGTTTGATCGATCAGGTTCTGTGGTGATGTAGTTGTATCGATCTTTATTATTTCAAGTTTCTTGTTTCTCGAAGCATCAACGAGCTTTTCCACCATGCGCTCATATCCCGCGTATATTACGACATTAACTCCTTCAAGCTTGAGCAGATCAGATGGCTTCAGTTCATATTCTGGTGGATGTTTTATTTCCGAAGGCGTCAATACACGAACTTCTTTGGCACCGCCGGCACGGGCAATGGCCCCGGCCAGTGAAGTAGAAGCAACAACGGACTGAGCATGGGCTGCCGGGCAAAACAAAATGCTCAACATAAATACGCACATAAACATAACCGGCACATGCCTGAAAACAGTAATCCCCTCATAAAGCTTTACCATAACGCGCTAACCTCCTCTTCAAAAATACACATATTATAATAAGAACCGCAGCAATAATAATTATTGCCGAACTGGCCGGAATGTCGACTGCGAGAGAAAAATTGAGACCACCGAGACCCGCAATAAGACCAAAAAGAGAAGACAAAAGAAACATCTGCTTGAGGCTCCGGGCTATAAGGCGTGCCGCTATGGCGGGTAAAAGAACAAAGGCATCCACGAGGAGCGCGCCGATAAGCCGCATCGATACGGCAATCGTCAATCCCAACATAAAGACAATGAGGTAATAAATCTGTTTTTCGGGGATACCGACCGACAAGGCGACTTCCCGGTCATAGAGTATTGCCTGAATTTCCTTGAAAAAGACAGCAACTATGGTGATAACAAAAAGACTTGTAATCGCAACAATAATAATGTCCCACCGTGTAAGAGAAAGAATATTACCCCAGAGTATGCTGAAGGCCTGAAGAACATGGATCTCTCCTTTGTAAAAAAGGACAAAAGCCAGAGCGAGGGTCAGCGTCATAAACAAACCGGAAACCGTTCCTAAACCCATCTTCATTCTTTCTGAAAGAGGACCCATGACAGATGCCGCCAGGGCGCAAAAGAGAAGGCCAAAGATCATGGGGTCTATCTTTAAAAAGAGTCCCACGGCGCCTCCGAGGAGCGCCACATGCATCATGGCAAATCTGAGAGGAACCAGATCGAGCGAGACAATAAATACCCCGACAAGCGGGAATGCGGCACCCGCGAAGACAACAGCTACGAACGCGTTCTGGACAAAAGGAAGGTTAAATGCGTTGAGCACGTTCATATAGTCTGAAAACTCCTTCCTTCTCTGAACGAATAAACCTTGTCCGAATAGCGGCTTACAAGATCGGGCTCGTGAGAAACCATAAGCGTGGTAAATTGCCGTTCATGATGCAGTTCGTGGATCTTTTCCATGATCTCTTCACCGGAAACAGCATCCAGA
>CAZXVZ010000228.1:1975-4483 GCA_964644085.1 uncultured Syntrophus sp. | reverse complement strand
AGCAAGACAGAAGCAACCGCCCGTCCTGTTTTTCCGAAACCAATGAGACCTACGTTCATGCCGTCACCCCCATATTTTTACCACAATTTTCGAATACTTATGCTTGTCTCAATAATATTATATCGAACCTAGTGGTTCAATTTCTTTATTGAACATTTTATTATTGTGTGCCAATCGATAAAACAACCGCCCAGGGATGGATGGGCTGCGAGTCCTCCCCGGACGGTCTCAGCAAGCGGCCACCTGCAATAGCCACGAACTATCATAAGTTATGTTTACTTCCCTCAGAGTGTAACCCATTATCGTCAAATTTTCCTCAAACAATCCAATGGTGTAATTCAATCATTTCTGCCTCAAATCTTCTTGTCTTTTTTTAATGGACAAAAAGGAAATAAAAAAAGCCGTCACCCATATAGGTGACGGCCCGGTCAACCACTTTTCCCTTCAGAAAAACATATGAGAATTTCTGAACCCGTTACTTACAAAACAACTTCTCACGCTATTATATCATTTAAAAAAGCAAAAAACCATTTTTTTAAGCAAACACTGTGTTTTATTTTTAATATACTATAGTTAGCATGAATGACCAGTCGTAAACACAACACGGCGGACAATCAATGTTCCGCTTTCCTCTGTTAGAGGTTTTATCTGATACCAATTTACTTTCAATATTACATGGTAGGGCAATACTAATCTTTTGTCTCCCAAATTTTGCCAGGTTTATTTCGTTTCATCTCTTTATGATACGCCTGGGTGATGTCTTTTCTGCTCACCATTGATATAATTTTCTTTGGGTCTTCTTTGCTCACAACCGGCAATTCCCGCACATTTAAGACTGCCATCAGCTTCAAAACTGAATTCAGCGAGTCGTCCTTTGTTACCGCTACTACTCCGGTTACGGCTATGTCTTTGGCAACCAGGACCGGATGAAGGGATGCATCCGCCATGGCTGTGCGAAGGTCAGTCATGGAGATAATCCCGACTAAATTACCATCTTTGTTCACCACCGGAAAATCCTGTTGGCTTGAGCCTATAACGCATTGGAGCATGTTTTCAAATCCCATGTCTTCAGGAAAAGTCTCTATTTTTCTATCCGTTACTATGGCATCTTTTACCTGGAGGTGGTCCATGATATCGACGGAGTACTCTCCTACATGGGCAGGAGAATCAACCCGCGTGGCTACCTGTTTTTCATACAGAGATGTCCTGCCCAGAAAAAGATACGCAAGAGACGAGACAATCATCATGGGAAGGATAAGATTATATCCTCCAGTCATTTCGGCAACCATGATAAGCGCTGCTATGGGAGTCTTTGCCACCCCGGCAAAGAAACCTCCCATCCCGACCAGGACAAATGCTGAAGGCTCGGTAACAATGTCCGGGAAAAACTTTCCGCACATATTTCCATAGAAACCGCCCAACATAGAACCGATAAAAAGGGAGGGCGCGAATACGCCTCCGCTTCCTCCGGAACTGATAGTAAAAGAAGTGGAAACGATTTTACCCAAAAAAAGGGCTCCCATAAGACCAACTGCGAGATGCCCATCAATAGCTGACTGAATCCATTTATAACCGCCTCCAAGAACTTCCGGTAAGAAAAAGGCAACTATTCCAAGCATTAAACCGCCAAGAGCTGGCTTAAGGACCCTCGGGATGCTTAGCGGCCTAAAAAAACGGTTTCTAATGCCATAAAAAATTTTGACATAAATATACCCAACGAGAGCGCATAAAAGACCCAGGCCCCCATAGAAGGGCAATTGCCCGAGAGTCGCAAGCGTAAAGACCGGAATCCGGAAAATAGTTCCCGTTCCATCATGAAGTGTAAAAACCATGAAACCTACTATAGAGGAAAGGATACAGGGAATAATTGCCTCGAACTCGAAGTCAGTTTTACTGTATAAAACCTCCGCGGCAAAAAGCGCCGCCCCCAAGGGTGCTTTAAATATGGCTCCTATTCCCCCCGCCGCTCCCGCAAGAAGCAGAATACGCCGTTCCGTATCACTCAGTTTAAGAAGAGAAGCAAGTATTGAACCAAACCCTGAGCCAATCTGTGCGATGGGCCCTTCTTTCCCTGCCGATCCTCCGGACCCGATCGTGATTGCTGACGCGATAGTCTTGACCACAGGTACCCGCTTTCGCACAATACCTTTCTTCCTGTGAAAACTGTCGATCATAGCGTCCGTACCATGCCCCTCCGCTTCTGGAGCAAAACGAAGCACAAGATAACCGGAGAAAAGCCCGCCAAGAGCCGGTATCCACAACATCATCCATCTATCGACGGGAAAACCAAGAAGGCTGAAACCGGCGGCATTATCGTGCACTATGAAGGAAATTAAATCTCCGGTAAAAAATCGGCTACCAGCCTTGATCATGTAGTCAAAAATTATTCCACCCAAACCAGACACGATGCCCACAAGAATTCCCAGCAAGGTACCTCTCCAAATTCGTTTCATACGTCTCAGGGCAAATGGTTCAGGAACTTTGGCTATCATACGAGGCATTATACCA
>CAZXVZ010000228.1:0-1875 GCA_964644085.1 uncultured Syntrophus sp. | reverse complement strand
CGCTGACCCTTTTTATTTCCAAGTACAGCCTTTCCGTCAATCGTAAGAACAAAAGTATGTGTTCGCTCTGCTATGTAAGCAAGTTTCGCGTGCGGTACACTTTCCGGGGGTTCCGTATAATAGTCTGCCGCGGGTGAATTAATTGTTAAGATTAATACCAGCAGAGATGTAGCTACTCCCACGCTGAAACATTGCGAGGTGGTCAACTTCATTTTATTTCTCCTCTTCTCCGTCCCGAGCAATGACCGTTAAAAAGATTACTACCTTCTAAAGTCTGCTGTCAACAATGGCGCAAGCTGAGGTACACTGTTTAAAAAAGGCTTGTCCACCGTTTTCTTCTGAAAAACAAGGCTGAACAAAAATTACCCTGTTTCATAAACGCAAATATCACGTGTTTTGCCGAGGTTTCAGTTCCCCTTTTTCAAGCCTATCTTCCAGTTCACCGAAGTATGCGGAAAGAGTATTTCCTGATTCCTCAACTACGGAGCGAAGATCATGATCTAGTTGATCCATTCTCGCCAGTATGGCAGCTCTCGATTCCGTGTCCAAATCCGTTTGTTTTTTCCATTCTGCCTCAAGAAACCCGCGGAGTTCGGTGAAACGTGAAGCCTCGGCCTGATCTGCAAGTTCTCTGTGAGACTGCAGTTCCCGCGCGTGGCGACGAGCCTCAAGGAGAACCGATGTCTGCAGGTAGATAACAAACACAATGAACAAGGCTGTGAGAAAAGCCAGCAGCCCAAGCATGATCAATCCAAGCGGTGCTTGGACATTGGCAATCCCCAGGGAAAGAGTTGTCTGCGTCGTAATTACGCTCCAATTGAGCACCGTGAAAGCACCTATTGCTACAACCACCAACACAAGAAATAGTATACCTGTTCTCATGTGCTTCAACCTCCTTCGCCATATTTACGGCTAATGACCATTTTTCTACCCGCGGTAGTTTCCGAAATATTAGTCTTTACACAATATATTGTCAACAAAATAGCAGACCGGCATGCCCCTTCGTCAATTTATCTATATTAATGTCCCTTAAGTTTTTTTTACTTAATTCTATTCGTCAAGCGCTTTTTACGAGCCCCCCGAAAGAGTTGCTGATGTACATATCAATACAGCCAATTTTCTTCGATAATTTTTTCATAGAAAAGTCTGTGAACCGAGAAATCCCTCCTCGCCGGACGTTGTGGAGTAAGGCACGTACCCCGTGTGACATGGCGCGTGGTTATTGTCATCATAATGTGGGGTATCGTCCGTACCGTGCATCCTTCTTGCCCAGTTGAAGGCCTCCTGCATGCTGATTCGGCCGTTTCCATCCCAATCCATATCTATATTCACCTCCTGGCCCGATGGATTGATTATTTTTTCACCATCAGGTGTGCGCCCCATGAGGACAGTGAAGAACCAGTAAGTAAATTCGTTATACGCGGCCACACCTCCATCCTTTGGCCTTTGCGCACGGGAAATCTGGTTAGGACTTGCGGCAGATATGATAATACGGTTCGGGCCTCGCAGGTCGTCGATGAAACCGCCACTGAAACATTGCTCCATCACTATAATCATGGTTTGATAATCTTTGATCTTGTTTACTTCAACGGCAAAGTCATCATCATACATCCTTCCACGGCCGGGACCTAAACTGAAAGATTCGTCGACCCTCAAAGAATCTTTTTTGTCTCCGTCCCCGTTAAAGTCCCATTTAAAATCAGCCTCTAAAATCAAATCTTCTGTTGTCTCCCCGTCAGTGTCAAACTGAGCGTTATGTAAGCCCGGTTCATGAGAACCGCTCTTTTTTGTCAATAATCCTCCTCCGTGGTCATTAATCATGATGAAAAGAGTATCGCTCTTCTTCATCGTCGCAGCAAGCTCATTGAAGACCCT
>CAZXVZ010000227.1:0-4485 GCA_964644085.1 uncultured Syntrophus sp. | reverse complement strand
CGGGTCATTGAGTCGTCGAGTCGTTGGGCCGTTGAGTCATATGGGTTCATGGCCAAACAAAAACAAATCTCAGGATCTTAATCCCTAACAATATCCTATTATTAAATAATAAGCTTCCACGCAGGAAGCAAGTCACGTGATATCTGAGGAATAAAGACCTAATCCCCCTTGCCCTCGTCCGGTGCGTGCAAGGAATTATAATTACTCTGCAACGAGTTGCAGAGAATCAATAAATGTGAAAGTTTTCGTTTGGTTATTGTAATTTGGATATTGGTGCTTGTTTTTATTGGCGCGCCCGCCGCGATTCGAACGCGGGGCCTTTGGCTCCGGAGGCCAACGCTCTATCCAACTGAGCTACGGGCGCGATAATTGAGGAGATTATACACTAAGAACGAGAAAAACTGTAGTATATTGTTTTTTCAAAGATTTGATTTCGTGCTGTCGTTAATGATATTATTACAAAACAAATTCAGAGAGTTTACAGTGAAGAGTTATTAACTCGGCTAGCACTGTTTTTCATAATCGTTAAATACTGATTAAAGCTGACTCTCATTTATCGTGAACCGGACACACACAACAACTGACTGCGAAAAAACAGTTTTTGGTAATGTAATAATATGCGATTAACAATTTTTTCAAGACTGACTCTCGGGTATCTTGCCATATTGATTATCATGGGGGCAATCAGCGCTTATACCATTTTGAATCTATACAGGTTAAATGAGGAGGCGTCTTCGATCTTTAACGCCAACAGGCGCCTGCTGGATATCAAGAAGAACCTCTCTGACTCCTTCCTTTCTCAACTTGAATATGAAAAAAAATATGCCATAACAAAAGATATTGTTTTTTATAATCAATTTCGAAATGCCAGTAAAACATTTGACAAATACATTGCAGAGGCAATGTCTATTTCCGGGACACTTCCGAAGAATGATTCATTAGAAAAAGTAAAAAAATACTACAACCAGTACCAATCAATCGCGCGTGAGGAGCTTGACTCCCCCGGAACAAACCAGCCGCGGCAGGTAACCCAACCCAACGAAGGTAAAGAAAAGATAATTAACAGCCTTCTGGAAGAGCTGAAATTAACGGAAGTTTCCTACCGCCAGGACATAGACACCATGATGAATAATATCAGGGATGAGGCCACTTACGCCGGCAGATTAGGCGCCATGATGCTGGTAATCGCTTTTTTTCTGGTTATCGCGATTTCCTTTCTCAGCACCAGGAGCATCACAAAACCCCTGAGAGTGCTGGTAGAAAAAACAAAGGAAATTTCTGAAGGGGTCTTTGAAGGAAACCTCAATATTTCATCCCCTCCCGAGGTATTCAGGCTTTCCAAGGCTGTTAACGCCATGTGCGAGAGGCTGAAGCGAGTCGACGCCATGAAATCAGATTTTTTTTCAGCCATGTCTCACGAATTACGGACACCTCTTACCTCGATAAAACAGGGAATCGTTCTCCTTCAGCAGGGTTTTGAAGGAAGGGAGATGTCCGACAGACAAAAAAAACTTATCACCATTCTTTCTCAGGAAACCAACCGCTTGATCGAAATGGTAAATTCTTTACTGGATCTCTCCAAGATGGAGGCGGGCATGATGACGTATAATTTTCATCAGGAAAAACTTCCTCCACTGATCCAGAGGGTAATCACGGAAATGATCCCTCTTATGGAAGCAAAGAAAATACACCCGCGCATAGTGATCAGTCAGGAGATTCCTCCCCTTAATCTGGACAGGGAAAGGATGCTCCAGGTATTAAGAAATCTTATCGGGAATGCCGTCAAATATACACCTGAGGGAGGCCAGATATCCATTTCCGCTTACTGTAAAGATCGAAAAGTTGAATGCGCGTTCAAAGACACGGGACCGGGTATCCCAAGAGGAAATCTGAATGAAATTTTTGAAAAATTTCACCAGTTGCCCGTTAAAACTTCAGAATGGTCAAAAGGTACAGGCCTTGGATTGGCGTTTGTTAAACATATAATTACAGCTCATGGAGGTAGAGTATGGGCAGAAAGTATATTGGGACAGGGAAGCACCTTTATTTTTGTATTACCTTTCTAATTTGTTTCGTTCTTTTCGGTTACGTTGTGCCTGCGGAGAATGCCGGGGCTCAAACACCATCGAAGGATGTGACCCGCTGGCGTCTTCTTAAAGCCGACGATTCTCAGGAATACAAACAAGATACATCTTCATCGGAAAAGGTACTTTCTAATGATGAAGAACTCTTCAATACCGGCATGAGTTACGCTGATCCGGGTAATCCGGCAAAAGATTTCAATAAATCCATTGCCACCTTTAAAAAACTTATTGCAGAGCATTCTCAGGGTGCGTGGGCTTATCGCAGCCACGTAGTATCAGAGATTCTTCAGGAAAACGCGAGATTACGGAAGCTAAGCGGTGATCTCCAGTTGGAAAACGCGAAATTAAGAAAGCAGCACACAGACCTCCAGCAGGAAAACACCAAATTAAAAGACATCATTGAACAGTCAAAAAAAGTTGACATCGAAATTGAAAAAAAGAAACGGGAATAATCAAAAATAAGGAGAACTATGGCTTCATTAGGAAAGATTCTTGTCGTAGATGATGATAAAAACCTTCTCGATCTGATCCAGATGAGTTTGGAATTAGCGGGCTATGAGGCTGTCGCGGCCTCTGATGAACAACAGGCAATGAAAAAAGCGCGGGAAAACGCTTTTGACCTTGCCGTCGTTGACCTCCAGCTTGTACAGAAAGACGGCCTTTCGCTCATGGAAGACCTCCACCTCATTATTCCCCACATGCCGGTTATTATTCTCACCGGTTATGGGAGCATTGAAAACGCCGTGGAAGCAATGAAACGGGGTGCCTACAGTTACCTTACAAAACCCTTTGAATCAGAAGAGCTCCTTTTCCAAATACAGAAAGCCATTGAAAATAGCAGGCTATCCTCTGAAATCGAGAGGCTCAAAGGTCTCCTGGAAGAAAAATACAGTTTTACAAACATCATCGCAAAAAGCGCAAAAATGCAAAATGTTCTGGAGGCTATATCCCGAATCGCGAGAACCGATTCGAGTGTCCTCCTCCTTGGAGAAAGCGGCACTGGGAAAGACCTCTTCGCGAAGGCAATCCATCTTTCTGGTGAGAGAAAGAACAGGCCTTTCGTGGCGATTAATTGCGCTGCCCTGCCGGAACCTTTGCTGGAAAGTAATCTTTTTGGACACGAGAAAGGCGCCTTCAGTGGCGCCATCAGGGAATCAAGAGGTCTCTTTTTGCAGGCCAACGGAGGTACTATTTTCCTCGACGAAATTGGCGATATGCCTCTATCAATCCAGGCAAAGATACTCCGTGTGCTGGAAGAAAAGCAGTTCCGTCCCGTTGGAAGCGAAAAGGTTATAGAAGTCGATGTAAGAATCATTGTTGCCACAAACAAGAATCTTGAGGAACAGGTAAAGCTGGGGCGCTTTCGGGAAGACCTTTACTACAGGATCCACGTCATACCCATTATCCTCCCTCCTCTCAGGGAAAGGAAAGAAGATATTCCCCCACTTGTAGAACATTTTCTCAGAAAAGCCGGCATTCAGATGAAAAAAGAGATTAAGGGACTTACCCCTCAAGCAATGCAAAAACTGATGCTTTACGATTGGCCCGGAAACGTGAGAGAGCTGGAAAACGTTGTGGAGTATGCCGCCGCGATGACTGACAAAGAGTTCATTACAGAGGACCTTCTTCTTCAAACCAAGGGGATTGAATCTCAGAAATCCGTGAAACCCCTCAAGGAGGCCAAGGACTCTTTCGAAAAGAGTTATCTTATCTATCTCCTTGAAATATCGAAAGGAAACGTAACTGAAGCAGCCAAGGCAGCCGGGAAGTACAGGTCGGATTTTTATGATCTTCTGAAGAAATACAATCTAAATCCAAACAATTTCAAAAAGAAGGATTAACGTGTAGGCAATTTCCTCCATTGATATAAACTTTTTATAGGAAATACCCGCCAATTATGCATCTGGCCCATCCCTTTTGTTGACTAATAATCAAAATAATATCAGGTAGTTAAGATTGTCAAGATTAAAGGGCACGGGTTTTGCTTCGGTAAATAATGGAAAGATGTTTTCGGGGATGAGATGATTATATTATAGAGGGAGGGGTTGGTATGGGAACGATGATCGTAGCTGGCACAATCTGGGTCTTGCTGCTGGCTGTTTTTTTATGGTTCAATTATCGTTTTCATCACTTTCTCACAATAAAAACGAGAAGTTTATCTTCGAAAGCGCCACAGCAACACAGAGCAAAAGCTATGGCGGGTGGGTAAGAATCCTAAGCTTGTAAATAATCGACTATTCTCTGCATGAAATATCTGTTTCCATAGCAAAAAAGAATCGTTTTTAACAAGCGCGACTATATACCCGAGTTGGTTTTATTTTCGTTGTATCTAAAGATTGTTCATAACAACTCATTTATAAAATACGTAAAAAAAGTCTTGAAAGTTAATTGAATCTATAGG
>CAZXVZ010000226.1:0-4528 GCA_964644085.1 uncultured Syntrophus sp. | reverse complement strand
AACAGTACGGGCAGAGTTCCTCACAGAAGGGTACATGGAGGTAGAGCAGGAGAGGAACGCTTTCATTCTTTCTTTCCGGAAGCGAATACGCGGTACCCGGCGTAAACTGAAGGTACTTTTTGTTTTTTCTTCCCGCCGCTGAACTGATGATTTTTTCAATTAACATAACGCGTAAGCCTTCCTCGTAGAGCAAGAATGTTACGGCGGAAGCATAAAAAAATCAAGATAATTGTACGACCTATAGAAAGGTCTTGACTCTCTCAACAAAGGTATATAAAACATGACATCATTTCTTACAAGGAATTTATGAAAAAAAACTCGTCGCTCGTATTTTTCTTTGTGTGCGGTTTTATCATTTCTCTATTCTGTTTCGTAGGGGCATCAAAGGCAGAAAACCAGAATACATCATCTCAATCCGTTGAAAGCGACCAGGCGGCCGGGTATGCCGATCCCCAAAAAGAAACCAGGCAAATCGTAATGCAAGTCAGGACAAAACAGAAAGTTGATTTCGCGGGGACCGTCAATTCTATAGATCCTGCTTCGGCCACACTATCTGTCAGGAACCAGGGCAAGACAATATCCTTTGACATGTCCAGGGTAATCCTCATCGGTTATGAGAATATTGCGCAAATCAAAAGCGGTGACAAAGTCTCCGTAGGATATACACCATATGGATTGCAAATCAGAAAGGGGATATTGCCAATAACTCATCGCGACGCTCCTCCCCGGCAGGCCGCCCTTCAAAGGACCGCCCCGATAGGCATCACGGATAAAAGATATCCGAAAAGTTTCAATAATATTGATAATAACAAAGATGGAAGAATCACTCCCATAGAACTCTCGGTTATGGTGACAGACTTAACAATTGAGCAATTCATCAAATACGATAAAAACGGTGACGGTTGTCTCAACAGGCCGGAATTCAATACGGTAAAGAAAACAAGATAACAAAACAGTCATTGGGTCATCAGGCCATTGATTCGTTGAGTCATAGAGTCATCGGGTAGAGAAGACATATAGCGGAAAACAAATCTTAAATCCCAATATTCAAATTCCAAACAATAACTAATATACAAATATCAAAGAAATCGTAAAAATCCCAGTTATCGTGAATTCTACAACCCAGCGACTCAATGACACAATAGGCTCAACGACTCAATGACTCTATGACCCGACGACTCTATTGGCCCATTTTATTATCCGAAATGTTTTCGATAGGTTTTTTCGAGGACTTTTTCTATATCTTTTCTAAATTTTTCGTAATTTCTTATGAAGGTTTTTCCGGCCTGGGTTATATGTGACCCTCCTCCGGCGACACCGCCCACCTGTCTTTCAAGGAATTCAAAGCCGAGTTTCTTCTCAACAATTTCAAGCATAAGCCATGCCTTCCGGTAGGATATTCCTAAATCCTTTGCCGCCTGGTGGAGTGATCCCGCCTTCTCAATCTGTTTAAGAAGCCGGTATGGTCCTTCGCCAAAGGCCTTTCCGTCATTATCCAACCAGACTTTATAAGCGATTTTCATGCGTTTTGCACACTCCGTATATTTATGCAATTATAGAAAATTACATCCGGTTCCGCAAGCTGAATATAGTCAGGCAAAAAAATCTTGACAATCGTTATTCCCGGTGGTATATAATGGCAGCAGTTTTCACCTGGTACGGGTTTAATCTCCTTTCTTCATATATCCGGCTGTCTGTGCAGGACAGGCAGCCGGATAGTAATTCTCTTCAAGGAGGTTCTGAGGGATAAGGCGTATCAACAGAGCAATCATTCTCGTAGTTTTCATACTTGTCCATTCGCTGTGCTTATCTTCCGGGGCTCGCGGTGAAGAGCTTCTCGTTTTTGCCGGCGCCGCCAGCAAACCGGCAACGGAAGAAGTGGCCAAAATGTATGAGAAAAAAACAGGAACAAAAATAAACATCACTTTCGGCGGTTCCGGTTTTGTCCTTTCGCAGATGCAACTCGCGAAGAAAGGCGACATATATTTTCCGGGTTCATCGGATTTTATGGAAATCGCGAAACAAAAAAATCTTGTTTTTCCTGAAAGTGAAAAGCATGTCGTTTACGTGGTACCATGCCTTAATGTCCAAAAAGGAAATCCTAAAAACATTAAAATGCTCGAGGACCTGGCAAAACCCGGGGTACGCGTTGCCATAGCCAATCCCGAAGGGGTCTGCCTCGGACTGTACGCAGTTGAGATTATTGAAAAGAACCTCTCCGGTGAAACAAAAACAAATCTGAGAAAAAACATCGTCAACTATACCGAAAGCTGTGAGAAAACAGCGACTGCAATCTCTCTTAAAGTTGTTGACGCGGTTATAGGCTGGGGAGTCTTTCAGCACTGGGACCCGGAAAGGATTGAAACAATTCCCCTCGACAGAAAACAGATAATGCGCGTGGGCTATATCCCCATTGCTATATCAAAATTTACTTCCCGGAGGAATTCGGCGCAACGTTTTATCGATTACATCCTTTCAGATGAAGGCAAGGCAATATTTCGTAAATACCATTATTTCATGAGCCCCGAAGAGGCTTTCGCAAGTATCGGCGATAAAAAACCGATAGGCGGAGCATATACAATTCCGGCAGAATGGAATAGAAAATGAGTTTCAAAAAACTTTCTATTTCTTTCAGCGTTGCTGTATTTCTATTATATGCCGTATTGATCCTATCACTCTTCTACTTTTATAAGGGGTCATTGTTCCTTGAAACGCTTTCTTCACAGCGCACACTCTTTTCTGTTCAATTAAGCCTCTTTACCGCAACCATTACAACGTTGTTTTCAATTTTTTTCGCCATTCCTTCCGCTTACGCGCTTTCACGGTTCCGCTTCTTCGGCAGGAACATTATTGACACGGTGCTGGAGCTTCCGATGATTGTCTCACCCGTTGCCCTCGGCGCCATGATTCTGATCTTTTTCAATACCCCTGCAGGCCTTTTTGTACAGGAAAATGGCGTCCAGTTCGTCTTTACCGTATTCGGCATTTTCGTCGCCCAGTTTGTCACAACCGTCGGCATCGCCATCAGACTTATTAAATCCGCCATGGATGAAATACCCCATCGCTACGAGGCAGTCGCAAGGACTCTTGGTGCTTCCCCCGCAAAGGCTTTTTTCACCGTGACGCTCCCTTTGAGTAAAAAAGGGATTATCGCAGCGGCGATACTGACGTGGGCAAAGGCGCTGGGGGAGTTCGGTGCCACTATTACCATAGCGGGTTCCATGTCGATGAAGACGGAAACGATCCCTATCGCAATTTTTATGCGCCTTGCAGGAGCTGATATTGAGGGCACTGTGGTGCTTGTCCTTATCCTGATCGGTATCGGCCTTAGTATTCTTTACGGCGTGCGACTTTTTACGCACGGTAAAACTCCTTATGCGTAACGTAATATGATACAATAAACCCCTATGCCCCGTATCGAAGTAAAAAATGTCAGTAAATATGTGCTCACGGATATTAATCTCACCATTGAAGATAAAGAGCTCCTTGCCCTTGTGGGCCCAAATGGTTCTGGGAAATCAACGTTGCTTAATGTTATCGCGGGTCTCATAAATTATGACGGTGAGGTCTTTTTCGATGGGACAAAAATGGATGCCATACCACCTCATAAGCGGGGCGTGGGATATCTTTTTCAGGACCTTGCTCTGTTCCCCCATCTGGACGTTAATTCCAATATAGCGTACGGCCTTAAGGTACAGGGATACCCCACGGAGGTCATTGAGGATCGCGTTACCGAACTCATGGAGGCGCTCCATATTATCAAATTAAAGGAAAGATTCCCCCACAACCTGAGTGGCGGCGAAAAACAACGTGTCGCCATTGCCCGTGCCATTGCCCCTTTCCAGAAAATACTTCTCCTCGACGAACCCACATCAAGTCTTGACGCCCAGACAGCCAAATACTTCCGGGCGGAGATTTGCACACTTTTGAAGGAACTTGAGGTTACTTCCGTCTTTGTCATTCACGATCTCCTTGGCGCGGAAGAAATCGCTGACAGGATCGCTATTATCCACAGAGGTCAAATCGAACAGGTGGCTCCGCCGGCTGACATTTTCTTTCATCCCAAGACAGACATTGTTTCCGAATTTATTGGAAAGCCAAACATTCTCAACTGCGATGACTGCCGCATACTTTCATCGGGACTCATCGAAGTTTCTTCCGGCAATATCCGTATCGTTCTGCCCTATGAAGGAACAGCAATTAAAAAAATAGCCATACCACCCCACGACATCTATGTTTCTGATACAAAACCGCCGGGGCCGGCTCTAAACCGATATAACGGCATTATAAGTGAAATTATTCCTCTCCACTCCCTGATGCGGATAAAGATAGACATCAACGGGAACCCGCTCATTGCTGAGATGCCCCTTGAAACCTTCGATGAAATGAATCTGGCGGAAGGTAGCGCGGTTTACGTCATTATCAAGCTGAGAAGACTCCGCTATTTCGAAGCGCTCTAATAATTTCTTTCACTCACCGACCGGTGTGATCGTCATCGCTCTGTCAGCAACCCGGCTCTCCCGGATGG
>CAZXVZ010000225.1:2242-4546 GCA_964644085.1 uncultured Syntrophus sp. | reverse complement strand
GGTGACTGGAGTTCAGACGTGTGCTCTTCCGATCTCGTGCAAACAATCACGGCCACACCATTGAGTGTAAAAACAGCAGTTGCAAACCAAAGACAACCGGGGTTGTGCTCCATGAAAACTGACAATGAAAAGATGAAACTCAGACGATGCTCCTGCGGAAGAATCAAGATATTCGGTGCATGGATAGACCCCCGGCAAGGCAAAGGAGGAAAAACCATCGTCGAAAATAGCGACTCAATAATATTTGTCGATGAAACGTGTGACAGGTGCAATGCAATGAAAGAGATTAGCGATAAAGGCATCAAGTTTATTCAGTCCTGGGAAACCCTGCGACTGAAAAAGTACATGGACGGAAACGACGGTTGGACCATCGGATGGGGACATCTCATCAAGCCAAATGAGCGCATCCCCGATGAGATCACCGAGAACGAAGCAGGAGACATTCTGCTTATGGATCTCCGTGATGCTGAAAACGCGGTGAATACACTTGTTACCGTCCCCCTCACCCCCTGCCAGTTCGATGCTTTAGTGAGCTTTGTTTTCAATATCGGCAGAGGTCACTTTAAAGATTCGACCCTCCTGGCACTGCTCAACAAGGGACATTATGCCGCCGCGGCACAGCAGTTCATCCGCTGGCGCTATGACGACGGCAAAGAATCCAATGGCCTGAAAAAGCGGAGACATCAGGAAAAGAAAATGTTCACGCAGGGCGTATATGAGTATACCCATTAAGGAGGAAACCTATGAAATGGTTTAAAAGCATTTTAACGGGAACAATAGGCGCGGCTCTCACCGGTGGCATGGCCGCCGCCGCCCAGGCGTATTCGTCCGGAGTCATTGACAAGAATGCCGTCACGAGCGCCGCTGTGGCAGGCGCGGCGTTATCCGTCGCTAACTACTGGCTCAAAAGCCCCAGGGAAGAGTAAGTGACCGACGACAAACTGGCCCTCTACCACGAACACCGTGACCATATCAGGACAGGCGATCTGCTCCTGTGGAAATCGCACTCTCTGCTCGGCGCGCTGATCCGCTTGTTTTCCAGACAGGCGACGAATCACGCCGGACTTGCCGTGAGGCTCTTCGGCAAAGCAGGCGCACGAATATTCACCATCGAGGCGCTTGAAAAGGGCGTCCGCCCGTACTTCCTGTCAAGCCGACTGGAGGACTTCGATGGCGAAGTGTACTGGTATGCCCTCTGTGACGAGTGGGATACATACGAGATTCGCCAGGAAATTGAAATCAGGATGTGGAAGCACGTTGGGGTCAAATATGACTATCCGTCTCTCTTTGCGAACGCGATCCGTCACGTCACCGCCAACGAAGATCTGCTGTTTTGTTCAGAGGCCGTATTCCTTGAGCTCGGTTTTAGTGGTATAGCACCGACTCCCGGAGAACTGCCGGCCTTAAAAATATTTCAAGACCCAGTGAGGATACTATGAAAAAACGTCTTTTTAAATGCCTTCTCATGCATTTTCTGGCCTTGACCCTTATTATACCCTTCATTATTTTGCCCGCTCACGCTGACACCGTTACCCTTGCCTGGGACCCGTCCGACGGAGCAACTGGATACAAGATTTATTGGGGGACATCGAGCCGCACATACGAGCATGTCATCGACGTGGGGAAGGTCCTTATTTACACGGTCGGCCTGCCCGAAGGCAGCACGTACTATTTCGCGGCCACGGCCTACGACGGCACGAGCATCGAGAGCGACTACTCCGACGAGGTGAGCTACTGCGCAGACTGGCTCGTTAAAAACGTCCGCCTGCTCGCCGCGCTGGGTTCGCGTCCTGCGTCGGCGGTCCTGGTATGGGACACCGTCGCCGGCGCAACCGGGTACCGCATTGACTATGGCCTTGCCGCCGATGCCATGACACAGAGCGTCACGTACACCACGTCCCAGGGCACACTAACCGGCCTGAGAAACAGCACCACCTATTACGCGAAAGTCACGGCGATAAGCGCCGCCGGCGACATGGGCACGAGCGCCGCAATCTCTTTCCGAACGCTTACGATCACCGGGCTGAGGGTGCAATGACTGTATTCACCGACATGGCGCAAGCCCTGCTCCACGATACGGATCTGCGCACTGCGGCCATGTTCCATGGAGCGACAATCTACGGCACTTTCACGAACCGCTCCGAGGTTCTCGACGGTGTCCGCACGCATTATCTGAGCTTCGAGCTTGTGGATTCAGACGTCAACCCTGCTCCGGCACCGGGAGATCAGATCACCATCGGCGCGGTCGTCTACGAGATCACGGACACAATCCCGAACGCGGACTGTGCGTCAACGCTGCTGGTT
>CAZXVZ010000225.1:0-2232 GCA_964644085.1 uncultured Syntrophus sp. | reverse complement strand
GACATCATTGACCGGTTGATCCTGAGGCTTCAGAGCATCAAGACGGCCGCGGGGTATCATACGAACCTGGGGGATCACGTCTATCACTGGCAGACCGCGGCCATTCCCGAAGGAACCTGTCCGGTCCTCATAGTGCGGGACGCAACGGATGAGACGGAGCGCGCGGCCGGCGAATGGGAGCATGTCCTCCCTCTTGAAATAACGCTCGCCTATGCCGCTCTCACAATATCCGGCATCTATGACGGCATAGAGGACGTCATGAATCTCTTTGCAACCATCGACGCCGTGAATGATCGGTTAAACCAGCTCCTCGATGACGCGGTCCCCAAAGGGCAGACCATCGACGTCAATGCCGAGGGCCAGACGATCATCGTCACCGCCACGCTGAACATAGAGATCGTCTACAGGTCTGACAAATGGGTCATATGAAAACAAGGAGGTTATCATGCCATTTAGATTAAAGAAGACATCACCGGACTTTCAGTGCTGCGCCGGGCCCTTCGAAGGCAGGAAGTTTGTCGCCGGCCGGATATATGCTGAGATCCCGCCCGAAGAGCAAGACAAGTTCGAAGAAGTAACGAAAGAGAAACCGGCAGCCGTGGACGTCAGGAAACACAAAAAAGACAAGGAGGAATAAGCCATGCGATCTTTTCTCAGCCAGTATAACCAGGTAGCCGTGTCCCTGCTTCTCAAGGAGACGGCAATGAACACCGAGCAGACGCTCTCCCATACGCTCATGGTGGACGAGGGCGATGTCCTCGCCCTGGACCCGCGCAGGGAATCCAACGCCGACGAGCAGATCGGCAAGGAAGAAGCGGACAGTATTTACGACAAGGGTGCCCTCTCCGCGCTCTCGCTCAATTTCAACAAGGCGAAACCGCAGGACTTCGCCCTGCTCTTCGGTTACGGTCTGGGCAGTGTGGCAACAGCGGCGGCCGGAACGACCGGATACAAGCACACAATCACGCCCCTCGTGTCGCCTTTTATGCCCGGCTTCACGGCAGCCCAGCGCCTCGGTTCCACGATCTTGAAGCGCCGCTGTGCATCCCTCTTTGTCGACCAGGTCACCGCCACGTTTGCAAAAGACCAGTGGGCCAAGGTCACCGGCTCGATCAAGGGGACCGGGAAGTATACCGATTCCGTGATCAAGGAAACTCTCGATGCCCCCTATAACGCGCCCTCTCTCACACTTGCGGCCAACGGCGTCCAGGGCGCAGATGCCCAGACAAGGCTCGACAACGTCCACCGTATCCGCGTGCTCGTGCCGACAACGGGAGAATGGGCGGAAGTCACCTTCTCGGCCGTTTCCGCGGCAACACCCGTGGTCATCACCATTACACCCCCGGGGGGCGTGGCCACATCGACCACCTACGAGATCATCTACGTCCCCACCGAGGCGGCGTGGTGCACGTTCCCCTCTCGTGTCATTGAGTCGCCCTTGCGCGTGACCGATCTCACCCTCAAGATCGGCGGCAAATGGGACGGCTCAGCCTTTGCCGGAGGCCGCACCCTTGACGAGGAAGTTGAGAGCTTCGAGTATTCTCTCAACAACAACATGGCCGTCGAGTTCCGCATAGGCGGCACGGGCCAGTATGGCAATTACGCCATGCGGAAAGGACGCGAACAGACGTTAAAGCTCGATCGCGAGATGCGCGAGTACATCCTCCAGCAGCATATGAAGGACACGGACTATTTCGGCGTCTACGCCAAGGCAACCGGCGCGGAGTACGAGGCGGGATACAGCTACTTTGTTGAGATGGTATTTCCGCGTTGTGCGGTCCTCAAAGCGCCGGTCAGCGTGAAAGACAAGGTCGTCGCCGAGGCCGGAGATCTCACCGTGCTCCAGGATGACACCTATGGAAGCGCAATTTTTGCCGTGCAGCACAAAATCGCCACACTGGCGGCGTAAAGGAGAAGCGGTATGCTTAAGGTGAAGAAAGCCACACGGGACGCCATGCCGGTGAAGCACATCGAGACGATCCGCGGCCAGGAGATCCCTCTCTACATACGGCCCTGGACCGCTGAGTTAGCAAGAGAGTTCAATAAGCAGTTTTACCGGGGCTTTGAATGGGTACCCGATGCGAGCGGCCACAAGGTGAAAAAGGACGTTATCGATGCTGATGGTCTGTTCGACGAGATCGGAAGAGCGTCGTGTAGGGAAAGAGTGTAGGATAAGGTGTAAATATAAGTGGTCACCGAAAAAAAAAAAAAAAAATATATAAAAAAGAAGAA
>CAZXVZ010000224.1:0-4564 GCA_964644085.1 uncultured Syntrophus sp. | reverse complement strand
ATAGCGATTCCGATTACGGAAAGGATGATATTAAGAATGTATCTGGTTTTATTCGACATTTTTTTATTATGGGAGAAACAGTTTTATTATCATACCTATAATCAGTCTGAAGAAATAGATTAAAGGATTTAATGCGCCAACCCACAATAAGGCAAGGATAATGAACATGCCGTAAGGTTCGAGCCTTTGAAGAGTGTATTGGAATCTTCTTGATGTAAAACCCATAAGTATTTTTGAGCCGTCCAGAGGAGGAATAGGAATGAGATTGAAGGCGGCAAGCATGATATTAATATTCCCCGCGTAGTAAAAAATCGTATAGGCTTTACTGAGAGGGGTCAAAGAAAAAAGCTGAATAATCAAAAAAGACAGGAAAGCGAGGATGATGTTTGCGGTGATTCCCGCTGCCGAAACAAATATCAACCCTTTTCTCTGGTCGCGTAAATTAGCAAAATTTACCGGAACCGGCTTTGCCCAGCCAAATCCTACCAGCAAAAGCGCCGCTGTCCCTATGGGGTCAAGATGGCGTAGAGGATTGAGGCTGAGTCTGCCTAACCATTTTGCCGTAGAATCCCCCATTCTGTAAGCAACCCATCCATGAGCAAGCTCGTGTACGATAATTGAGTAAAGGAGTGGAATTGCAAGTAAGATAAAAGCAACGGGATCACGAAAAAGTAATTGTATAAAGCCCATAATAACGTCTTTAATATCACACATATCACGCTTAATTTCAATCTAAAATAAGCGATAATATTTATAATTATGTTAATATATTAAAATTGACAAACAAATACGCCCGTGATAAAAACTGATTCACATGGCATAAGAAATCATTGATGGTAGCATAGATGGTGATTGTTGGTGAAATTATTCAAAAAAAATAAACAAAATACTTCAATAACCCCTCCGGCAGATGATTTTTCTGAGATACACGATTTTAGAATAACCGAAGCATTCGGTGTCAATATCGCGATTCGTTTCCGCAATTTTGTCATCCGCCATCTTGAACTGGCTTTTGTGATACTCATTGCCATTCTCGTCTGTGCACTCTTTTTTATATTTCCTTATAAATATGCTTTTCTGAATCTTTTTTATCTGCCCGTGCTCCTCGCGGCTTATATTTTGGGGAAGCAAAAAGCTTTCATCGCCTGTCTGCATATTATTCTCCTCGTTCTTATTACATTTTTTATCAGGCCTGAATGGTTTACGGTAACAGGTAATCTGAAAGAAATTTTCCTGGCCATGATTGTCATATGGGCCTTTTTTCTCCTCCTTACCAGTGCAAGCATCGGGTCTCTCCAGGAAAGGCTTTCCAAAGGTTTCGAGGAAACACGGCGTCTTTTTGAAGAACTGAAAAGAAGCCGTGTTGCTGAAGAAATGAAAGAAAAGGTAGAAAAAACCCTTTACTCTACAATGGACCCGGTTGTGGCAAAACTTGCCACTGAAGGAAAGCTGCGCATAGAAAAACGTGAAATCAGCATCATGTTCTGTGACCTTACCGAATTCACATCTTATTCCGACCAAAATCCCCCCGATATTGTGCTTGATGAAATCAACAGATTTATCGGTCATATAGAACCTGTAATTGAACTATTCCATGGCCACATAGATAAGTATATGGGCGACGGTGTTATGGTGGAATTTGGCGCCCCCATTGATTACTCGCAGCATGCTTTAATGGCCGTTATTGCCGGGATAAAGATGCAGGAAAAAATGCGGAATATCGGTCTCCCGTGGTCTTTACGTATCGGCATCGCAACAGGATATACGATCGTTGGTATGATGGGCGTACACAGGCAGGCGTATAGCGCCATAGGCGATCGTGTCAACGTGGCAAAGCGTCTTGAAGAAATATGTCAGCCTGAAAGGATTTACGTGGACGAATTCACGTACAAACTCGTTGATCCTTTTGTCGATATTATGAAACTCCGTAACACGGGTTACAGCCGGCAGTCCGATAAAACGCTGCTTGAGCAGTTAAAGGTCCTCGAAGAAAAACTTGCCGAGGAAAGAGAAAGCGCTGATCTTTTATATCAGATGGGTAAAATCCATTTTGGCTTACACGATGCAACGGCGGCTATTGCCTGTTTTGAGAAGGCGTTAGCCCTTGATCCTGAATCGACAGACATACGGCTTGCTTATGCTGACGCGAATCTGAAAAAAGACGAATTTGAAAAATTCCAGCTCAAGGGCAAACTCCATAAAATTGCCGTTTACGAAGTGAGAAACATAAAGAGCCGCTGGCACAATCCATCGGTCATTCCCGCCTATCTCTCCTCACAGTATGCCGAAGTCGAATCGAGTGTAAAAGCGCCTTTTGATTTTGTATTGTCGGTCGAGTCGCTCGATGGTTCTATCGGAAGAGGGCTTCTCGTTGGCATGCTTTCATATGCTATCGCTGACCGTTTACAACTCAATGAGGATCTTAAAAAAATTATATTGCAGGCCGGTTTTCTTCAGGACATAGGAAAAGAAGCGATACCCCACCATATTTTGAACAGACCTGCAAGCCTTACAGAGCAGGAAGTAAAATATGTTGAAAAATATGTTATGGAAAGCGTTGCCTCCTTGAAACGTCTGGGATATGTCAACGAACAACTTCTTGATATCGTAAAACATCACCATGAAATGTGGAATGGAAAAGGCTATCCCGATGGCCTGACAGGCGAAAACATTCCTATTGGCGCCCGCATAACGGCGGTAGCAGAAGCGTATAATGCCATGACTTCATGGCGCCCTTACCGCGGCCCCTGGGATTCAAGATTAGCTTTAAACGAAATTCGAAAAATGACGGATAAAGGGCATTACGATTCAAAAATAGTAGACACTCTCTTTGAAATAACTAAATTTACTGTACCCGCCTAAGGATTAATCACCCCCGCTCCAGCGGAAACACTTCTTCACGATTATTCAACGGTGACGCTTTTCGCGAGATTTCTCGGTTGGTCCACATCTGTTCCCAGCAGATTCGCGATGTAATACGCGAGCAACTGAAGAGGCACAACATCTAATATCGGTTGAAGTTCATATATAGTATCAGGCAGCAAGAAACAGGAATCGACTCTCTGCTGCATTTCCGGATCTTCTCTGTCCGTGAAAAGAATAATTTTGCCCCTTCTTGACATGACTTCTTCCATATTACCACACGTCTTTTTGTAGGTCTGGTCAACAGGAGCGACGAAGACAACGGGCATATCTTCATCTATGAGCGCGATCGGTCCGTGTTTCATCTCCCCCGCCGCGTAAGCTTCCGCGTGGATGTACGAGATTTCTTTTAACTTGAGAGCCCCCTCCAGAACAGTCGGGAAATGTATGCCTCTCCCCAGATAGAGAAAGTTTTTACGGTGCATGTATTTCCTCGCCGCTTCCTCAATGGAAGGTGCCGCTTCGAGAATAGCCTGCATTTTACGGGGAATTTTTTTCAACTCCAGGATGTGTTTCTTTATGTCCTCGCTGTTCAATACACCTAAACGCTTTCCCAGATAGAGCATAAGCATAAAAATGACTGAAATCTGTGTCGTGAATGCTTTCGTAGACGCAACGCCGATTTCCGGACCCGCGTGGGTGAAGATCACGCTGTCTGCCTCGCGGGCAAGGGTACTGCCAAGGACATTACAGATTGAGAGGACATAAGCTCCTTTTCTTTTTGCCTCTTTCATTGCCGCGATAGTATCCGCCGTTTCACCGGACTGTGAAACAACGATAAGAAGATCTTTTTTTGAAATAAGAGGATCTCTGTATCTGAATTCGGAAGCAATATCGGTCTCAACGGGTATCCTGAGATTGGCTTCAAAAATGTGTTTTCCTATCATGCACGCATGATAGGAAGTCCCGCACGCCACCATCCAGATTTTGTTTATTTTTTTGACATCCGGAATATTGATCTCTTCAAATTCTATCTCACCCTCTTCTTCTCTCGCCCTTCCCAGCAGCGTTTCTGAAATGGCGCGGGGTTGTTCGAATATTTCTTTCAGCATAAAGTGCTTGTATCCGCCTTTTTCCGCCATTGCGTCGGACCATTGAACCTGGTGGATTTTCCTTTCGATTTTATCACCGTCGGTATTAATGAGTTCTAAAGAGTCGTCTTTGAGTATTGCTATGTCATTATCCTCAAGGAAGATGAATCTATTTGTTTTTTTAATGATGGCCGGCGCGTCGCTGGCAAGATAGTACTCCCCTTCACCCACACCGATAATGAGAGGGCTTTCTTTTTTCGCGGCGACAAGGATCCGTTCTTTTTCCCTGATTATGCCGAGGGCGTAGGAACCTCTTAATTCTTTCAGTGAAGCACGGACGGCGTCAAGAAATGTTTCCCCTTTATTCATGTGATGGACTATCAAGTGAGGTATTACCTCGGTGTCCGTATCTGACAGAAATTCATGGCCCGCTTTTTTTAATTCTTTTTTAAGTTCCAGATAATTTTCAATAATGCCGTTATGGACAACTACTACATCGCCGGCCCGGTGAGGGTGCGCGTTTCTTTCAGACGGGGTGCCATGAGTCGCCCACCGTGTATGGGCAAAGATCGGAAGAGCGTCGTGTAGGGAAAGAGTGTAGGATAGGGTGT
>CAZXVZ010000223.1:0-4598 GCA_964644085.1 uncultured Syntrophus sp. | reverse complement strand
CAGATGTGGATGGATTGCGCGGCACGCTGGCAACGCAGGCGTATATACATACGTCGAGGCGCGCGTACCGCCAGCAAGACGCCGCAGATGAGATTCCCGAACAAGCCGTTGGCCAGCTTATAAACACAAACAAAAACCCCGCCGCTCGGCGGGGTTTTCTATCTCTCATTACTTATACTATTCGATCAACTCTTCGCTTTCACGCAGATAGCAGTGCAGGCACCGTTTCGCCTCCTCCACTGCCGCTTTTTGATCATATCCGAGAACAACTTCCGCGAAATTCTTCTCCCGTTTCACCACCGGTATAAGAGGCATCGCCACTCTTCCTCGCTCTTTCTGGTACTCGGCCTCATTATAGCTGACTACCATATTGATAAGCTCGTTACGGAACTCATTTCTCGGTTGTCCATCACCGCCAAGAAACTCATCAATTGCCATGGCCGCTCTCTTTCCGTCTCCAACAGCCTCAACCGCACTGGCAGACCCGCGAACATTATCACCAGCCGCGAAAATCCCTTCTTTATCTGTGGCAAGGGTTTTTTTATTGACTGCAATGGTATTGTTCTTCGTTGTCTTCACTCCGTCGCCGTTCAGATAGGACAGATCAGGAATCTGGCCAATAGCGGCAATGACCATATCGGCATTAATGACAAACTCTGAATTCTCTACAGGCAGAGGCGCACGGCGTCCGCCTTTGTCGAATTTGCCCAGTTTCATACGCATACACTCGACACCGATTGCCTTTTTGCCTTTTGTTATAATTTTATTGGGAGTAACAAGAGTATGGATCTTGATCCCTTCCTTCTCCGCCTCCTCTATCTCCTCCTCATAGGCAGGCATATCGTTCCTGTCTCTCCTGTAAAGAATGAATACTTCATCGGCGCCGAGCCTGAGCGCTGAACGCGCGGCGTCAACAGCGACATTGCCGCCGCCGATGACGGCCACCTTGCCCTTCAATTTCATGGTCTTTTTCAGGCTGACATTCCTGAGGAATGTAACGCCGTCGATAACGCCAGTGGCATTTTCTCCTTCGATCTTCATCTTCTGACCCGCGTGTGCGCCTGTTGCGATGAGTATCGCGCTGTATCCGTCGGCAAAAAGTTTCTTTGAAGTAATATCCTTCCCAAACCGTGTGTTATATTTAATTTCCACACCGAGATCGGTAATGGTTTTTATTTCCTTATTAAGGACTTCTTTTGGTAAACGGTAATCAGGGATGGCAACCGAGAGCATACCGCCTGCTACGGGCAATGCTTCGAATATGGTTACTTTATACCCCTTCAGCGCGAGGAAATACGCGCCCGCAAGTCCTGCCGGTCCTGCGCCGATAACTGCCACTTTTTTGTCTTTCGGTGCATCCGGCTGAGGACGATAGGGCAAAGTAGAGGCCATGTCTGTGTCTGCCGCGAACCGTTTTAGCGCACAGATCGATACGGCATCATCAATCTGACCTCGGCGGCACTTATTCTCGCAGGGATGGACGCACACGCGCCCCAGGGTTGCGGGGAGTGGGTTTGCCTCTTTAATAACGGCTATAGCTTCTTTGAATTTGCCTTCGCTTATGAGGGTCACATAACCCCAGGCATTCTGGTCTGTCGGGCACGCGTTCTGGCAGGGCGCGTCAAAAAGGGCGCTGCACACACCTGCCTGACAGTATTTATCTTCGATGTGTTCGATATATTCGTGTTTGAAATATCTCAACGTTGAAAGGATCGGATTAGGCGCGGTCTGACCAAGGCCGCAGAGAGCAGATTCTTTGATACGGTCCGCAAGCTCGATAAGTTTGTCGATGTCATCGGGTTTGCCTTCACCAGCCGTGATTCTCTTGAGTATTTCCAGCATCCTCTTTGTACCGATACGGCAGGGAGGGCATTTTCCGCAGGATTCGTGCTGAATAAAATCAAGGAAGAAACGTGCGAAGTCAACCATACAGGTGTCTTCATCGGCGACAATAAGCCCGCCGGACCCAACTATGGCGCCCAGTTCTATGATAGATTCGTAATCAACAGGCACATTGATATGCTCTATGGGTATACATCCGCCGGAAGGACCGCCAAGCTGAGCCGCTTTATATTTTTTTCCATTTTTAATGCCGCCGCCTATATTAAACACAATATCTCCCAGTGGAGTTCCCATGGGAACCTCCACGAGGCCGGTGTTGTTAACGGCACCGGCAAGGGCAAATACTTTCGTCCCTCTGCTTTTTTCCGTTCCGTACTGGGCATACCAGGCAGCTCCATTCACTATGATGGCAGGTATATTGGCATAGGTTTCAACATTATTGAGAAGTGTCGGCACGTCGAAGAGACCTTTTACGGCCGGGAATGGCGGTCTGGGCCTTGGTTCGCCCCGTTTTCCTTCAATTGATCTCATAAGTGCCGTTTCTTCACCACAGACAAAAGCTCCGGCGCCAATCCTGATGTCAAGATCAAAGTCAAACCCCTTCTCGAGGATGTTCTTACCGAGGAATTTATATTCCCGGGCCTGACCTATTGCCCAGGTAAGTCGTTCTATGGCAAGAGGGTACTCCGCGCGTACATAAATATAACCCTGCCTGGCACCGATCGCGTAGGCCGCGATTGCCATGGCTTCAATGACGCTGTGCGGATCTCCTTCAAGGACACTCCTGTCCATAAACGCGCCGGGGTCGCCTTCATCGGCATTACAGAGTACATATTTCACATCGCCATATGCCTGCTGCGTAAATTTCCATTTGAGACCTGTGGGAAATCCGCCGCCGCCTCTCCCCCGGAGACCGGATTTAATAATTTCATCTACAACCTGTTCTTTTGTCATCTCCGTGAGTGCTTTTGCGAGGCCGAAATAGCCATCGCGGCCAATATACTCTTCTATATTCTGGGGATTAATAACACCGCAATTCCTGAGGACTATTTTTATCTGATGCTTAAAAAAATCCATTTCCTTCAAAGCGGGAACGGCCTTTGTGGTAACAGGCTCTTTGTAGAGCAGACGTTCAACAATTCTTCCTTTTAACAGATGCTCCGTAACTATCTCTTCAGCATCAGCAGGTGTTAGTTTCTGATAAAGCACGCCCTCGGGATAAACAAGTGCCAGGGGACCAAGATCGCAGGAACCTATACATCCGGTTTCTATGATTTTAATCTCATCCTGCAGTCCTTTTTCGGCAACTTTTTGAACAACCGCATCCCTGATTTCCCGACAACCTGAGGAAACGCATGCCGCTCCAGCGCAGATTAATATATGAGCACGTGATACTTCCATCAGTGTTATCCCTCCTCACTCATACTTTTCAATGATTTCCATAGCATTAGTCGTTTTAACACGTCCATACACATCCTCATCGATGAGCATGGCAGGGGCAAGTCCACAGGCCCCTATGCAACGGACTACATCAAGAGAGTATCTCCTGTCTTCGGTAGTGCCGCCGACTTTAATACCAAGTTCTTTTTCTGTCTTTTCAAGAATTTTCTGCGATCCCCTGACATAACAGGCCGTTCCCAGACAGACTTTCACGCTGTGTTTTCCCTGGGGGACCGTGGAAAAGAAATTGTAAAAGGTGATCACACCGTACACTTCATTAAGAGAAGTGTTAAGCCCCTCAGCAACCATCTCCTGGACCTTTTTCGGTAAATACCCAAAAAGGTTCTGCGCCTTATGAAGCACCATGATAAGGTCTTCCGGTTTACCTTTGTGATCAGCTATGATTTCAATGAGTTTGGGATAGAGTTTTTCTTCATCTGTTTCAGCACAGTGACAATGATTTTCATTAGCCATTTTTTTCCTCCCTTAGCACCCTGCTCAATGCAAAGCTTCATTCCTTTTTACATAGTATCAGCGTTGCGATGTTATATGTATTCGCTCTTAGTATTGATGCTATGCTGTCTCCCAAACATATGAACTTGGGTTTGCTATCGAAGGCGCGTCACAATCTCGTCCCTAAAATATTTCAGTGAACTGGAAATAGGAAGGATTGGTGATTGACCGAGCGGACAGAATGATGCATCCCTCATATTCTCTGAGATCTTAAGCATATTATCAATATCGTTTTTTGTTCCTTTTGCCGCGGCGATGCGGTCTATAATTTTCACAAGACGTGAGGTTCCAACCCTGCATGGCACGCAGTGTCCGCAAGATTCATGCTTGAAAAAATGAAGAACGCTCTGCAGCATCTTCACTATATCGGCGTCCTCATCCATCACAAGGATTGCTCCCGAACCAAGAACAGCCGCATATTCTCTTAAATTGACAAAATCCATATGGACATTGAGCATGTCGGGACCGAGGAAAGCGCCTGCCGCCCCACCGACGAGAGCACCCTTGAATTTCTTTCCTTCTTTAATGCCTCCCGCGTACTCATAAATAATGTCATGGAGCGTTGTTCCCATTTCTACTTCTATAAGCCCCGGTGTTGCGACGTTTCCGATAATGGTAAAGACCTTTGTGCCGGGACATTTTTCAGTGCCGTATTCTTTAAACCATGCGGCTCCATGCCGTAGAATCTCCGGCACGTTGGCGAGTGTTTCCACGTTATTAACAACAGTGGGCTTACGCCAGAGCCCCTCAGCCGCTGGGAACGGGGGCTTAATACGCGGATGACCCCGTCTCCCCTCGAGAGA
>CAZXVZ010000222.1:0-4655 GCA_964644085.1 uncultured Syntrophus sp. | reverse complement strand
CCTTTCTTTTGAATTGGTCCTTGGCTGTTTGTATTCATTCTTGTCCAAGAAAACCCAACCTCGGAATTCATCAGGAAATGCTGTTTTCTCTCTACGGTACTATTTTCACGTTTCTCTCTTAAGGGCGTTGTGTAACCTACCAGGAAAAAAAAGGACCTTACCGGGTGTGTCCCGTAAGGTCTGACTCGTCACTTATTGTGACCAGAGATACCGGCCAAAAACGGCGTGTTGACGGCGTCCTGATATTGAGCTACTCCCCTTGTAGGTACTAGAAGTCTAGCAGGGGTGTCTTATCTTGTCAATTGCTTGTATAAGAATGTTGACAGAATATGTTCGTTACCATATAATCTTGAACTTCGAATGAGGCCGTGGGAACACAATGCTCCGTTTCCATGTTCACGATCGCTGGACCGGGTGTGCTGAAACTTTCGTAATAAGTTTATCCCTCTTGGTAGATTCATGATACCAATACCAGAGATTGTGTGGTGAGATCGATACAATCTTGCGGTTACCGTTCTGATGATCTTTAAGGTCATTAGAATATTATGAAAAAGAAACCTATCAGAAAAAAGTATTTCCAATCCTCCCTCTTCCACATATTCTGCACAGCCTTGTCCTTCGCTCTTGTCATTCTCATTTTCTATCTCTTCAACGAGGGATTTTGGCAAGACATTATCTTGTTCTGTACGCATTTCTTCGAGATCAAATGGCTGGAAAACTTCATCGCATCGTATGGTAAGTATGCAAACCTCACCTTTGTAGCAGTCCAGGCGGTGCAGGTCATCATTCCATTCATTCCCGGTGACGTCACCGGGTTTGTGGGAGGGTACCTATTCGGAAACACCATGGGGATTATCTTGTCCACGATAGGGCTATCGCTTGGCTCCCTCGTGGCGTTTTATATAGCCAAAATCTTTGGACTGGGTCTGGTTGAGAAAATAGTCAAGAAACAATATAAGGACAGGATCGACTATTGGATTACCCATAGAGGCCTCTACCTGATGTTCATTTTGTTTCTCATTCCCGGCTTTCCCAAGGATTCCCTCTGTTATCTTCTTGGTCTCAGCCGCCTAAAGGTTGTACACTTTATTCTCATGAATGTCTTTGGTAGGCTTCCCGGTACTGTACTTCTCACCATGCAGGGCACTGCTGTTGATAACAAAGAGTATGCGGCATTCTTTGTCCTTCTGGCAGGCGCTCTTATAATAACGCTCGTCCTCTACATTTTGCGTAAATATTGCACAAAGACGATTGACTCTATCATACGCCGGTTACCGAGAGCGGGAAGAGAACCAAGCACTTATGATAGCGGGCCGCCATTATAAAACCTCTCGGGTATCGTCTCTCCATTTCCGGTTCCTGTTCCGGTTGCCAATGCAACTCTTTCAGCGAAATTCATTCTTAATCTTTCTATTCCCTCTATGCATAACGCTATGTTTGCCTGTTCCCTGAATGTTCGTTCCATTTGCCGCGGCCATCCCCTGTTTTCTTCATGAAATAGTAACCAACCGTCAAGGCCAATATTATAGATGCTATCCCAATGAGAGATAGGCTACTTATCTCTTTGATGTCAAGGATGATCACTTTCCGGGCAATGGCGATAATTGCCACTGACAAGACAACCTCGTAGTGTGGTATGCCTTGAGTCAAGTAGGTCTTCATGATTGTTTCCAGTAGTTCAATTCCGATGATCACGAGCATAAAGAGCCCGAAAAGTTCCAACAGTTGGTCAACAGACAGGATCAAATAGAGTGGTTGTGATATGTCCTTAATGATCGTCCAACCCAAATCTACCGTTGTCAGTAACAAAACAAGGGCCATCATAACCATCAGTACTTGAATTAGAAATCGTTCAAATCTTTTTAACAAATTTAGCATGATTGATTCCTTCCTGCGCATAAAAATTAGTATATCCCTGCCTATAATTGCAAAATTTATTATTTCTCCCTGTTCGGCGTCAATCCATATTTTATCATAACATGGATCTCAAAAATACGATAATACTTATATATGCCAATAAATACCGAAAAATATGTACTATCAGCTTTAGATCTGACATCCGTTGCTTTGCACTGCCAACCTGTGTAATGTTGGTACATTTGATGATATACAGAGAACGAAATAATGTTACAGTCTATTATACCGGGGTGGGAATATGGGAGGTAAATCCAATGCAATTTCTTTACTTTAAGACTGTAACATACAATACTGACAACAAAATACCGTCTTCTTATTTACCCCACTCCCGCCAGACCATGCCTGTTTTTTCTTCCCAGCTCGTTTGAAATTCTTCGGTAAAGAATTCATAAGGTTTTTTATAGTGTTCTTTCCATTTTTTCAGATAATCAGTTTTTAGTATGGTGACTTCTCCACTGTCATCAGTCAATCCTCCAACGGGACCGTTGAATAGAAGGTGCCTTTTAATGTGTATCATGACATACCTCCTTGTGCTGATAATACATATGCTCAACTATACTACCTGAATGGTTTCAAAAAGGTTACCAGGTGGTTCCCCATAGGTAGTGATTCTGCTCCGTTAATACCCCCTTCAAAACATAAGGAAACCCGCCGTTTCAGTTACAGTCCAAGGGGGCTATCCGTATTGGTAACTGTCACGAAACAGCGGGTTCAGAAGCACTCATGTTACAAATAGACCATCATGGAACAGTTACTTCTTTTTTTGGCGTATTCGCCGTCAACCTAATATAGTGAGTATATAAGAAATTGTCTGTTTTACAATATCAATAAAACACCAGCAGAGTATTAACAAAATGTTGATACTAAGACAGAGATTCTTCTTATGGGATTGAGATGATGCCGGGCGGTTTTCCTGACCATGGATGCTATATTGAGCGATGTCCCCGGTGCGGCCAGATCTCCATGCCATGTTGCAACGATGCTTGTTCGTGATCTGATATTGTCTGATTGGTGAAATGCCGACTTTTACAGTTGAATCTGGTTAAGGGTTAATGAATTCTGAATGAATTGCATCGTCTCCTTATCCCCAGAATGTACCATAAGGATCTGAATCAACCTCCTCGACAAGTGTTTCTATTCCTGTCGATTCAGAAAGAGGTTCGTATAAATGCCATTTTAGATCCTTTCTCATCCAATAGAGCTTCCACTTCTTGCCTGTTCTGCTATATAAAAACTTTGCTATTCCTTCGTCTATCCATTCTTTGGGGTTGTTCCATCTCGGTCTGTGTTCATACAGTTCTACCGCGTGGTTCTTGATTTTGTAACTGGTCTTCAGCTGATCTGCCAGATGTGGTGGCGATCGACGTTGACACATTTTCCCGACTGTATTTTCTATTAATTTCAGTTCAAACTCGCTGAAGGCCATGGCTATCCTGTCCTGTTATGATGGAATTCATTAATCTCTGTATATAACAGTTTAAACGTTTGGAAAAAGAGCCTGCTCATGTTAGTCTTAACTGCGTTTTTCTTTTTGGTAGGCCTCTTTACCGGCTTCTACGACCTTGCCGACAATGTTTTTTTTCTTTTCGATAAGTTCTTTTCCTTTTTCCACAAAGGTGTTTGCTTTTTCTTGAGCATCATTGACATAGTCTTCTAATTTCCGTTTTGCGTCCTCGGCAATGTCTTGAATCATTTTGCAAGATTCTTCTCCCGCTTTCGGCGCTACAAGCAGAGCAATGCCAGCACCGATCAGTCCGCCGATGAAAAAGGAAAGAATAACATGACCCGCACTGCAGCTACTCCCACTATCTTCTCTTTCCATATGGTTGCCTCCTCTGTATGCCTGTTATCTTGTCCTCACTTTTTTAGAGAATATCAGCTGTAATAACACGCGTCAAGTAGTCTATATCTTACTCCCCAAGAATTGCTCCTTACGACCGATCACAAATAATATGCGCATCATCGGTTAAGCATCATGTCAATGTGTCCTCAAGAAGAAAGACCCGCCGTTTCATTCATGGGAGGATTCCAATCTGACCGATGCGGTCACGAGACGGCGGGCCGGCAGCAAAGCATTACCTTACCATATAGATAGTCTCTGAGCAAGGCGCTTAAAATACGTATGTAAGTTCGGCACCTTAGCTTTCCCTGTTTCATATGGTCGGGCTTTATATGACTATCAAGAAAAACGCACAGGCGGTACACTATCGACTATGGCACTAAACAGAAGAGACCACAGATCAGAAAAAGAAATGTTGTTTACCACCTCGATGAGCAAAAAAAATAAGATATAGGTTTCTTACGCAGGAAATTCTCTTTCTTAATCCCCCTTGTTTGACCCTTGAAGATTCGCTTCCTATATACGTGTTGAGATGATGATGACGCAATCGATGACTGAATTGTGATAGGAAAATGATGAATAAAAAAAGGAGAGACATGCTCTCCCTTTTTCTTGTAACTGTGTATCTGCCTATTTCTTTTTTGCTGCCGGTTTCTTTGCTGCTGGTTTCTTTGCTGCCGGTTTCTTTGCTGCTGGCTTCTTTGCCACCGGTTTCTTCGCAACTGGCTTCTTCGCCGCGGGCTTCTTTGCCACCGGTTTCTTTGCCACCGGTTTCTTCGCAACTGGCTTCTTCGCCGCGGGTTTCTTTGCTGCCGGTTTCTTTGCTGCCATGTGTGTTTCCTCCTTTATTTTTGTGCAGCTAAAATATGCACTGCTTATATTATTCTACCTCAACAGC
>CAZXVZ010000221.1:0-4714 GCA_964644085.1 uncultured Syntrophus sp. | reverse complement strand
CAACATCGGCATAATTAAGCCCTGCCATGGCCCTGTGACCCAGGGGAACCAGGCTGAGTCCCAAGGCATATTGCTTGCCATCAGAATCCCTTGTCACATAACCAAACTTTTCGAGTGTATTGAGAATAGCCAGAGCCTTGCTCAAACTTATTTCAAGCTTTTTAGAAATGTCTGTTAGGTTAGCGGTAAACCGTGAGACGGATGAGAGGTGGCCCAATATTGCTATTGTTTGTTCAACAGCGGGCACTCCAGACATATAACTGCTTTTCTTTTTTAATTTGCCGGACCCAGAAGATTCAGTATAATGAAGACTATTCACGATACTGAAGTATAGATTGGATATCGTGTTTTGTCAAGAAAAAAGTAAACCTCTTTTCACATTTTCTTACCTTGAAGGTAATGTGAAATATATTTCACCACTTACCGGGATTGTTCCCTGTAATACACAAAACAAGAATGTCCGTGAACATAATTTTTAAGCTACCGATAGTTATCGTTTTGAATTTCTCATCACATAGAAGCGAAAGTAGACAAGGTTAACGAAACAGATAAACGCCAGAAAGAGAAACATGACCGGATATCCGGTAATGGGAACAATAAAACCAGTAAGTAATGGTCCAAGGGCCATTCCCAAATCCATAAAAATCTGGAAGGTTCCCACAGCCGCGCCACTGGAAGAACCTGCGTATTCGAACGCGTAAGCCATGCATGCCGGGGTAAAAAACGCGCTCCCTGTTCCAAAGAGTAACCCCACAAGGATAAACATCGGGAGAGTCTTTGAAAATGAAAGGATAATCATTGCTATCATCACAACAATGGTGAGAAACTGGATCATTTTTTCTTTATTGTATGTATCAAGAATTTTGCCTCCTGACATCCGGCCCACCATGATAACTACGGCATTGGCCGTAAAGAAAAGGCCCGGATTTGTTACTCCGCATTCAACGGCGTACAGGGGATAGAAAGCTGTAAGAGCTCCAAAAACGTATGTCTGTAAAAAATTAGATACAGCCGGAGTGATAATCTTCCATTTTATAAGCACCTCGCTGGCGTGGGTATCATCCTCTTCCGCATTATTGTTGCTCATTCTTTTTTCGCGCAACGCCGATGATAAGAAGAAGGAACATACGCAAATTCCGGTACAGGAAAGGAAGAACAAGGTAAAGCCATATTCGTTAATGAGGAATATGCCGCCCGGCGCTGCAATGGCCATGGCAATATAGGAAGCGAGAAGAAAGTACGCTACGCCCTGACCCCTGTTGGCCTGAGGAGTGATAGACAGTATGTATGCCAGTGCTGCTGTATGCAGGGATGCGAAAGCAATTCCCTGCAAAATTCTCAATAAGAGTAGGGACCAGAATGAGTGTGTAATCATCAAAAGAGGACAAGTGGTTCCGAACAGTAGCGTACCGAACAATATAGATTTTTTCTCGGAGAATACCCTTAAGGCTCCCCCGACAAAAACCCTGGACACCAGAGCCGCCATAGCCATAATAGCAACAAGAATACCTATGTCTTTTTCATGGAAGCCAAGTTTTGCAAAATAAATCGGAAGAGCGGGAATGAGAGAGTGGTTTGCCCCTCCAAAAATGAAAGCCGCAAAAAACACTAAAAGAAAATCGCGGGTCAGGATATTCTTCATGGTATGTTGAGGCATGCCGTCCTTATAGTAATGGGTTTCGGGCAAAAAAATCCTTCAACTTGAAATCTGTGTTCGGCTGTTAAGTTCCCTGTCCACAATTCTGGAACCCTTGCAGGACTGAAAGCTTGATAAAACCAAAGGCGAGGATTGTCTGGTCCTGCCTTTGGTTTTATTGATTATCTTATAACATTGACAGTATCGGCACCTTCAAACACAAGCGGCAAGATCTTTGAGTTCCCCTTATGTTTTCCCTGGCGTTCAACAAAAAGTGAAACCGCAAAGGTTATATTACCGTCGGCGGTCACATTTTTCAGGTCTGCCTTATCAAAGGTTGCAGTGTAGGTATGACCGTGGCGGACCAGTTTCTTTGCCAGAGCACCTTCACAAACTGCTGAGGTGGCCCGCCAGTCACCCTGATGTGGAACAATAATTTCTGCCTCAAAGTATTGTTTACCGCCACCCAGAGACAAAACGGAGGGCTCAATCGTAACGTGTGCTTTTTCGGTCTCAACACATTTGAAGTTTTGGGCTTCGTCGATACTGCCTGTACCGATGTACTTTGCAACCTGTGGATATGGACAAATAGGACGTGTGCGCCCAGTCAGCCACGTTGTTGCATTGCGTGTGCCTATGATCTCTTCGGGGGCGATACCCTTCTCTCTCCAATCTACAAGGGCATTTACCAACGAATCTGTACCAAGGCCGCACCCGATGCCGGAGCCGTGTCCCATACCCGGAATCATGTAGAGTTTGAAAAACGAATCAGTCTTCGCAGCACCAAGGTCAGAAAGAGCTGCTTCATATATACCGATCGCGTGGAGTGCCGGTACAGTCGAATCTGCCCAACCCGAATACTCGATGAGCTTGCCACCATGGGCGTAGAATGCTCCGAGACCCCCCATATTGAACGAAAGATAGTCGTTGCCATAACTGGTAGGTTCTATGATTTCAACTTCATCTTCGTACAGGTATGTTTTTCCGTCAGCTCCTACCAGAGTTTTGGTGTTGATCAAGGGCGCTTCCGTGTCCCAATTGAATGTCAAAAAGTCCCACGTGCCACCATAATTTGCCCTCATTCGGGGCGGATCAAAAATCCAGTGGGCAATAAGGTCGCAGGAAGGGCAGCCATCAAGAGAAGACCCCAAGCCGCTGCTGTTTGCATTGGTAGGGTTTGTCAGATATTCAAAGCCTGGGACCTGGGCCACATGGAATACATCACCTGAAGAGTTCGTTGGCGCTTCGTAAAACTTCTGATACGCTACTCTCTGGGAAAGAGTGAAGCAAGATTGGTTGTGAACATCCGACTCGTCCGTGCAAGCCGGAAGGTCATTAATCGGGTCGAATTCGCACTTCACGGGATCATCGATCAGGCCGTCTATAAGGCCATCCACGCTGTCGCATTTTCCATACACGGCCTTCTCCAGCGCGAAAGCCTTTTCGCTCTTGAATATCTGACCGTTGATCGCCGCCTGGCCGCGCCACACTCTGCTCATTGCTGATTGCGCGGGATTTCCGGCTATGATACCATCAAAAAGTTCAGGGTATTTTTGCGCTACGACGATGGCTTCCTTCCCCCCGTTTGAAAACCCGGAGAAATAGGAATAGAGAGGTTTCTCGTTATAATAATAATTGATTATCTTGTGAGCGAGTGTATACGTTTCCATCAGTGACCGGTGACCGAAGTCAATCATCATCTGATCTGCCCAAATATTTCCATCAGGGCGTTTACCTGGGAAATACTGACTGTAGGTTGGTTCGCTGATGCCAAACTCTGTATTTTTATCAACGCTACCATCGTGGCCACCCGTTGATGCTGCCGATGCGTATTTCTGAGAGAGATTATAATTGAGTTGGCTCGTATTAATGGTACCATTTACGCCACCACCGCCATTCTGAAAATACCTTTTGTTCCAGTCTGTCGGCAGCTTTACCTGAACATCCGTTTCCGGAAATACACGACCCTTAACAACACAATGCTCCGGTGTCGAACCTGCTGCGGGGACCCATGCGGTACTGACCAAAGTGATGGGCTTGTTGAAAGTCGCATCCGTGAGCGTTTCGACATACGCTTTCAGTGCATTGCACTCATCCAATGAAGGAGCGGAGAATATAATAACAGGGTAGAGGAACATTGTAGCAAGTGTTAAGAAAAAAATAGTTGCTATTCCAGATAATTTGCTAAGCTTCATATCGAAACCTCCCTTTATCCCTTAGTGATTAATACTTATTTTATAGTCTCTTCTTGAGCAATAAAAAGGGGCGGCTCCGAAATATCGTGCCGCCCCCCAAAACAATGAATTTCAGGTTTTTACTGTTTTTACTCTTTAGTACTTGCATATGATATTCAAAAACGATACTTATGCAAGTCATATACTACCGTGCCGCCAATCTCATTTTTCAAGCCAGACCTCTTCCGGTGTCCAGAAACCGGAATTTGATGTCTCGTGGAGCCCGTGATTGTGAACATGTGGCTGACTGATATTGATTGCGCCCAAATAATGTCTGATGATCTTCAGACAGTATTTATCAATCATCAATTTGATTGCCTGGCGTGTATATTTCTGTTTTTCAGCGAAATTCGATGCCTTCACAGCATTTTCGATTGCTTTACTGTAGTCGTCAGGTACAAGCATCTGCGTATAAAATTTTCCTCCGCCGTTATACCTGGTATCAAGACCTGCCGTAGCATCTGGATAGGCCCAGTGACCGCTCTGGATCATCCCTTCCCATGTACCGCCAAAAAAAGCCACTTGATTATACTTCGGCGGCAGGATGGGATCTAACTCAACATCGATACCCACAGCCTTTAGATACCCCTGAATGGCCGTAAATTCCATATCGTCTGTCGGGGTAGTCCGGTACATGAGTTTGGTTTTGAATCCATTGGGATAACCGGCTTCTTTTAATAGTTCTTTTGCCTTCTGGGGGTTATAGGGGTAGCCCACGACTGTCGGATCATAGCTCCAGTGTCCTTTGTAGGCCCATTGGTTTGTCGGTTCAGCAACACCTTTATAGATCTGGCTAATGAGAGTTTTTGTATCAACAGCATATTGGGCTGCTCTTCTTACCCGG
>CAZXVZ010000220.1:0-4726 GCA_964644085.1 uncultured Syntrophus sp. | reverse complement strand
GGCAGGGGGTATGCTCTTGATGATAATGAGGTGAAGAAAGCCTCTGAAGAATCAGGCCTTTGACTTGTAGAAGAGAGAGGGAAATTCCTTGCCACGGGACAACAAGGGTTTTTATGGCCGGGATAAATTTCGATGCATGGCGCTAAGACGCGGGGAAGCGTACCGGGGTTATAGTACTCAGACTACTTGCCTATACAAAATCGGCTGAATATATCATTCAATATCTCTTCACCGCACCTCTCGCCTGTGATTTCCGCCAGATGATTGAGCCCTTCGCGGAGTTCGAAGGCGATGAATTCCATCGGTTCTCCTTTCTCTTTTAAAAGAAATGCCTGTTTAATATTGTCCGCTACTTTTACAAGGGCATCCCTGTGTCTTTTATTTGTGATAAGAAGGGCAGTGTTTTTTCTACCCGTGGTTGATAGCTGGCTAACCATTCGTTCTTTCAGAAGCTCAAGACCGTCATCCTTTAGTGCCGATATTTCTATATATTCTGTGCTTTTTATTGGAATCATGTCTCTTTTGAGCAGTTGGGGAAGGTCAATTTTATTAATGACAATAATGTGTTTTTGTCGTCCGATGGTGAGACGAACTTTTTCATCATCCTCAGAGTAGGGTTGCGATCCGTCGAGGAGCCAGAGAATAAGGTCAGCTTCTGAAACCTTTTCTTTTACCCGTTTAATCCCTTCTTCCTCGACAATATCCCCGGGTTCTCTGATACCCGCTGTATCAATTATTTTTATCTTAAGGCCCTTTAGATATATCATATCCTCTATGAGGTCCCGCGTGGTGCCGGGAATTGCTGTTACAATGGCTCTTTCTTTCAGGAGGAGGGTATTGAGGAGGCTCGATTTGCCCACGTTTGTCCTTCCTGTAATGAGTACCTCATAACCCTGCTTAATGCCCCGGCCTTCATAATAGGAATCGACAAGTTTCTTTATATCACCCTTAACTTTTTGCAGAGGGACAAGAACCTCGTCGGAACGAATATCAATGTCTTCTTCCGGAAAATCAATCAAAGCCTCCACACCCACAAGGGTATCTCTTATTCTTTCCTGAAATTTATGTATTTTGCTTGACAGACCACCTTGCAGATATCTAAGGGCAAAATCAAGTTCTTTGTCTGTTTCACTGTGGATGATATCGAGGACGGATTCTGCCTGCAAAAGATCAATACGTCCATTTAAGAAAGCTCTTCTGGTAAACTCTCCCGGTTCAGCGATCCTTGCGCCGCAGTCAATTATAATGGATAGAACGTTTTTCTGGGCGGCATATCCGCCGTGCGTGTGAATCTCAGCAATGTCCTCGCAGGTATACGTATGGGGAGCGTTCATAAAAACAGCAAATACTTCATCTATATTGCGGCTATCCTTTGGGTTGAAAATATAGCCCAGGTACAGTTTCCGGGGCAGGGGTCTGAACTGCTCTTTGTTATTCTTTGGTTTGAAGATACTCTGTACTATAGGATGCGCTTTTTTTCCGCTTACCCGTACAATTCCGATACCCCCCTCACCGGCAGGGGTAGAGATCGCACAGATAGTGTCAACGTCTTCCATGAACTCCACGCTTGCCGCTATTTCCGCCACCGGTCATGGGGGTAATAATCACTTTCTTTATATGTCCTTCCCCCTCGCTCTTTGTCGTAATGTTACGATTATGTTTGAACAGGGTGTGAATAATCCTTCTCTCATAAGGGTTCAATGGATCTGTCTTGTGCTTTTTTCCGGTTCTTTTAGCTTTATCAGCTAGTCTTTTAGCCATAATAGTTAATGTATTTTTTCTCTTTTCTCTATAACCATTTATATCTAATAGTATTTTTAGATTATCTTTGAATTTTTTAGCGATTGCAAGACGTAAGATATGCTGTAGGGCCTCAAGAATTTCGCCGTCCTTTCCTATGAGGATGTCGCCATCATTGCACTGAACGAGGAATACAATCCTGTCGATTTTTTCATTAATCTGTGAAATTTTTACGTTAAATGAGAGACCGATGTGTTCACCGATATCGTTAAGAAATTTTATTCCAAATTGCTCCGGGGAATTAATTTCCTTTATACGTGCGGTAATCCTGACTTTTTTTGACCCGAGAAGACCGAGAATACCCTTGGTATCGACCTCTTTTACCTCGATATCGAGATTTTTTTCATCTGTACCAAGCTCGAGGGATGCTTTCTTAATAGCTTCTTCGTATGTTTTAGCTTCAACTTCCGTAAAATCCATCTATCCTCCTCACTTCTTCGCTTGTTTGTTAAGGTAATATTGTCGTCCTATGGAAAATACGTTATTAGTCAACCAGTAGAGCACCAATCCTGATGGAAATCCCCACATGATGAAGAGAAATACGATAGGCATTAACAGCATCATCTTTTCCTGCATAGGATCAGCTGCTGCCGTCGGTGTCATTTTTTGCTGAATAAATTGCGTGATACCCATGACTAGAGGAAGAACCCGAACCGGGAGCGTAAAGCCCATTGCCGTGAATGAAAAAAGGTCTTCAGCAGCGGAGAGGTCGTTTATCCAGAGCATAAAAGGGGCGTGGCGAAGCTCGATGGCGCCGGAAAGACCCTTATAAAGGGCAATAAAGACTGGCAGTTGAATAATCATAGGCAGACATCCGCCCATAGGGTTAATGCCTTTTGTCTTGTAAATCTGCATCATTTCCTGATTCAGTTTCTGTTTATCGTTTGGGTATTTTTCTTTTAACTGCTTAATCAGGGGCTGTAATTCCTGCATCTTTTTCATACTCTTATAGCTTTTAACATTCAACGGGTGGAATATGAGCTGAATAAGAATAGCAAGGAGGATGATGTCAATTCCGTAATTATGGGTAAAACGGTTTGAAAGTTTGAGGCCGAGAATAAGCGGTTTGGCAATGATATCAAACCAGCCGAAATCAATTATTTTTTCAGCCTTGACGTTAAGGCTCTGCAATGTTTTTGATTCCTTGGGTCCGAAGTAGAGCTTCCCCGTAAGAGAGCTTTTATCGGAAAAGCATCTTATAACGGGGATATTTTTTTCTGTCTTAAGGACTGTTAGAGCCGGTTTTGAATCGCTTTCGGGTATCCATATGAAGGTGAAGAATCCCTCATCAAACCCCGCATAAGCATAGTCCTTGTTGAAGTTCATCGCGTCTTTTATCTTGTCTATTTGCTGCAATTTTTTATCATATACAAAGGGACCCTTGAATATATATGAGGATTCTCTTTTATCTGATACTAATGTGAAATCATAATAAATATCTTTTATATCAATTGATTCTAATTCATACTTTATATCAATTGTATAATTATCTTTGTTAAATGTATATATTTTTTTGATTTTACTGCCATCTAAGAGTGTGCCGGTGAGAGTAATCGTCTCAGGTTTGTCCGTTACCATGAGTGATTCTTTGTCGGTTTTAAAGTAGACGTTATCATAAGCGGCACCATTTTTTGTAATCTGAGGAACATATGCATAAGGTCTGATGTCTTCGATCATTTCCTTATTTTTGTCTCCTTTAACAGTGGCCTTGTATTTTTTTAATTCAACGCTTGAAATTGCGCCACCAAGGTCGCTCAGAGTCACTTTCATATACGGGGTTTCGACAGGGAAGTATTTTGCAGCTTTCGTCTCGGCTTTAGCGAGCGCGGTTTCTTTCTGTGCGGTGCTGCTTCCGCCTCCTCTAACCGGTTCTTTTGTTTCAGCGGCAGCCGGTTTTGATGGTGCGTCTGTTAGTGGTTGGTTTTTAGTTTCAGCTTGCGGTTGTATTTTCTCCGGTGTTTGTTGAGGTGTTTTGGGTGTAAAATACATGTTGAAAACGACAAGCAGAACAAGTATCAACCCGAATGCCATTATAGTGCGTTTGTCCATTGAATTGTGCCTCCGTTATTTCACCGGATCATATCCGCCAGGAAACAGAGGATTACATTTTAAGATCCTTGTCACACCTAAGAGGATACCTTTCCAGATGCCTTTTTTTTCAATAGCCTCTGCCATATAACAGGAGCAGGTTGGATGGTACCTGCATTCGGTTGGAATATATGGTGAGATTGTTACCCTGTATAGCTGTATGCAAAAAATAATTATTTTTTTCATTACCTGATGCTCGCAGGCATTTTCCGTGTCCCTAGCAAACTAACCAGTTCATTGTGTACCTCTTTCAGATTCGGTTTTTCGAAGGGCGTTTGTTTGACCCTGATCAGGTTGTCATAACCGTCCATGAAGAGGTCTTTGTTCAACCGAAAAGATTCTTTTATCAGCCTTCTCATTCTGTTTCTTAGCACCGAGTTTCCAACTTGTTTACGAATTGTAACGGCAATCCGCTTCGATTCGTATTTGTTTTTATGGATGAGGAGGGAAAAATGACTCGTTTCTGAACACTTTACCCACTGAGGGTTTCTAAAATCCCCCCTTTTAAGCCTTTCGTGTTTTTTGAGAGTTGCAGGAATCATCAGATTAATAACCAGTGGCAGGTGAAAAAGTTTGCATTACATACCACCATAATCTCCTTATATTATAACCCTCTATAAACAGGCCTATACGGTGAGATTTTTTCTCCCTTTTGCGCGTCTTCTTCGTATTACGTCTCTGCCCGAAGCAGTTCTCATCCTCACAAGAAACCCGTGTGTTCTCTTTCTGCTTTTATTGTGAGGTTGGTATGTCCTCTTCATATTTTTTTCACCTCAATCAAATTTTGAAGTATTACTTAAACATAAAAACATGTTGGAGTCAATAATTACATGGGATT
>CAZXVZ010000219.1:0-4727 GCA_964644085.1 uncultured Syntrophus sp. | reverse complement strand
AAAACATACAGAAATCTTCCAGAAATATAATATCTCGTTTGACTAAACGCAATATGCAAAAATAGTAAGCCCGATATGAGCAGGACCGTTCACATCGGGCTTAAATCGAAACCGCTTGAATTTCCAATTTTTATTTGAGCTTGTGTTTCTTTGCCCATGCCGCCACATGGACAGGGCTTTCCAGTACCTCTGCTCCAGCCTTTTTCAAAACTTCCTGTTTTCCTGCCACTGTTCCCGAAGCGCCACGTACGATGGCACCCGCGTGGCCCATGCGTTTCCCCTGCGGCGAATGCTTTCCGGCGATATAAGTAGCGACGGGCTTTGTCATCCTTCTGGATATAAAACCTGCAGCCTTTTCTTCCTGTTCACCCCCGACTTCCCCGACAACAATGACCGCGTCTGTACCCTCGTCCTCCTCAAAAAGTTCGAGAATATCAGCAAGGTTCCTCAGGACAACCGGGTCGGCGCCCATACCCACAACAGTGCTCTGCCCCACATTGGTTTCAGAAAGAATGCCGGCAAATTCATATGACAGGGTACCACTTCGGGAAATAATTCCGACACGTCCCGGCGCGAACATGGAGGCAGGCATAATGCCCATCTTTCCTACACCGGGTACAAGGATACCGGGGGTGGTCGGTCCGAGCGCAAAAACACCCTTTTCAAGGGCGTAGCTTCTCATCTTGATTACATCTCTTACAGGTATATGTTCGGGAACGATGACAATGAGTTTGATCCCCGCGTCTATGGTCTCCATAAATGCGTCGAGCACGAAGGCGGCGGGTACGAAAAATACCGACGCGTTGGCACCGGTCTCTTTTACGGCTTCATGAACACTGTCAAAAACGGGCAGCCCTTCAACAGTCGATCCTCCTTTACCGGGTGTAACACCACCAACAACTTTTGTCCCGTATTCGAGCATCCAGTGGGTCTGAGTACTCCCGATACGCCCGGTAATACCCTGAACAATTACGCGTGTGGAATCATTAATCAGTATACTCATCATTAACCTCGTCCGACAATTTCATAAAGTTTTGCTATTGCCTTTTCTGTGGCCGCTTCGGTTACCACATGGACACCGGCAGACCGGAAAATTTCCCATGTCTCTTCCTGTTTATTCCCAAGAGCCTTTGCGACAACGGGTATTTTAACATTATGTTCCTTCATGTAACGGACAACACCCTTTGCTCCTTCATGAATGGGATTAATACCTCCATATACATTAATGAATATTGCCCTCAGGCCCGGCTTCATCATAATAAGTTCCATACAGCGGTAAAGGAGGTCCGCTGTGATGCCGCCTCCTGTTTCAAGAAAATTGGCCGGTTTCATTTTCTCCCCGATAATATCCGTGGAAGCCATACCGAGACCCGCCCCTGAAGAAATGAGCCCTATATCCCCGTCCAGATCCACGTAGGTAACCCCGATTTCCCTGCCTCTGCGTTCAAGAGGATTGTCGATGCGGTCAATACGGTCCGGTAAGGGCAAACGAATCCTCGATATTGCAGAATCATCCACTTCCAGCACGGCATCAACAGCAACAAGACCGCCATTAGGAAGAACGGCCAGCGGGTTTATTTCACAGATAAGCGCTTCATAACGTGTGGCAACATTATAAAGCTGACCGATGACATCAGTCCAGGAGGTAATGAGTTGCTGTTTAAGGCCGAGCATCCTGAGAAGACCCCTTGCCTGGTAGGGATAATATCCGAAAGAAGGATCAATATGCAGGGAAGCTATTTTTTCGGGAAATGACTTTGCCGTTTCTTCAATAAGTACACCACCTTCTGTGCTGACAACAATGATGGGTTTACCGGAATAACCGTCAACGGTTATACCTACATAAAGTTCTTTGGCAATCTCCACCTTTTCGCAAACAAGAATCTTGAGAACCGGCATCCCTTTTATATCGGAACCGAACAACGAGTCAGCAACTTCTTTCAGTTCATCAGGTGAAGATGCGGTCTTAATACCTCCCGCAAACCCGCGTCCTCCCACGAGCACCTGCGCTTTCAACATTACGGGGTAGCCTATCTCACCGGCCACATGGAGCGCTTCATGCATTGTTGAGGCGACGCCCCGACGGGGCACGGGAATACCGTTTTGTTCGAAGATGTCCAAAGCTTCGTATTCATGAAGTCTCATAGTACCTGTTCCCTTAATCGAATATTTTTACCGTGCAAGAATTATAATTCTCTTGCACAATCAGGAAGTATAGAATTGCCAGCTCAATATGTCAATAAAAATAATTATATATTAAATAATATTATGTATCTGAAATATATTCTTTAAACTTCACAAAAATTTAATTGCATTTTTAATTTAATTATTTTAGAATATGACATGGCTAAAGAAAATATAAAACCAACAGCAAAATTATCGGAAGACAGCAGCCAGATTGCCTACCATGGTATCCGGCATATGCTCTATGTCAAGGAACTCGTACCGGGCCAGCGGATTGCATACCGTGACCTTGCGGAAAAACTCAAATTGAGCCCTACCCCGATTATTCAGGCACTAAAATGGCTTGAGCTTCAAGGGTTCGTCCTCCATGAACCGAACCGTGGCTACTCCATGGCACCTTTTAGTCTGAAGGAAATTGAAGAGCTTTATGAGCTCAGGGAGCTTATTGAACCGTCATTGATCCCTGCCACCATCCAGCAAATCAACAAAAAAGGCCTCTCTGATCTCAAGTCCGCGCTGGAAGCCCATCTTTCAGCCGAGAGAGAGTATTATCTCAAGGAAAGGCTTTTCAGGAACAGGGAATTCCACATGACGCTCGCTTCCCTTTCAGGAAAATCGACTCAGATACGTATATTGGAAAATGTCTTTGATATGATTTTTCTTAAATACGGCGGCAACTATTTTCCCACATCGTCATTACAATCTACCGATCAGGCGCACCAGGAAATATATGATGCCGTTTCAATCAGAAGCCTGGAAAGGGCTCAGACTGTGCTCAAAAACCACCTCACCAACGTGAAGATACAGGTCATGTCGAGCATCAAAAAGATACTGGCAGAACAGGAAAAGTCTGAGTTTTAAAATTTACGATATTCATTAATACGGTCAACATTGCCGTTCAGCAACTGAAGATCGATTAAGAAATATTAAATTTCAAACAAGGAGGAATGAAAAAGACATGGCAATTAAAACATCTGAACAGTATTATGAATCGCTCGAGAAATTACATCCCACAGCCTATATTCTTGGGGAGAAAGTTGAAAATCCCGTTGAGCATCCGTTGATAAAACACATGGCAGCAGCCGTTGCGGAAACATACAATATGGAAAACGATCCGGAGGGCAAGAATTTTATGGTGACCCCTTCCGATCTTATCGGTGAAGATGTAAGCCGTTTCGTCAGCTTCTACAAGAGTCCGGAGGATTTGATGGCTAAGGTGAGAATGCTGAAATTCCTCTCACAGAGAGTCGGCGGATGCTATATGCGATGCACCGGCATGGACGCAATAAACGCTGTCGGCATAGAAACATATAACTGTGACAAGAAACACGGTACTGAGTATTGGCCCCGATTATTGGAATTCGTCAAAATGATACAGAAAAATGATTTCGTTGTTTTCAGCGGAGTGACAGATGTCAAAGGTGACCGCTCTCTCAGACCTTCTCAGCAGAAAGATCCTGATATGTACCTGCACGTCGTGGATAAAAATAAAGAGGGAATTGTTGTCCGTGGCGCAAAGATACATCAGACCGGATCCATGTGTGCCCACTGGGCACTTGTCGTTCCTACCCGTGAAATGCGTGAGGATGATAAAGATTACGCGGTATGTTTCGCTGTACCGAACGATGTCAAGGGTTTAATCCATGTGTACGGAAGAGGAACGCTGGAAGCTCAGCCCTTACAGGGATGTGACCTTGGCAATGCGGAGTTCAGTAAATTCTCGCCTATGGTCATCTTTGATGACGTGTTCGTACCCTGGAATCAGGTTTTCCTTTGCGGTGAATATGAGTACGCGGGTGAAATGGTACGCAACTTCGGCAATTACCATCGACACTCACACGGAGGCTGCAAGTGTGGTGTCGGGGATGTGCTGATAGGCGCAGCAGCTACTGCCGCGGAATATAATGGTGTGGCTAACATATCCCATATAAAAAATAAATATGCCGAGATGCTCAAGGTTACCGAAGCTATCTATGGCTGCTCCATAGCCGCTTCAGTAGAGTCTGAAAAAACTCCCTCAGGTATTTATACTGTCGACCCGGTTCTTTCCAATACCTCAAAACTTTATGAAGGTAAAGAACTCGCCGAAGTTATCAGGATGATGATAGAAATTGCCGGTGGAATGACAACTGACCTTCCCTCAGACAAAGATTTTGCCCACCCTGAAATCGGGCCGATGTTAAAGAAATACCTGAAAGGTGTTGATGGAGTCTCCACAGAAGATCGGGTGAGAATTTTCAGACTCATCGAGAAGCTTGCTTTTGAAAGCCGCGATATTGTATCGAACATTCACGGAGCAGGATCGCCAGAAACTCATCGAATGACAATCCTTCGCAATGCTAACATAGAAGCAAAGAAGAAGCTAGCGAAGAAACTCGCAGGTATTGAAAAATAATTGACCTCTTATATGGTCAGCTTCTCCCTCCTTATTGTTGTATTGGCGGGCGTGAAAACGCCCGCTTTTTTTCTATTATCTGGCTTTTTTTATAGAAAACGGATATTTCCCGGTAAAACAGGCATCGCAGAATTCTATCCCCACCAAT
>CAZXVZ010000218.1:0-4769 GCA_964644085.1 uncultured Syntrophus sp. | reverse complement strand
TTATCTTTGAAAATAAATAATATCACGTTCAGGTTGTTTTGATGTCGCGTTACCCGCCGTAAATCTTCTGAATATCAGCTCCGAGTAATAAAGAAAATTCTTTCGCGCTGTCGGTCACTCTGTTCTGAATTCAGTACCTTAATAATTTGCCTCCGGCAGAAAAGCTATGACGTCCTTTCCGTGAATACCGTTTGTGGTGCCAGCCAGGTAGCGATTGTTATTGACAAAGATGGCCTGTTTCATTAGTATTTAATGCTGCATTATGTTTTTCTCCGCGTGAGATATGACTGAAGAGAGAGCACAGAAATCACCCCACCGACAAAATTAACACCGGTGTAGAAAAGAGGAGCCAATATGACCGAATCGGGACAACAAAACAATTTGGCAAAAGCGGACGAGTATTACAGGCAGTATGGATTAAGGGCAAAGGAATTGCGTGCTGGCGGTAAGAAGGTTATCGGCTATCTGGGCGTCCTCGGACCCGTTGAAATCATGACAGCTGCCGGTGTGGTTCCATTCAGGATGAAAGGAAACGTGACCGAGGCCATAACAAAAGGCGACGCATACATGGAAACCATAGTCTGCCCCTTTGTACGGAACGTTTTTGACATGGCCTTGAAGGGTAAGTATGATTTTCTTGACGGCATTGTGTTGCCCCACCAGTGCGACAGTGTGGATAGAACGGCGGAAATATGGAGTGATAATCTGAAACTGCCCTATTTCCATTTCATCAATGTTCCTCATGTAACCGATGATCCCTCAATTGAGTTCATGAAAGAGATCCTGAAAATATTCATCAGTACCCTTGAGAAATTTACCGGAAAACAGATAACAAAGGAAGCTCTCGCAGAAGCGGTAAAAGCGCACAACGAAAACAGACGGCTCATGAGAGAACTTTATTCTTTGCGAAAAGCAGATGAGCCCTTAATTTCGGGATCCGAGATGATGAAGGTGCTGGTAGCCGCCATGAGCCTTCCCGTGGAGGAATCATCAAGGCTCATTGAAGGCGTGACCAATGAAGTGCGAAAGAGAAAGGCAGGTGTTTCAGGGAAGAAAAAAAGAATTGTGCTCCTCAGCGATCAGGTTGATGATGTTGCCATTGTCGAAGCCATAGAGGGAAATGGTGCGTTGCTGGTAATGGATGACCTCTCGATCGGAAGCAAAATGTATTTTACTGATGTCGATGTTACCGATGATCCTGTTCAGGGGATCGCCGAAAGATATCTGAGAAAACTCAAAATACCGACGACATTTGTGAGTGACGGTGATACCTATGAGGAGAATCTTGAAGCAAGATTCGGATACCTGAAACAGTATATCAAAGATTTTAAAATTGAAGGCGCTATTCTTTTTGTTTACAAATATTGTGATCCCCATGGCTTTGAAGTTCCGGCTCTGAAAAGCTTTCTTGAATCAGCGGGCGTGTCTGTCCTCTATCTTGAAGATGAATACTCCACATCGGCCCTGCCGAGAATGAAAACGAGAGTTGAGGCCTTTCTGGAGATGATCGGATAACGGTAAAGACAGTGAATCGTCGATAGTGAAGAGTGAAGAGTAATAAGCGGAGAGACAAAAAAAAGACCCTTTCCTTAGCCCGTTCTCGGACAAGAAAGGAAATATCTTTAGGTTATGCAATTTCAAAGAAGCTGCAGGAAACGGAGGTTAATATATGGCAGACGAAAAAAAACAAAGATCATTGGCGACAAAAGCGGCAGCAAGCATACCGAAATTCGTACGGGGCAACATGTCTTCAACTCTCAAGGCGAAAGAGGAGGGGAAGAAGGTTGCCTACGCCTTTATTAACGACGGTCAGGATGAAATACTGCGGGCAATGGATATTACGCTTGGATGGGGTGAAAGCTTCGCCGGTGTTTGCGCGGCAAAACGTGACGCGGAACAATTTTTGCAGAAAGCGGAAGCGGATAATTTTTCCCGCTCGCTGTGTACATATGCAACATGCACAATCGGTTTTGACATGTGGCGTGAAGAATTGGGCGGTGAAATGCCACCCAATACACCCTGGGGTGGCATGGGACGGCCGGACATGATTATAGGCAGTGCCCAACAGCTCTGTGATCCCCGGTTTAAATGGCCCCAGGCAACGCAACATTACCTTCGAGATGTTCCTGTTTTTGTAGGAAACATGTACTATCCCCCCTGGGATTCAGATTTGAATCATCACGAACAGGAAAAGATTTACGTCAAATATGCCACTGAGGAGCTTCGGGAACTGGTGAAATTCTGCGAAAAGCATACGGGAAAAAAGATGGACTGGGACAGACTTGCCTCTGTGGTAGATTTGTCGGACCGGACCTGGGATCTTTTTATTGATACCTACGAGTTGCGCAAGGCCGTTCCAACTCCCATGGACACGGGCGACGCTATGAACACCATGGTTCCGCTCACTTTTAATCTCGGTACACAGGAGGCTTATGATTTTTACCTCGCTTTAAATACTGAGCTAAAGGAAAAGATTGAACGTAAAGAAGGTGTCGCGGAAAACGAGAGATACAGGGTCCTCTGGGGAGCCGGCCTCCCTTCATGGTTCGCGCTGGCTGATTTTCAATATTTTAACGATAAGGGTGTTGTTTTCCCGGCTGAGGTAACTTACCGGAACGCCGAGAAGATTGAGCGGCTTAATCTGCCGAAAACGAATGATCCCCTTGAACACATCGCGTGGAGATGGGTGCGGTTCTGGACGCACTGGTATGATAAAGCCCGGAAGCGCCCCGGCTCGACGCCGAAGGTCGAACGAATCATTGAATACATCGAAGATTATAATCTTGACGGTGTTGTCTTTCACACCGCTTTTTCCTGTAGGAGCTGGCATGCCGGTAATGTTCATCAGGCGACTACCCTGAAAAAAGTGTACGGTGATATACCGACACTGATCATGGAGGGAGATATAGTTGATATCAGTTCCTATAACGAAGTGGACACTCACAACAGGATTGACGCTTTCGTTGAAACACTGGAAGCTCACAAAAAGAGACGCAACTAATCTGTCCGTCAGATTGAACGACCAGGAGTAACAGAACATGGATTGTTTTGCCGGTGTGGACATCGGATCCACAATGACCAAAGTTGTCATTGTAAGTGATAAGCTTGAAGCGTCGCTAATAGGGCCGACCGGGCCTGAGCACAGGAAACTTGCCAACAAGGTCATGGAAGAGGCACTCAAAGAAGCGAACCTTGAGTTCAACAATATTGCTTACATCGTTGCCACCGGATACGGCAGAATAAATGTTCCCTTTGCTGACAAGCAGGTTACTGAAATTACCTGTCACGCGAAAGGGTTACATAGCCTTTTACCAACAGTACGGACAGTCATTGATATCGGTGGCCAGGACAGCAAGGGAATTAAAATAAAGGAAGGGAAGGTTATTGACTTTGTCATGAATGATAAATGCGCCGCCGGGACAGGACGGTTTCTCGAAGTCATCGCTGACGCTCTCGGAGTGCCGCTCAAAAACCTTGGTGAGCTTTCCCTTCAGGCAAAAAATACGATAGCGATCAGCAATACCTGTACTGTCTTCGCGGAACACGAGATTATTTCTCAGCTTGCCGCCGGCGCGCAAATAAATGATCTCATTGCCGGTATCCATGATGCCGTTGCCACACGGGTATTTTCGATGGTGAAAAAATTGAAGGTAGATAAGGATGTGGCAGTCACCGGCGGCGGGGCGAAAAATATCGGGATCGTAAAGGCGCTGGAGAATAAATTCGGGTTTCCCTTGCTTGTTCCACCGGAGCCCCTCATTACCGGTGCCCTCGGCGCTGCCCTCGTGGGAAAAGAGATTTACGGAAATGCCGTTACAAGCGGACAAAAACCTCAAAGAAGCAGTCAGGGACTAACGGAAGCTACGTTCTTTACGTGAATCGGGACACCGTTTAAGCGGTGAAAAAGGTATAAGCAATTTAAGCGGGTTTGTTATATGGCGTACACACTTGGCATTGATATCGGTTCGGGTTTCTCAAAAGCTGTTGTCTGCGAGGATAGGATTATCCGATCCTACGCGATAATACCCTCAGGCGGAAATTATCGGGAAACCGCCGATGCAGTTATCAAAGAAGCACTTGACAAGATACATATTTCTCCAAAGGGTGTTCTCCGCGCAGTAGCTACGGGATATGGGTCGTCGATAGTTGAATTATCCGATCAAACCGTGACGGATATCTCATGCCACGCCCTGGGAATACACCATTTATTTCCTTCAGCAAGAACTGTTGTTGATATCGGAGCTCAATTCAGCAAAGCAATCAGGCTTGATGAAAACGGCGGGACGATCAATTTTTTGCTCAATGAGAAATGTGCCGGAGGAAGCGGTAAGTTCCTTCAAATTATAGCCCGGATATTGCATATCAACATCGATGAAATCGGTCCTCTCTCAATGACATCGACAAAACCGGTGCAGTTTACGACTGGCTGCGCTGTTTTCGCTGAATCGGAGGCTGTCTCACGGGTCGCCGAAGGGGCCCTCGCCGGTGATATCCTTGCCGGTGTGCACAAAGCTATGGCGTCAAAGATTATCAATCTCGTCACCCGTCTTAGCCTCGAGGAAGCCTGCGTTGTTACAGGGGGAGGGGCGAAGGATCTCGGCCTGGTGAAGACCATCGAGACGGAACTGGGCGTGCCGGTCCTCGTCCCGGATGAACCGCAGATTACGGCAGCATTAGGCGCGGCTCTCATCGCCAGTTCATAATATGAATCCGGCCTGTTTCGATTGTTTATTTTCTAAAAGAACGGTTGGAACGAAGAAAAAAAGGCC
>CAZXVZ010000217.1:2414-4815 GCA_964644085.1 uncultured Syntrophus sp. | reverse complement strand
TATCAAGGGCGAGTTGAAAAAATTGAAGATGGCGCGCGAAGCGGGTGCGGATGCCGTAATGGACCTGTCCACCGGCGGAAATCTCGATGAGATACGCAAAATCATCATGACGGAAGCACAAATACCGATTGGCACGGTTCCCATTTACCAGGCCGCCGTGGAAACTGTGAAAAAGAAAAAACCTGTTACGAAAATGGAACCTGATGACATATTTGATGTCATTGAGAAACACGGTGTCGACGGTGTGGATTTCATCACGGTCCATTGCGGCGTCACGCGGGGATCGCTTGAACGCCTCAAAAAACAGGGGAGGATAACTGACATCGTGAGCCGCGGCGGGGCTTTCCTTGCCGAGTGGATAATTATCAACAAAAAAGAAAACCCTCTTTACGAACAGTTCGACAGACTCGTAAAAATTGCCAAGAAATACGACATGACCTTAAGCCTCGGTGACGGACTTCGTCCCGGCTGTGTTGCAGACGCAACGGACAGGGGCCAGATAGAAGAACTCGTCATTCTCGGTGAGCTCTGCGCGAAAGCCATAGAAAATGATGTACAGGTCATGATTGAAGGTCCCGGCCATGTGCCCATCAATCAAATCGAGACAAATATAGTCCTCCAGAAAAAGCTTTGTAATGAGGCACCATTTTACGTGCTTGGTCCAATTGTCACCGATATCGCGCCCGGCTATGATCATATTACCTCGGCAATCGGCGGCGCCATTGCAGGATATTACGGTGCTGACTTTCTCTGCTACGTGACCCCGTCAGAACACCTTGGTCTGCCTTCGTCTCAGGATGTATGGGATGGTGTCATCGTCACGAAAATCGCGGCGCATGCCGCTGATCTCGCTCGTGGAAATAGCAATGCCATTGAGCGTGACAGAGCCATGTCGATATGCCGCAAAGCCCTTGATTGGAACGGGCAGATTAAACGCGCAATCGATCCCATCAAGATTAAACAATTCCGGAAAGATCGGAACCTCAAGAATGATGTTTGCAGCATGTGCGGGGAATTCTGTTCCATGAAGCGTATGAAGGATTACCTGAAAAAATAATGGCGCCCTTTCCCGCATTCGACACAGCAATTTACACCGTCACGGAAATCACAGCAATACTGAAACAACTGATAAGCGGCCGTTTCAGAAACATTCGTGTGGAGGGAGAAGTTTCAAACGCGAAACTCTATCCTTCGGGACACCTCTACTTTACTCTCAAGGACGATTCCGCCATGATGAAGGCGGTAGCCTTTAATTATCGAGGTAAGTTTTCAAATGAGACCCTTAAGGAGGGCGACACCGTCGTTTGTGACGGCAGAGTTGATATATACGAAAAACGGGGAGAGTATCAACTCATTGTGAGTAACATAAGGGTAAAGACAGATCAGGGTAATCTTTATCTGCAATTCCTGGCCTTGAAGGAGAAACTCTTCAAGGAAGGTCTTTTCGATGAAGCACGAAAAAAACCTCTTCCTTTTTTTCCAGGACGTATTGGTATTGTCACGTCGCCCCTGGGAGCGGCCATACAGGACATGCTGAGAATTATTTTTGGGAAATTTCCTAACATGTCTGTGGTAATATATCCTGTCAAGGTTCAGGGAGAAGAAGCGGCCGCGGAGATTATTGAAGGCATAGCATACCTTGATAACAAAGAAAAATCGGATGTCATTATCGTTGGAAGAGGTGGCGGCTCCCTGGAAGATCTTTCCTGTTTCAATGATGAAGGTGTAGCGCGCGCTATTTCAGCCTGCCGGACACCCGTTGTTTCAGCAATAGGTCATGAGACTGATTTCACTATTGCCGACTTTGTCGCTGACCTGAGAGCACCAACACCCACGGCCGCGGCGGACCTTGTTGTGCCGAATAAAACTGAGACACAGAATACTATTGACGCATTAAAAAACAGCCTCATTCAGAACATGCGGAATGGGCTTGAGCGCTCAAAATTTCTTTTTTACCAAAAGGCCACGGAACTGAAAGAGCGAAAGGACTTTTTTACGAGCTACAGTATGTATCTCGATGAACTTCTCGGTAATCTCATGCACAGCCTTTCCAATTACATGAGAGACACCCGCAAAAAAGTGGATACGCTCTCGCAAAGGATAGAAGATTTAAATCCCGATAATATTTTGAGAAGGGGCTATAGCATAACCGAGAAAAAGACTACGGGTGCGATTGTACTTGATAGCGCTGATGTGCGAGAAGCCGAGGCGCTGGTTGTCAGGCTGTCCAAGGGGAAGATATACGTTAGTGTTACTGAATCACACGTATGAAGTAAGATTGTAATTAATATTCTATATATTCATCTGAATATATAATAGGTTTGTTAGCGGTTCACAGTGGGATTCACAAATTGCCAAATACCAAGTCGCATTCAAAAATAGCACCCAGAGCGGTACCCGG
>CAZXVZ010000217.1:0-2314 GCA_964644085.1 uncultured Syntrophus sp. | reverse complement strand
GGTACCCGGACGCAGGCGTACAGCCGGTACGTCGAGAAGTGCGACGAGGAAGGCAACAAAGCTATATGAATGAAGGCGACTTGGCATAAGGTATCCGATAGTGTGTAATCTATCTCATGCCCGTATTCGGGTATTGTCTCTACAGCTGTTTTTTTATCTTGAGGATAAGACATAATTTCGTTACAATTGATGCAAGTAATCAAAAAGATGACATCAAAGACAGTAACGCTGATCCTGAAAGGAGATAAATGAAAACAGAGTATTTTTATTGCAGATCTTTGAGCACATCCAGCATAGCAAGAAATCCGATCATGGTGATTTCTCTGATTTTTCTTCTTTCGGCGTGTACCGGTATGTCATCAACGCAGCGGTCACAATGGACACGTGATGCCGGGCAGAATCTCACCTGTTTCAAGGGGCCTGATTGTGAAGTAAAATGGGAACGGGCGCTGACATGGGTAAAGAATAACGCCGAGGCTCCCATCAAGATCGCTAATGAGACGATAATAACTACAGATTATCCTTACAACTCAAAAGATGCGTACTTTTCAATTACAAAAACAGAAGATTACCCCGGGTCATATACAATCAACTTTCGCGCCAACTGTTCATCCTTTTTTGGTTGTTCACCGAGCATATTGGAGCTAAAAGCAAGTTTTGCCAACTACGTTATCAAATCCGTTGATACTTCGGCGGCGAGCAAGTCGCAGAAAACAGATCCAAAAAAGGATATGATTGTCAGGCCGAAAGCTAATCTTGGTGTCGTCACAGTTAAGCTGAATCAGATTACGGCAAACAAATTAGGCATGAAGGAAGTAAAAGGAACACGCGTTACTTACGTTGGGCCTGGTGCGGGTTTTGATTCCGGGTTGCAATTGGACGATGTTATTCTCAAATTTGCCGAACATCCAATAAATGACGACCAGGAATTGGATGCCGCATTGGAGAATACGGTGCCACCCAAAACTGTGATCATTACAATCTGGCGGGCTGGTAAGGGCGAAACGGTTATACCTGTTTACTTTGAGGCAATCCCGAAGTAATCCTGGCTGATGCTGATTTAAAATACTTTTAACAAATTCAATATCTCTTCGTTTTCTGTATTCCATGGGGCTTTGGGCTTTTATCTTTGGACCTTTACCCAAGGCGACAGTATGAGGCCGACAATCGAAGGTTTCGTAAATCATCTTTTATCCTTCATTCCTTGCTTTTTTAGGACAATCCATTTCCTGTAACCTCCATGTAACCTCTTTCATGATATTCAAAATTCGTAAGTTTTTTAAATATTGTTGAGCGTAAAAATTACCACCGGTGGGGCAAGTAACCACGCTGTCAGGCTAAAGAAAAGGGAGTAAACAATGGGTGGAACATACCTTCATAGCGAGAGGTCCATCCATGATATGAAAGAACTCGCGAGTATCCAAATGAAATTAAAAATTACGGGGGGGATGGTTTTTCATCCCAAGGGTTGCAACTTTATAAATATATTTTTACCAAGAGAGTTTCGTCCGCAAATGTTAACCCGGTTAATGTTAAATAGCTGCAAGGAATAATAGTCTTTTTTCTGCCCGTATACGATCCCTTAAACTATTCCACCGCCTAAATAAAGCCTTATAATTCCGAAAAGGACTGCTATGGCACATAGAACAATGCCAACAACAGCTTTATTTTTATTCGTCGGTTCAGCCTTGAGGAGCGCGAAAACACAAAATATCAATCCCAGGCCTGAAAAGGGGATGTTAAGCCAGTTAAAAGACCCCAAACAGGGAAAGAACGCTACCAACATACCGATTATTGCGAGAATTCCCCATACCAGACTCAATACCTGCATAGATCAATCCTCCTTAGCATTTTGTGTAGGATAAATATCCCAATGATAACTTCATTCATCAGAAACATAAAATAAAGTCCGATGGAGTAGGCATTAGCCTGACGGGCTTTTTCAAAAGCCCCGTCCGCAATGTGATAGAAAGCGGTTGTCATACCGCAGAGAGCACAAGAACCACCTTTAATCCTGGCTGTGCATTGCGGGACAATGTTCCCTACCCACGAAGCAGGAATAACATGCGGCGTTATAATAATCATAAAGATTACACCGCTCAAAATACACCATACGATAAAAAACTCTGTTTTCGTATGAGCTACCCCTTCTGTGTTCCAAACGGGTTTAATCCATTCAACAGACTAAATAGAAATGCGCTTTTACCCGGTTGATTGTCGTTGCTCAATAATATCAGGGCAGCCTTATACCCGTCAAGGGAATAATACCAGGAGTTGCTGGCTGCGGACATCTACATTATTTCAAGGTTTGATA
>CAZXVZ010000216.1:0-4891 GCA_964644085.1 uncultured Syntrophus sp. | reverse complement strand
CAATTATTTTATTGCAATCCATAATTGTAGCATTATTCAGGGTTCTTACACGGAATATGCAAATATGGTATTGAAGCGTTAATATTCTCCAAGGCAATATCATAAACATAATTCTTACAGGATATACCGACTAAAAATCTCAGCTCTTATTTCTGTCGTACAGATGATTTGAGGACATTTGCCCGGGTGGCTGATGTCCTGCCTATGTCACTGTTCGCGTCAATCTGCACCTGCAGCATATATTCATTATACGCTGACTGCAGATCATTTACATTCTCATAACACTGACCTAGTACTCCATGCACTCTCGGATGCTTCGGCTGCGCCTCGGCAAACTCACTCAGATGCTCAATGGCTGGCCTGTACGACCTCGTCTTGTAATAACTCATACCCAGAAAGTAATGCGAAGGAGCGTCCTCGGGGAACAATGTCAGGCTCTTCTTCAGATAATTAATGCTTTCATTATAATTACCGTTGGCATATTGAACGGCCCCCAAACCCCTTAACGCCGGCTGATAATTACCGTCAATGCTGAGCGCCTGGAGGAACTGCCGCCGCGCCTCATTTTCATTATTTCTCTTAAGAGCGATAAAACCGCTGAGTGTGTAGAATGCGGGCTGTGTCCGGTCCATGGAGATGGCCTGCGTAATCAGCGATGATGCCTCCTGAAGGTTGGTCTTGTTGAGTGCCCGCGCGGCCTTGTCGTAATAGTTGAAGTAGATCGTATTTACCCTGCGTAAGCCGGCAATCATGTTCTGGAACTGCTGTCTTCCGGTTCCGTCACCTTTCATCATCCCCCGCGGGGTCTGATTTATGATGTTTTGAACCTCATCTGCGCGTATATCGGTCCGGGGGTGGGTGGAGAGCAGTTCGTTAAAGAAACCCTGTTCCGAACGTTCCTGTCCGATGGATTGAGCATATTGCTGAGATACCTTTTCAAGATTTCTGTGGGCGCTCAAAGCGTTTTTCGGATCATAACCGAGCCGTGACATATAAAGAACGCCCAGTTTGTCCGCTTCCAGTTCGTCGGAACGGCTGTAATTTAAAAGCACCAGACTCGTGCCTATCGATCCCGCTGTCAATACGGCATCCGAATAACCGCTGCTGCCAAAGGCGAGGCCGGTGCCGCCGAGCAAGACCTGGCCAAGCATGGCCTTACTCATCTGGCTCGCGGAATGTCGCGCCGAGACGTGACCCATTTCGTGGCCCATGATAAAGGCAAACTCGGCTTCATTGTCGAGAGCAGCGAGAAGTCCTCTTGTCATGGCGACATGGCCGGGAATTGCCCAGGCATTCGGTACGGAAGAATTCTGGATGACAAAATCAACAGGCAGACCAGGCCTGTGTGATACGCGCTGGATATTGACAACAATATTTTTTAAATACGCCTTGAGATTGGGGTCTTTGTATTCACCACCGCCGCCCTCACCACCCCAGAGGGCATTGGGATAAATTTGTTTTCCCATTGCAACTTCCTGTTCTTCAGAGACAAGCATAAGCTGGCTCTGTCCGGTAACAGGGTTGACGGCGCAACTATTTACCAGATAAAGGATGAATATTCCGGCAGAAATAATAGAAACATAACTAATAATTTTCTTTCCACAGATGTATGCCATCTTTATATTCTATCGCGTGAATACAATTTGTCAACATTCCATTTCTTTCTTGACAGCAGTGGAGAGGAAAAGGATACAATATGAAAGATTAACCTGAGGAGGAACAATGGACTGCGTCATTAGTCCAACTAAAATCATAGCCGTTGGTCTCAACTACAGGGACCACGCCAGGGAACTCAAAATGGCCATGCCTGAGCACCCCCTGATCTTCATAAAACCTTCAACCTCGGTTATCGGAAACGGAGATGCCATTATCCTTCCGGCTCAGACAAAAGAACTCAACTACGAAGGAGAGCTTGCCGTCATCATCAAAGAAAAAACAAAAAACATCTCAAAGGATGAGGCCCGGCGGTTTGTCGCGGGCTATACCTGCGCCAACGATGTCACGGCGCGGGACCTCCAGCGAATTGACGGTCAGTGGACGCGCGCAAAATCGTTTGACACCTTCTGCCCCCTCGGCCCGAGAATTGTTTCAGATATTGATCCGACAAATCTTTCCATCATTACCAAAGTGAATGGTATTATAAAGCAGAATTCAAACACGAAAAATATGATCTTTGACGTCTTTGATCTCGTGTCCTTTATATCTGAGATCATGACGCTTTTGCCCGGCGATGTAATCATCACGGGAACACCTCCGGGAGTGGGTATCATAGAAGCCGGAGATACAGTGGAAGTCGAAATAAATGGCATAGGCATTCTGAAAAATTATGTTCAGGAATAAGTAGATGAACCCACCCCTGCTACGGATTACCCCTCACCCTGCCTTCTGCACTGAGGGCGAAGGAGTGTGGTTGGATTTTAATAAATGTGAATAAGGAGTGAAACATGGAAAATATCACCTTTGAAGACTTTCAGAAGATGGATCTGAGAGTTGCTGAAATCAAATCATGCGAGGATATAGAAGGCGCCGACAAGCTCTATAAACTGACCATCGATGTGGTCGAAGAAAGGCAAATAGTGGCGGGAATAAAGCAGTATTATTCCAAGGAAGAACTGGTGGGGAAGAAGATTGTCATCGTCGCCAATCTGGAGCCGAGGAAGCTGCGAGGCATTATGTCCCATGGAATGCTCCTTGCCGCTTCAACCGAGGACAAAAGTTCCGTTATACTACTGACCACGGATAAAGATATTGCAAACGGCAGTAAGGTTTCATAACAGCAACCTGAGATCAATGACATTGTCATGAAGGAAATCCTCCTCTTCATAACTGGTGTCGCCCTTTTCCTTTTCGGTATGTTGAAGCTGAGCTTAGGCATGCAGGCGGTTTTCAGTTCCCGAATGAGGCAGTACATCCGGTTTGCCGTAAAAAAACCTTTTTACGGGCTCCTTACAGGACTTCTCTCAACGATCGTTTTTCAGAGTAGTTCGGCGACAACTCTCCTTACAATGGGATTGGTCAGTGCCGGCCTTATCAGTTTTTATCACTCATTGGGAATTATACTCGGCGCGGATATTGGCACAACGCTTACGATTCAGCTTGTTGTCTGGAAAGTAACTGCCATATCACCGATACTGCTTTTCGCAGGCATCATAGTCTATTTTATCGGAAAACAGCGTTTGAAAACCATTGGTGAAATGGTTATTTATTTCGGCACGATTTTTTTTGGCCTGAGCCTCATCGGGGACGCGACAATACCGCTCGGGGAAAATCAGCTTTTTATCCACTTTTTCAGGGAAACGGAAAACCCGCTCATTGGATTTTTCATCGGCCTTGTTTTTACTATCATTGTTCAGGCATCGGCAATCCCCATCGGTATTCTTGTCATCCTCGGGCAACAGGGACTTATCACCATTGACAATGCCTTTCCTATTCTCCTAGGGGCAAATGTGGGTACTACAGCAACAGCCCTCCTCGGCAGTGTAGCCACCGATATCAACGGCAAGAAAAGCGCCGTGGCACACGTCCTCTTTAAATGCTCCGGTGCCCTGATATGTCTTCTCTCTCTCAGCCTCTTTGTCTCATTGTTAAAATCTCTCTCATCAGATATTGCCCAGCAGATTGCCTTCGGCCATTTTTTTTACAACCTCCTTATCGTTATTATTTTTATCGGTCCCATGAAGTCCTTTTCGAAACTCGTGGAAACGATCCTTCCCGGTAAAGAGGAAACTCTTCCCCTGTGGCCTGAATTTCTTGATCAGGAATGTTTTCCCAATCCTGATAAAGCGCTTGCCTGCGTGAAAAAAGAGCTATGCCGGGAAATGCTTCTCGCACAGAAAATGTTTCGCGAGAGTTTTAACCTGATTTACGATTATCAAACCAAAAAAAGACAGGACGTTATATACCTTGAGCTTGTTGTTGATAATCTTCAGTCAGAAATTACAAAATATCTCTGGAATATTTCTTGCGGGGAACTCTCTCTCAACCTTTCAAAAAAATTATTTGCATTTTCCTCTTTTACTTCCGCCATCGAACGCATTGGCGACCATTCCACCAATCTTGCAGAACTTGCCGAGTCCAAGCACATGCGTAAATCATTCTTTTCAGATGCAGCGTATACCGAATTGCGGGAAATCGGAGGATTGGTCACAGAAAACCTGGCTGAAACAGCTTCGATCATTGAACGAAAAGACATGAACAAAATCAGAAGCATCATAGAACGGGAAAGAGGTATCAACGTAAAGATAAAAAATGCCGTAGCCAGACATATGGAACGATTCTATGAAAAGGTCTGTCGGGCTGAAGCCGGTCCCATATATATTGATATTCTCGTCAACCTTGAAAGAATTGCAGACCATTGCAAGATTATTGCCCAACTGGTAGATGGCTTCGACGACGAATAATACCAATTTACCTTCATAGACTCGCCATTGTAAATCAGTCATATTAGATTTTCCCCCTGTCTGATCTTCGTAATGCTGGCAGCTCGATATCTCGGTTTTGTTATTCAGCGCTAAGTCGGATTTCCTGAAGCAAACTCTCAAGAGACAAGCAAGCTTGGTCTTTTGCGTCAAGCAAAAGTTCCGAAGTGGAGTGGAAGCATAGAACAGTCCGCACAGCGGACAAGAAGGGGTGGCTCCACGGGCTTATGCCCGTGGAGGGGGCGACGCAAGCCCCTGTAATTGCAGCCGCAGGAGCTTGAGGGAGCGTGTTTGTGAAGGAAATTCCGACATATCGCTGGTTTTACGATAAAGTATTAATAATGTTTTCGACAAATATGTCGATTAAACAGGTGTTTTTCGACAAATAATCCCCTTGCTATAACCGATTAAAGTCAAGACATCCATAATATCAATAAGTTAATCAGGACCGCAGAATGGCACAGGGATTGCTT
>CAZXVZ010000215.1:0-4913 GCA_964644085.1 uncultured Syntrophus sp. | reverse complement strand
GTATTTTTTTCATAAAACCTCCATATGGCTTATTGTTTCTCTCTTGCTTCTTTTTCTACTCCACCAGATCCAAATCAGATGGATGAGTTCCTGGGAACCTCCTGTGGGGTGTTATTCCATTTTTATGATGCAGACATTAAACCTCTAATTCTTTCTTTTTTTATATGCTTCGAGCATTTCCACAAAGGCATCAATCCGGTTATGTGTGTCGGCCTCGTTGTATGAACTGATATCAACAATGTCACCTTCCATAATCAGGATGGGAATGTCTCCGTAGACTTTCTTCAGGGTATTGACCTGGTGAATATTGCCGGCATGCCAGCTCCGGCAAGAAAAAGCGGTATGGAAAACGACGCCGTCAAGATCATAATCTTCTATCATTTCGATGATCCGCTCAACCTTGGGGATTGAACCGGGGCGTTTGCGCGCCTTGTCATACCAGTGGGTATAGTACCGAATGAACCGCCAGGCTATGTGCTCCAGGGGATCGCTTGTTTTGGGAATATCGAGACGGGTGAGCTTCTCCGCGACGCGGTACGTGACTTCCGCGGGGAAGACAGCGCCCTTTTCATTGAAGTACTGGAAGTCACCAAGGGCAAACCAGGAGGGGAGCCCTGCGCCCCAGAGAAGCCGGTATTTCTCATTATCTGCCACACCCTTTTTTTCCTGGATCTTCTGTTTCAGCTCTACATTGAGATCACGGTAAAAATCATAGGCCTCTTGCGTGCCGAGCATGAACGATATGGGCACCATGGTATTCATGGCATCACCGGTATCCATGGGGGTAGGAACGGCTCTACGAAGGTCATAGGTATCAATAAAGAGGTCCCAGGTCCTATCGGAGAGATCGACAACCTCTTCCAGCCTGTCCCAGTCCATCTTTTTGCCGGTATGTTTTTCACAAAAGCGGACACAGGCGTGCAGTTCTTCTGTTGCATACTTCACGTAAAACTTCTCTACGCTCCTCTGGTCAACTTTGGGATCAAAGGGAGGGTAGTACATGTTCCCCACAAAGACGGGGACATCGGGAAGATACTGCTGTGTGGCCTGGGGCCACTTGATGCGGGGGTCGCAGAGCTGCTGCGCGCTGCCCAGGATCATATCGGGTCTTCCCATGCCGCCCCAGGGAGCATCGGCAACAGCACCACCGTTTCCCTCCTCGCGGACCATATCGAAGCCGAGACTGCACGTCGCATAGGTGCAGAGCGAACGGGAGAAATTATCCGATTCCGCTTTCTGGAGGTACTTCTCGGCGTCACGTTTGGCCGCGCAGACACCGGAGAAGCTCTCCCCCCAGGCGGGGACAATATCCATGGCCCGCATAATCTCGTCGTGGGCATCCTGAATATAGGCGTAGGCCACCTTCTTTCCTTCCTCTTTTGCCTTAAGGGTAGCTGCCATATTGGCTTTCACCATCTTGGGTATTCTCGTTGCTGCCTGCGTTGCCAGCGGTCTTTGCTTTTTGTCCTGGGCCATATCTTTGGTCTCCTCTCTACGCAATCATTTCTAAAAATGCCTCGATCCGGGTCTTTGTCCGGGCCAAACCGGAGGTGGAATATTCATCCTCCAGATACAGTACGGGGATCCCTTCTTTTTCAATGAAACCTTTCAGCGCCGGCACCTCAAACCCGTATGGATCACAGTACTTGTAAATGAAGAGAATGACCCCATCAACACGGAAGTCCTGTATGTGCTCTGTCAGGTGGCCGAAGCGGATCTTCAAGTTTTCCTCATAGGTGATGTTTTCACCAACATAGGTCGTGGGGAGCTTGAGCTTCCGTAAGTACCTGATGGCGATTCCTTCCAGAGGGTCTGCGGTAAGGTCCACATCTTCCCAGTACATCTTGCTGCCGATGGAGAGGCTATCCATAACCAAGTGATGCGCCGGCATGTTCGATAATTTGAATAAGGGCAATATCATCAATCTGATCGCCAACGAGCATGATCCGTTTCTTCCCGTTGGATACAGGTTTTCCTCGTACCACCTCTTCGGTCACTGCTTTGATGAGTGAACTTGATTCGTCAACAGGCAGGCTCATAGCAGCAACGAGGACCTGCGTCATCTCCACTCCTGAGATGAGGGGCGGGTGGGTTTTACGGAGATTATAGAGTTCCCGCATGAGTCTCCGGTTCTCATTGTGGGCCTTGACGGCCTCGCTGATGGCCGTATCGGTGATTGCTTTCCCGGTGAACTCTGCCAGGCTCCTCACAAATACCCGGAGGATCTCCTTCGTAAATTCAATAGAGGCTTCATCCGTGACGTGGGGCATATTGAGAAAATGCCAGTACGGGAGGCGGAGGGTATCGCTCCAGATATCATAGGTTCTGTCGATGGAGTCACACTGGTGGGGGAGAACCATACCGTCAAGAAAGGAATACCTTCCTTTGAGGGCCGCGTCAAAGACATTGCGCACGAAGGGACAGACGATGGTCTCCATGTGGGCGTCAGCTTTGGTGATGGCTTCCGATACGTTACCCTTGAGCCTTAAGGGCACCACACCTGCTGCGGTGATTATCTCGACGGGGCAGAGGGCAGACAGATAGCCGATGACCTTTGAACCCGTATCCCGCAGTTGCCTCGCCCGCACCCCATAATCCCTGTAATATTTTGCGGTTAATGCTAAAGCACTTTCTCTCTGTGTGTCCGTCATGGGAACTCCTTATTAGGCATTCGTCACGTCTGTGACAAGAAAAATCAAAGGGCAACCAGGACGGATAGCAGGACCGTCCTGGTTGCCGGTCATTTCTTACGTGTGGTCTTTCCACATGCCGTATTTCTCTCGCAAGACCCTGTGGAGATTCTTTCCGGTCCCTGTTCTGGGCATTTCTTCGTCTTTAATAAAAACAATACTCTTGGGAACCTTGAAGCCGGCGATTTTGCCTTTGCAGTAGGCAGTGACTTCATCCGCGGTAGCCTGCTCGCCTTCATGGAGAACGATAACGGCCATCACCGACTCTCCCCATTTCTCGTGGGGAACGCCGATAACAGCCACATCCTTCACCTTTGGAAATCCGCCGATACAGTTCTCCACCTCGGAAGGGAAGATGTTTTCGCCGCCGGATATGATCATGTTCGCCTTGCGGTCAACAAGAAAGAGGTATCCGTCTTCATCTTTATATCCCATGTCACCGGCACTGAAGTAACCGTCCTCTCTGAAGGCCTTTGCTGTTTTTTCAGGGTCTTTCCAGTAGCCGGAAAACAGCTGTCCGCTCCTCGCATAGACCTCACCTACTTTATTGGGTTCCGTGACAGGGTTCCCCTCTTCATCGTAGAGCTTCAGATAATCCGAATTGACGACTTCTCTCCCGCAGGAACCCAGTTTCGTGAGCTGCTCATGGGGCGGCAGTACCGTCACAACGCCTGTTTCCGTGGAACCGTATGCTTCGCTGAGCTGCGCGTTGGGGAACATCTTGAGGAGCCCTATTTTCGTGTCCTTTCTTGCCGGCGCGGAAGAGATGAGGAGTTTCTTCAAACTTGTCAGATCGTATTTCTGTTTTGTCTCATCGCTAAGTGCGAGCATCATGATGTAGTGCGTGGGAACGAGAGACACAAAGGTCACCTTGTGATCAGAGAATGTCTTCAAGAGGTCTTCAGGACTGAAGCTCACCATGTTGTAGGCCATGACCGCCCCTCCCACCCAGGTGTTCACAAAGGAATAGACGATGGAATTGACGTGGCAGCAGGGCATAACGAGGAGATTACAGCCATCGGCATCGAACTGCAGTTCGATAATCTGGGTCATATACTCCGCCATAAGACACCGGTGGCTCTTCATGACGCCTTTCGGCTTGCCCGTTGTGCCGCTCGTGTACATGATGACCCAGATATCCTCACTATCTACTTTTGCAGTAGGTTCCTCAGGACTCGCCATGGCGATGGCTTCTTCGTAAGAGATAAAGCCGTCGTAGGTCTCGCTGCCCAAAGCAAAGGAGACATATTTCTCGACCGTGGGGATGTTCTTTTTCATGCCATTAACCTGGTTGATCCAGGGGAATTCCTTGCCGTCCGCTCCGTCCTTACCACCCTGGACTACGAAGACCCTGCACTCACTGTGGTTGATGTTGTACTCCATCTCCGGAACGGAAAGCCTGAACATGAGGGGAACACAGATGAAACCTCCCTTTGCCGCGGCAGCATAGATCTCCATCCACTCGACACAGTTGTAGGCAAGTACGGCAAAGCGGTCACCTTTCTTCATACCCATGTCGGCGAGGGCATTGGCGAGTCTGCAGGAGCGCTCGTTCCACTCTTTAAAGGTATAACGTTTGTAAAGATCCTTAATCCCTATTTTGTTCGGCCATTTAAGAGCATTGACCCGGACAACATCTTTTGCTGTTATCCACTGAACGGTTTGCATAATGTTCCTCCTGATTTACATATATTTATAGGTCTCATATTTGCTTCAGAGACTTCATTTCTTTCCGTCTTATCTTGGGTCTACCCAATCTATTGAATACGCATCTTGTTGCCCATATAAGTATAGCTTTTTCTCAAGCAAGCCATCTTCCTATCAGAAAAAAGCATTTATTTCAGACCACAATTTTAGATCGGCAGCGCTTAAGTGATCCTTGAAATTAAAAATTACATTCACGAATGCTAATTTTGCTGCTTAGGCGTTATCGAACTATTGTGCTATTCACATGTCTATCAATTACGTAAATACTCTCCTTGAACTATTTAATAAACCTTCTCTCTATGTAATCTGTATATTCTATTTGTCCCAATTCATCCCAAATAGCGAAATATTTTCCAAGGACTGCTTTTCAATAACAAAGACAAAGGCTTTATTCTTATTTATATCTTTTCCGATAATACTCATGGTTGTCATTGATCATGTGAAAGTATATTGAAACTACAGGTAAGCACTTACTATCTCTTTTATTGGTTTTAACAATCTTTTACACATGTTCAT